>DAISVV010000079.1:0-12418 GCA_036840015.1 Micropepsaceae bacterium
CACTTTCACTACGGCCCCTAGCCAACGCCGCCCGCAATCCCGATGCACTAACCCGCCGTCTCCGACTTGCGCTGCCGCGCCGATTCCCTCGGCGTCTTCCAGGTCGAGAGCCGCGCCCAGATGTCGATGCTGCCACGCCTGAAGCCGCGCGAATTCTATGACCTTGTGATCGAGGTCGCGATCGTGCGCCCCGGCCCCATTCAGGGCGGCATGGTCCACCCCTATCTGCGCAGGCGGCAGGGACAGGAAGAGATCGTCTTCCCGAAGGAGGAACTGAAGACCGTCCTCGGCAAGACGCTCGGCGTGCCGCTCTTCCAGGAGCAGGCCATGCGCATCGCGATCGTCGCCGCCGGCTTCACCGCTTCGGAGGCCGACCGCCTGCGCCGCGCCATGGCCACCTTCCGCCGCATGGGCACCATCAACAGCTTCGAGGAAAAGTTTGTGCAGGGCATGATCGCGCGCGGCTACGACCCCGACTTCGCCGAGCGCTGCTTCAAGCAGATCCAGGGCTTCGGTGACTATGGCTTCCCTGAAAGCCACGCCGCCAGCTTCGCGCTGCTCGTCTATTACTCGTCCTGGATCAAGTGCCACTACCCCGACGTCTTCGCCGCCGCATTGCTGAACTCGCAGCCCATGGGCTTCTACGCCCCCGCCCAGATCGTCCGCGACGCCCAGGACCACGGCATCGAAGTCCGCCCCGTCGACATCAACAGCTCATGTTGGGACAACACCCTCGAACCACAGACGATCGACCTAGCATCAGCCGCTTCTTTGCCGCACGCAAAGACGAAATTACACGAAGAAGAATATCCCGCGCGCCAAAGGCGCGCAACCAATCCATCCGTCACAGCCACGAACCTCTCCTGCACACAACTTCTTGGCGTCTTTGCGTCTTTGCGTGAGCCCCCTTCAAAAACGCCAGCCACACCCACAGCCTCTCCGGCAATCCACCGCCGCCACGCCTCCATGGCCCACGAGATCCGCACCACCCACGCGCTCCGCCTCGGCTTCCGCCAGGTCTCCGGCTTCCACGAGGATGACGCCCGCCGCATTGAAGAAGCCCGCACGCAACCCTTCGACTCCATCCGCGACCTCTGGCTGCGTACAGGCCTCGAGCCCGCCGTGCTCGAACGCCTCGCCGACGCCGCCGCCTTCCGCTCGCTCGGCCTAGACAGGCGCGAGGCGCTCTGGGTCATCCGCGGCCTGCGCCGCACCGGCGACAAGGACGACCTGCCACTGCTCGCCGCGGCCAGCGCGCGGGAGTTCGAGGTCGACTTCACCCTGCCCTCAATGCCGCTCGGCGAACACATCGTCGAGGACTATCGCCACCTTCACCTCTCGCTGAAGGCGCACCCCGTCTCGTTCCTGCGCGACCAGCTCAACCACCGCAAGGTGACCCCAAACGACGACCTCCACCTCGCACGCCCCGGCCGCACGGTGCAGGTCGCAGGCCTCGTGCTCGTGCGCCAGCGCCCCGGCACCGCCTCCGGCGTGATCTTCATGACGCTCGAGGATGAAACCGGCGTCGCCAACATCGTGGTCTGGCCAAAAAGCTTCGAGCAGTTCCGCCCCCAGGTGCTGGGCGCGCGCTTCACCCTCGTCCGCGGCGAGCTGCAGAGCGAAAGCGGCGTCATCCACGTCATCGCCGACCACATCGAAGACCTGACGCCGATGCTCGACGAGCTGGGCGGCGACACAACACCCTTCCGGCCCGCCAGCCGCGCCGACGAAGTCGCCTGCCCCGTCCCCGCCGGCGGCACCGCCCCCGGCAACAACCTCTACAAGCACCCCAGGGATGTCCGCACAGTCCTGCCCAAGGGCCGGAATTTCCACTAGGCTGAAATCATGAAAAACACAAAGCTGCCCAAGAAGAGCCAACGTGCAGACCACGAGTTTGAGAAAGTCAAAGCGCGACTGAAAGCTGCATTCGCGGAAGCGGAAAGTAGCTATGAACCCACAATGAAAAGCGACATCAGGTCACTTGCACGCATAAACCTGAAGTCATCTCGAAAGACGCCGCTTTGATGCAGTACATCCAAGAAGCTAAATTCGTCCCTTAGACTGGCGGCCGAACCAAATCTTCGTCCCGGAACTCCACTTAGGAACAACCCGAAGCATTCGCTGCTCAACGGGAACTGCATCCCGAAAGCAAATGACCGTCATGAGATCCGCATCGCAATGCTCGCAGTCCGTATAACAATCCTCAATAGCCAGTGAGCCATCCCGACTGGCACAGTCCGCACGATAAATCCACGCCGACCAGTGCGGATGGTTCCTGTCCCACCAGACCATCGGCTCATTCAGCTCAAAGCAACGGTGACAGAAGCGACCACGATCATCTCCATTGAAAGAAGAGGCTACATGTGTCTGCGCACAGAATGCACCAGTGACGCCACACGCAGGACAGACCGCGTCAAAGACAATGTAGTTGTACGCTCCCATGCACCAACTACCCCCGCCCCCGCTTGCTCCGCTGCGGCAGCACCAGCCGCTCGATCCAGTTCTTGAGTTCGCGCGAGCGCAGCGCCTGATCCGTCACCGCCGCACTGATCCCGTGCCGCCACGCCAGCGCGACATCGCCCGGGTCGCGCTCCAGCGCCTCAAGCTCCTCCACATGGCGCGCGTGATCCGCCTCACCCCGGAACAGGCCCTGAGAAACGCACGGCTCGCGCATGCGCCGGAACACGGCAGCAATGTCGGCAAACGCATACTCCGGATGGTACTGCACGCCCCAGAACGTGCAGCGCCGGGTCTTGATCTCGGCCGCCTGCACCGCACTCCACGCATTCGTGGCCAGGATGGTCGTGCCGCGCGCGGTTTCCTCGATCTCGTCGAGATGCACGGTGATCGCATCGAAAACGGTGGGCTTGTCCCAGAAGAGATCGTGCTCTTCCCCCGCCTCGGTCAGGCAGATGCTGCGTGCAAAGCCGATCTCGCGACCTTTCGGATTTCGCCGCACGGTGCCACCGGCCGCAACAGTTGCCACCTGCAACCCCCAGCAGGAACCGAAGAAGGGCGTATCGGTCTCGAAGATCGCGCGTGCCAGCTCCACCTGCCGCATGATCGAAGGCCCAAGATCATAGATATTGAGCGACGACCCGGTGATGGCAACACCGTCATAGCCCTCAAGCCCCATGCGGTCGGGAAGATTGGCGCCTGCATCGGCAGGGAAACAGACATCGACCCGCGCCCCGGGCGCAATCGCCCGCAGCACATCCGCATAGCGCGTGCTTGCCACACGCCCACCAACGGCAGAGTGGCGATCGCGCCCTTCGGCCGTGTTTCCTTCGACAACAAGCAGGCGCAGCGCACTCATGGGTCTCGTCCTCGAACCGGCAACACGCCCCGGACAGGGCGGAATCATCGTGTCAGTCTACAGCATCTCACGAACAACAACCGCCGCGCGTCACAATGTGCCGGCGAGCGCATTCTCGAAAATCAGGCGCGCCCCGGCAACATCAAGCGGAACCGGATTGCCTCCCGCCGTCGGATCCACGATCGCCATCGCGACAATCTGATCGATCTTCTCACGGCCGACATTCAGCCCGCCAAGCGTATGCGGAATTCCCGACGCACGCCGCAACTCAAGCACATGTGCCAGGAAGGCGTCGAATGACGCTGAAAGCCCCAGATAGGCGGCCAGCCGCGCAATCCGCGCCTCGATGGCCTTTCGATTGAACACAAGCACATAGGGCATGAAGACGGCATTCGTCAGCCCGTGGTGCGTGTCATGCACCGCGCCCACCGGATGCGAGAGCGCATGGATGGCACCCAGGCCCTTCTGGAAAGCGGTTGCGCCCATCGCTGCCGCAGCCATCATGTTGCCACGCGCCTCCAGGTCATCGCCCCGGGTGATGGCGCGCACGAGGTTCTCGTTGACCAGTCGCATGCCTTCGACCGCGATGCCATCGGCCATCGGATGGAACCCGGGCGCGCAGTAAGCCTCGAGGCAATGCGCGAAGGCATCAAGGCCTGTAGCCGCCGTGATCGCCGGCGGCAAGCCCACAGTCAGCACGGGGTCGCAGATCGTGACGACCGGCATCATCTTCGGATGGAAAATGACCTTCTTCGTGTGCGACGCCGCATGCGTGATCACGCCCGCGCGCCCCACCTCCGACCCCGTCCCCGACGTTGTCGGCACAGCAATGACAGGCGCAATCCCCTTCGGATCAGCCCGCGTCCACCAGTCGCCAACATCCTCGAAGTCCCACATCGGTCGCGTCTGGCCCGACATGAAGGCAATGACCTTGCCGACATCAAGCGCAGAACCGCCGCCAAAGGCCACGACCCCATCGTGAAGGCCCACGCGCATCGCGCGCACACCGGCCTCGACATTGCTGTCGACCGGATTCGAGCGGATCTCGGAAAACAAGGCAGCACCCAGCCCCGCCGCCTTCAGCGACCCGAACGCCATCTGCGTCATCGGCAAGCCGGCAAGTCCGGGATCGGTGACAAACAGCGGCCGCGTGATCCCGTTGGCCTTGCACGCATCCGCAAGCTCGCCGATGCGCCCCGCGCCAAAGCGCACGCTTGTGGGATAATTCCAGTTCGAAGTCTGGCTCATGTCTCTTTCAACCGTTAGATCTGGTGACGCAGGTGATACGACTTCGGCCGTGTCAGCAGCTCGTAGCCGATCGGCGACAGCGACGCCCCGCGCCCCGTACCCTTCACGCCCGTCCATGCAAGCGCCGGATCAAGATAATCGCAGCGGTTCATGAAGACCGTGCCCGTCGCGATCCGGTCTCCGATGCGCTCGGCGGCCTCGAGGTCCCGCGTCCAGATGCCAGCCGTCAGGCCATAGGGCGAATCGTTCATCAGCCGGATCGCCTCCTCGTCCGAAGTGACCTTCATGATGCCGACGACGGGCCCAAAGCTCTCCTCCATCATGACCGACATCGAATGGTCGACCTGCGTCAGCACCTGCGGCGCCAGATAGGGTGTCCCCTCCTGGTTCGCACGAAAAGCCTTGGTATCGATCAGCGCCCGCGCCCCCTTGGCCAGTGCCTCGGCCGTCTGGTGGCGCACCACGTCGGCAAAGCGCGTATGCGCCATCGGCCCCAGCGTCGTGGCCTCGTCCATCGGATTGCCAAGCACGTATTTTCGGGTCAGGCTCGCAAACCCGTCGACAAAGCGGTCATAAACCGACGCATCCACATAAATGCGCTCGATCCCGCAGCAGCACTGCCCGGAATTGTAGAACGCCCCATCGACCAGGTTCTCGATCGCATGCTCGAGGTTCACATCCGCCCGCACATAGGCCGGATCCTTGCCCCCGAGCTCGAGCCCCATCGTCGTGAACGTGCCGGCCGCAGCCCGCTCGATCGCCTTGCCACCCGCAACCGAACCCGTGAAATTCACGTGGTTGACCGAGCCCGAGCCCAGCAGCTTCGTTGTCTGCTCGTGACCCAAAACGATGTTGGCAAACAGGCCCTTCGGAAGCCCCGCTCTCTTCATCGCCTGGTCGAAGCGCTCACCCACCAGGATCGTCTGCGAGGCATGCTTCAGGATGACCGCGTTGCCGGCAATCAGCGCCGGTGCAATCGTGTTGACCGCCGTCAGGTAGGGATAGTTCCACGGCGCAATGACAAGCACGATCCCGACAGGCGTACGCTTGATCATCCGGCGGAACCCGGGCTTCGGATCAGCCGGCAGCACGGGCTTGAGCGCACCCTCTGCAATGGCGACCATGTAGCGTACGCGCTCCTCGAACCCGCGGAACTCGCCGCCGAACCGGACGGGCCGGCCCATCTGCTGCGCAAGCTCGGGCACGATCTCCTGATTCATGGCCAGCATCGCATCAAGGAAGCGCAGGACCGCCGCACAACGATCCTTCAACGGCACCTCGGCCCAGGCGCGCTGCGCCTCGCGCGACGCCTTCAGCGTAGCCTCGATTTGGGTATCGGTGGCAACGGGCCGCCGGGCGACCTCATGGCCATCAATGGGTGAAATGCAGACGATGTCAGACATGATGTCCCTCCGATGATCTAAAAACAGTGTGCCATTCCCCGGTCGGTGATGGCCTTTGCGGAACTCCCGCTCTTCTCATTTGTGCCTCGTGGCCTGTGGCGCTGGTCATTCACGACGGATCACGATCGGCCTCGAGCCGGATAACAGGGTCTTGCCCGGCAATCAGCACATTCCACCAATCACACCCTGGCCCGGCCAGGCCTTGGGAACGATCGCCCCGCGCTCGACGACCAGCTGCCCGCCGACAATGACATGGGCAATGCCGACCGAGGCCTCGCCCGGTTTGCGGAACGTCGCCATGTCCTTCACCGTATCGGGGTCGAAGACCGTCAAGTCGGCATCCGCACCAACCTGCACGCGACCCTTGCGCCGCATCATCGGGGCGACGCCTTCGAGGCGGCGGGCGGGCAGCAAAGTCATCTTGCCGAGGGCATCCATCAGCGAGAGCGTACGCTCTTCGCGCACATAGAGGCCGAGCGTGCGGGCAAAGGTGCCCGTCGACCTCGGATGACCCGCACCTTTAACGATCTCGCCGGCATCCGAAATGATCATGACGTCAGGATGGGCCATCGCGGCTTCCACTGCTGCTTCGGGAATGAGGTGCAGGATGACCCCAGCCGATGGATATTGCGCACGGTACTCTGCAAAGGTTTCGGCGGTAAGCCGCTCGCCGGTGGGGGGCCATTCAAGATCACCGTAATCGATGCCCAGGCGCTTCTGCCAACCAGGGTTGAAGATCGCACTGCCAATGATCGTGCCCGCTGCGGTATAGGGATAAACTTCGGTCGTGACATCGACCCCCCGCTTGCGGGCGCCATCAATCAGGCCGAGCAGCAAGCTGACCGAGCCCTGCCCCTTCGAGCCGATATGGCAATAATGCACCGGCGCGCCGGTCGCCGCACTGTCGGCGATCATTTCCTGCAACGGCGCGAGCAGGTGATCCGGATCCGCTTGTTCCGCTGCACGCGCATGCACGAACACCGGTGCACGCGACTTGCCGGCAACGCCGAACAGCTCTAGTGCCTCATCACGGGTCAGTCCCGGCAGATATTCATAAAGCAGGCCGACGCCAAGGCCGCCATCCGCCAGTCCCAGGCGCGTGGCGTTGATGTTTGGAACCCTCATGCCGGCCCTCAGATGATCTCGAAATAACGCGCCATCTCCCAGTCGGTGATGGCCTTTCGGAACTCCCGCTCTTCCCATTTGCGCGTGGCCGAATAGTGCTCGACGAACGCATCGCCGAACAGCTCGCGCGCAGGCGCAGACGCCTCAAGCCTCTCAGCGGCCTCGAACAGCGTTCGCGGCAGGGCGCGTTCCGCAGGAAAAGTCCTCTCATAGGCATTGCCCGTGATGGCAGGGTCTGGTTCGATCCGGTTCTCGATCCCCCACAGCCCCGATCCGATGGCGCAGGCCAGCGCAATGTACGGATTGATATCGGCAGCCGCGATCCGGTACTCGACCCGCTGGCTCTTGGCCGATCCCTTGATGACGCGCAGCGCACAGGTCCGGTTCTCGATACCCCACGTCGCATCCGTCGGCGCCCAGAACCCGGGAATGAGCCGCGTATAGGAATTGACGGTGCAGGCCACCATGGCAAGGAGCTCAGGCATCAGGCGCTGCTGACCGCCAACGAACCATCGCATCGCCTGCGACATGCCATGGGTATCGTTGGCATCGAAGAACACGCTGTTCGAGGCCTTGTCCTTCAGCGACATGTGGAGATGCCCGGACTGCCCCGGCCAGTCCCGCGACCACTTCGCCATGAAGGTCGCCATCCAGCCCCGACGCTGCGCCAGCACCTTGCAATAGGTCTTGAACAGCGCCGCACGGTCGGCCGCCTCCAGCGCCTCGCAATGCACGATCGCCGCCTCCAGTACGCCCGGCCCCGTCTCCGTGTGCAGTCCCTCCAGCGGAAAGTCCATGCCGGCGCAGAGCTTCATCAGGTCGTGATAGAACTCGGCATGCACCGACGAGCGCAGCGTCGAATAGCCGAAGAACCCGGGCGTGATGTTGCGCAGGTTGCGATACCCCTTCTCGCGTACCGAATGGGGTGTCTCCTCGAACAGGAAGAACTCGAACTCGGCCGCCGCCGACACCGAATACCCCTGTCGGTCGGCCCGCTGCAGCACCCGCCGCAGGACACCGCGTGGACAGCACTCTTCTGCGGCACCTTCGAATTCGGCGAGGAACATGAGCATGTCCCCCTCCAGCGGCAAGGCGCGGCAAGTCTGCGGGAGCACCCGGACATTCGCGTCCGGATAGGCGGTATGCCAGCCCGTCAGCTTGACGTTGTCATAAAGCTGGTCGTTCGAGTCCCAGCCGAGCACCACGTCGCAGAAGCCGAAACCCTTCTCGAGCGCCGAGAAGAATTTCTCGCGCCCCATGTATTTGCCCCGCAGGATCCCGTCGGCATCGAAGACGCCGACCTTAACGTGAGACAGCCCGCGCTGCTCGACGATGGCACGGGCGTCAGCAGCTGTCCTGACCTGGCGCGGATCCATGCAATGGCTCTCCCCTCGATGCGGTACGACCGCATGAGCCCCAAATAGAAAGGAGGTTGCGCCCGCACGCAACCTCCCCGAACGCTGTCAATGCCGAAAAAGCCTACCGGCCGGCCTCGGCGGCCGCGCGGGGTATGCCGTAATAGCTCACAAGCTCGTCCACATCATGGCCATAGTCATAGACCAGCTCCTCCCCTGCCTTGATGTCATGCAGGGCATAGAATTCCATGGTCTGGTCCTTGTAATTGGACACCAGCGACACGTTCTCGGGAAGGCCGTGGTTGATCAGGCTGCCAAAGCCAAGCACCACGCAGAGGTCATCGTCCTCGTTCCACTGGAACACGTAGCGCCCAACGGTCGTCTGGTCAGTGAAGTCCGACTGGTCCC
The DNA here is from genome assembly GCA_036840015.1 of Micropepsaceae bacterium. Taxonomy (GTDB): domain Bacteria; phylum Pseudomonadota; class Alphaproteobacteria; order Micropepsales; family Micropepsaceae; genus SZUA-430. The sequence continues at coordinate 8,856 of DAISVV010000079.1, forward strand.
CGGGAACCAGGATGATCGGATCGGCGATCAAAAGCTCGCCTTGCGCGATGTCCCGCGTTGCAAAGACGCAGCGCCCCCTGCCGGGAAGCACACGATACTCGACGCCGGAAGAATAGCTACGCACGAACCCTCACTGCCGCTCGTTTGGTTTGCAGCGCAAACTACGCATCGCCGCCCGGGGATCAAGCGCAAAAACCGCCCAATTCACACGCCACTGACAAGCCCCTTGGCAGCCTCCCCCCCGGATTCGCTAGAATGGCACCATGGCCCGCGTCCTGCGGGCACTGACAGGGAACTCCACCGAATGGAACGACGTACCTTCCTCAAGGGCGCCACGGCGACCGCCGCGCTCTCGATCTCCACAACGGGAATCACCATGAACGCTGAAGCAAAGACGCCATCCATGGGCCCCCTCCTTGATCCATGGGTTGGCCCCCACAGCGGCCTGCCGCGTTTCGACCGCGTCCGCAAGCAGGACTTCAAGCCTGCCCTGATGAAGGGCATGGACCTCGCCCGTGACGAAATACGCCGCCTCACCGCACAGCGCTCGATGGGAACCTTCGAGAACACGATCGAGCCCTTCGAGGACATGGGCCGCCCGCTGGGACGCGCGACCAACTTCTTCTACGTCTACACGTCGAACATGAACGACAAGGAGATGCAGAAGATCGAGGAGGAGATGGCCCCCATTCTCTCGGCCTTCAATGACGAGATCATCCAGAATGACGCGCTCTTCCAGCGCATCAAGACGGTCTACGACAACCGCAAGGCCGATGGCCTCACAGGCGAGAAGCTGCGCCTCGTGGAAGTCCACTACGACCGCTTCGCCCGCCGCGGCGCAGGCCTTGGCGCCGAGGACAAGGCGCGCCTGAAGGAAATCAACGGCAAGCTCGCTTCGCTCTATACCAAGTTCGGCCAGAACCAGCTCCACGACGAGGAGAACTACACCCTCGTCATCGACAACGAGGCCGACCTCGCAGGCCTGCCCCAGCCCATGCGCGACGCCGCCGCGCAGGCCGCGGCCGAGGCCAAGCAGCCGGGCAAGTGGGTCTTCACGAACACCCGCTCCTCCATGGAGCCGTTCCTCACCTACGCCGACCGGCGCGAGCTGCGCGAGAAAGGGTGGTGCATGTGGGTCTCGCGGGGCGACAATCCGGGCGAATACAACAACCGCAAGGTGATCAGCGAGATCCTCAAGCTGCGCGCCGAACGCGCCAAGCTGCTGGGCTTCCCGACCCACGCCCACTGGATGGTCGACAACAACATGGCAAAGACCCCCGAGAACGCCATGAACCTGATGACCAAGGTCTGGAAGGCAGCCGTCGGCCGCGTGAAGGAAGAGGTCGCCGACATGCAGGCGATCGCCGACAGCGAGGGGGCGAAGATCACGATCGAGCCCTGGGACTATCGCTATTATGCCGAGAAGGTCCGCAAGGCCAAGTACAACATCGATCGCAACGAGGTGAAGGAATACCTCCAGCTCGACAAGATCTTCGAGGGCATGCTCTGGGCCACCAAGCAGGTCTTCGGCCTCGACTTCGTGAAACTCTCGGGCATCCCCGTCTTCCACCCCGACATGTCGGTCTATGACGTGAGGCGCAACGGCAAGCAGGTCGGCCTCTTCTATTTCGACCCCTTCGCGCGCGCCGGCAAGAATTCGGGCGCCTGGATGACCGAGTACCGGACCCAGGAGCGCTTCAGGGAAACGCACCTGCCCATCGTCTCGAACAACTGCAACTACATCAAGGCAAAGCCCGGCGAACCGGTGCTGATCTCGTGGGACGACGCATCGACCCTGTTCCACGAATTCGGGCACGCCATCCATGGCCTTCTGTCGAACGTGAATTACCCGACACTGGCCGGCACCAGCGTCAAGCGCGACTTCGTCGAGTTCCCGAGCCAGGTCATGGAGTACTGGTTCCCCACGAAGGAGGTCCTGAGCCGCTTCGCCCTGCACTACAAGACCGGCAAGCCCATCCCGCAGGAACTCGTCGACAAGGTCCTTGAAGCCAAGAACTTCAACCAGGGCTTTGCCACGGTCGAGTACCTGGCATCCGCGCTCTATGACATGAAGATCCACACCCTCGACATCGCCGGCAAGGACATCGACCCCGTCGAGTTCGAGAAGGCGACGCTCGAGGAGATCGGCTGCCCGAAGGAAATCGTCCTGCGCCACCGCCCGACGGCCTTCGGCCATATCTTCTCCGGTGACGGCTACTCCGCCGGCTACTACGTCTATATCTGGGCCGACACGATGACGGCCGATGTCTTCGAGGGCTTCATGGAAAAGGGCGGCCTCTACAACAAGGATGCCTGCAAGCTCCTCGAGGATTCCATCATGAGCGTCGGCAATTCGATCCCGCCGGACGAGGCTTTCCGCCGCTTCCGCGGCCGTGACGTCGACACCAACGCCCTGATGCGTGACCGCGGCTTCCCGGTTACCTGAAAAAATACGGTGACAGTGCACGCCCGCACTGTCACCGCCACCCTGCCGGCACCCGGACCATGACCCGCAACACGATCTCCCTCACCCGTGACGGCGCCATCGCCACCCTGGCGATTGACAGGCCGGAGAAGCGCAACGCGCTGACCAACGAGATGCTCGAGGAGATCGAGCGCCTCGCCCGCAGCCTTGCCGCCGACGAAAGGACGCGCGCCGTCATCGTCACCGCCACCGGCAATGATTTTTCGATTGGCGCCGACCTGAGCCAGCCCCGCTTCCAGGGCGATCCCCAGTCCATGCTCATCCGCCGCCGCGCGCTTGAGACAGGCGGCCTGATGATGCGCGCCCTCCAGGAGATCCACCAACCCGTGATCTGCGCCATGAAGGGCGTGGCGACCGGCGGCGGCGCCGGCATCCCGACCGCCTGCGACTTCCGCATTGCCGCCGACACGACCCGCGCCGGCTACGGCGAGGTGAAGATGGGGATCAACCTGATGTGGAACGCCGTTCCCGTCTGCGTGAACCTCATCGGCCCCGCACGCGCCAAGCGCATGATCATGTCGGGCAAGCTCTTCGACGCCGCGACCCTCCTGTCCTGGGGCTTCGTGGACGAAGTCGTCCCGGCGAAGGACCTTGACGCCACAGCCCGCGCCTGGGCCGAGGAATACGCCGCCCTGCCCCCGATCGCCGTCCAGATGATCAAGCGCTCGATCAACCGCTACACCTCCGCCCTCGACGCCGCCGTCATGCACATGGACGCCGACCAGTGGCTGCTGACCGCCCACAGCGAGGACATGAAGGAAGCGGTCACGGCCTTCTTCGAGAAACGCAAGCCCACCTACAAGGGCAACTAGCCAGCCCCGCCCCTGCGTCACCGCGCCGCCTGTCACCAGGCCAAATGTTCATGTATTGTTCCAGAGCGGCAAAAACCAGAGGGAGACCCACCAGCAACCCGGCAGGCTCAAACCGAAAAACATCTGACGAAAGTGTATCTTCTGTAACAGGCTCGGGCCACGAAAATGGCGCACCCGGAAGGATTCGACCCTCCGACCCCCAGATTCGAAGTCTGGTGCTCTATCCCGCTGAGCTACGGGTGACCTCGAGGCAGACTTCATACGAC
>DAISVV010000080.1:0-12350 GCA_036840015.1 Micropepsaceae bacterium
GTCCCAGGCATTTTCAGCATGCGTGATGTGCTAGGTCTCGACGCCGGTCACTGACGAACGGTCCTCGCGCAGCGCATCCTTGAGGCGACTGGCAAAGACGTGCCGCTCCGGCCCCGGCAGATGGGTGCCCACCGCGATCGAGCGACCATGGCTGCGGATCCGGATCTGTCCCTGTGTCTCGTCACCCTCGAAGACGACCTGCGCCCAATAGGAAGGAAATCGCTCGCTCGTCATTTTTCCCTTCGCATCGCACTGCTCGATGACGATGTGGGCTGGGTCGATGCTGATCCGCTCGAAGGCGCGCGCCTGAGCATAGGACAGCCGGAAGGCCACAAGGACGGCAATCACGTCAAGCCCCATGAACCCTGCAACTGGCCAGGCACCCAGCGATGAGAAATAGATGGCACCGATCGCATTCGCGCCGATCACGACGCACAGCAGGGCGCGGAAGCCCACCGAGCCGAGCGAACGGTGGGGATGCGAAACGATGATGAGTGGCGCAGTCGTCATGGAACAAGCTTAGACCCGGGACCCGGCCGACGGAAGCCCCCGGGGGATCAGCCGACCCGCCGTTACTGCATGTTGACGATGACCGAGCCCAGCAGCACGCGCGACCCGGGTTTCCCCAGTGTCTCGTCGGCCGTGGACTGCAGCAGCCGCGATAGGTCATCGACATTCGCAGGCTTGCGCGCCCGCAACGTGGTTGATGCATACTGGCTGAGCCGCGTCATCCACGCATCCCGGAGCCGTGGCTTGATCGCTTCGGCATGCGCCCGAAGCTTCTCGTCAGGCACGTCCATGCCAAGCCAGACCTGGAACTGGCCGCGCACCCTGTCATCCTGAACGACCGAAATCGCGATCGGAAAGACCGAGACCCAGGATTCAAGCGTCGTGATCTCGCGATGGTGCTTGGGCGCGCTGGGCTCCTTCGACGCCTTTTCCTTCTTCTTGTCGCCGTGGCCGCCACCGCCATGGCCACCGCCGCCGCCGCCGGCCTGCACCGGTTGAATGGCCACGCAGGCGCAGACGAGCAGGATCGTGAGGAACCGGAGGATCATCGTTCGAGCCAGGGCCTTTGCAGATGCGCATTCGCGAGCCCCGCACTCTCGCATCCCGGCCGTAAACGCCAGATTGCTGCAACGCCGGGCGCGGAAGGTTAAGAGCTGGTTTACCAGGGGCCGTCCAGGCACCTTCCAAGGGGCGCACATGGTGGAGCTGAGCGGAATCGAACCGCTGACCTCCTCATTGCGAACGAGGCGCTCTCCCAACTGAGCTACAGCCCCATATGCGCCCGGGAAGCCCGGAAAGCCGGGTCCCGACAGAGGCAGGTCTTGTAGGAGGCAGGCGCTCCCGGTGTCAAGCCGCGCATCCGCGCGCCCCCGCCCTTGCTGCGGCCCGGAGCAATGGCTACATCCCTCGCAGATTATCGGCGATTCTCGCAGGAAAGGGCCACGCTCCCATGGATTTTGTGCTGCAGTTCGTCAACACGGTCTTGGGCCTGTACAGCTGGATCATCATCGCAGCCGTGGTCCTCAGCCTCCTCGTCACCTTCCGGGTCATCAACGGCTTCCGCCCCGAAGTGTTCAGGATCCAGCGTTTCCTTGACACCGTGACCGAGCCCGTCCTTCGGCCCATCCGCCGCCGCCTTCCCCCGATGGGTGGCCTCGACCTGTCGCCCGTTGTGGCCTTGCTGGGCATCTCGGTCATCCAGATCCTCGTCGACAAGCTGCGCCTCGGGATCTTCTTCTAGCGCGCCGGAGGTCTTCAGGCCCGCGCCCGGAGGCATCGACATCTTCATCCGCCTGCCCCCGGCACCCGCCGTGATGCCCTCGGCGGGCCCATGCAGGCGGGAGACCGCGTCGGCCTGTCGGCCCATGTCCAGGCCATTCCCGAGGACGGGAAGGCCAACTGCGCCCTGATCGATCTCCTGTCTGGGGAACTCGGCGTCCCGGCATCCACTTTGTCACTTGCATCCGGCCAGTCCTCGCGCTTGAAGACCGTCAGGCTGCAGGCAGCAGGGCAGGCTCTTGAACGGGCAACGGCGACCCTGCGCGGGAGGACTTGAATGACGGCAAGGATCATCGACGGCAAGGAATTCGCGGCAGGGGTCAGGAAGCGCGTCAAGGCCGCAGCCGAAGCATTCCGGCAGAAGCAGGGCACTCCCGTTGGCCTGACCGTCGTACTCGTCGGCAACGATCCCGCCAGCGAGATCTACGTGCGCCTGAAGGTCAGCGACGCTCGCGAGGTCAGCATCGACTCCCGCGACATCAAGCTCCCTGCAACCGCAAGTGAGCAGGAAGTTCTCGACGTGGTGCGTGGTCTGAACGCAGACCCTTCGGTCCATGGTGTGCTTGTGCAGTTCCCGGTGCCGGCGCAAGTCCGGCAGGAAGCCGTGCTGGACGTGCTGTCGCCCGACAAGGATGTCGACGGCCTGACCGCACTCAGCGCCGGCCGCCTCGCCAGCGGCCGCCCGGGCCTTGTCTCGTGCACGCCGCAAGGCTGCCTCATGCTCATCAAGTCGGTGCGCCCCAGGCTCGAGGGCCTCGATGCCGTCGTGATTGGCCGCTCACAGCTGGTCGGCAAGCCCATGGGTCAGCTGCTTCTGCAGGAGAACTGCACCGTCACCACGGCGCACTCGCGGACCCGCGACCTGAAGGACGTCGTCTCGCGCGCCGACATTCTCGTGGCCGCCGTTGGCCGCGCCGAGATGGTCAGGGGCTCCTGGATCAAGCCCGGCGCAATCGTGATCGACGTGGGCATGAACCGCGTCGACCTGCCGGGCGGAAAGTCGAAGCTTTACGGCGACGTCGCCTATGACGAGGCGCTGCAGGTCGCCTCGGCCATAACGCCCGTACCCGGCGGCGTGGGGCCAATGACCCGGGCCTGTCTGCTGCGCAACACGGTTCTGGCAGCCTGCGCGCAGGCTGGCATGAGCGCACCGGCCGAACTCTGATTTGTAGCGTAGCGTCGGCCCGCCCCCTCAGCATACCGACCAGTGACCCCGAGGTACTTGCACAATGGTACGCCGACCGCCTGAACCTCAAGGTCCGAGGCCACAAGCTGCTCGGCCCGGCATTTCCATTTTTCGTCGTGAAGGGTGAGCCGCTACGCCCGGGCGAAGTATTTTACTTCGGCCTCCGCGTGGAATCCCGCTCTGCCGTCGAGACATGGGCCACCCACCTGGGTGTTCCAGCGACCTTCAGGGGTGAAGACTATTTCTGCGCTCGCCTGAAGGATCCCGACGGCAATACATTCGAAATCTATTGCGACCGCCTCTGATCGTATGCCCCTTGCGGCGCGTTCAGCATGACCCTTGGCTAAACGAATTCCCTGTAGCTTTAGGCAATGCGGCCCGTAAGAGAAGCCGCACAGCAAGGGGGTATGTCATGCAGACGGGCAACATCACCATTCACAATCCGCTGAACCCGATCGTGCTGCGCACGATCCGCGAGGCCTTCGACGCAGCGATCACCGAAGCGGCCGAGCGCCGCAAGGGATTCGCGCTGCCGTTCGAGACCGAGACGCGTGTGGCACGCCATATCGTCGAGATGGCCCGCCGCGGCATCCATGATCGCGACGGCTTGCGCAATGCGGCCTTGAGCCTGCTGCCGCACTGAGTGGCGAGGCGGCCGCCCACAAGGCGCGGCCGCATCAATCCCTTACTTGCCGACCGACTGGTTGCGCGCTGCCAGAAGCCGCAGCCTGAGGGCATTCAGCTTGATGAAGCCCTCGGCGTCTTTCTGGTTGTAGACGCTGTCCTTCTCGAACGTCACATAGTCCTGCCGGTAGAGCGAGTAGGGCGACGAGCGTCCCACCACCGTCGCATTGCCCTTGTAGAGCTTCATCCTCACGGTTCCGGTGACATATTCCTGGCTCTTGTCGATCAGCGCCTGCAGCATCTCGCGCTCAGGCGAGAACCAGAACCCGTAATAGACAAGCTCCGCATATTTCGGCATCAGCTCGTCCTTCAGGTGTCCAGCCCCACGGTCGAGCGTGATCGATTCGATGCCGCGATGGGCTGCATGCAGGATCGTGCCGCCTGGCGTCTCGTAGACACCCCGGCTCTTCATGCCCACGAAGCGGTTCTCGACCAGGTCAAGCCGTCCGATGCCATTGGCCTTTCCAAGCGCGTTCAGCGCGGTGAGCAAGGTTGCCGGCGACATGGCCTTGCCATCGATCGACACGGCATCACCGCGTTCAAATCCGATCTCCACATAGGTGGCCCGGTCGGGCGCTTCCTCAGGGCTGATCGTGCGCTGGTAGACGATGCTTTCCGCCTCGACCGCCGGATCCTCCAGGACCTTCCCCTCGCTGGACGAGTGCAGCAGGTTTGCGTCAACCGAGAACGGCGCCTCGCCGCGCTTGTCCTTGGCGATCGGGATCTGGTGCTTTTCGGCAAAGTCGATCAGCTTTGTGCGGCTTTCAAGTTCCCATTCGCGCCACGGCGCGATGACATGGATGTCGGGCTTGAGCGCATAATAGGTAAGCTCGAACCGGACCTGGTCGTTTCCCTTGCCGGTGGCGCCGTGCGAAACCGCATCCGCACCCAGCTTCTCGGCGATCTCGATCTGCTTCTTGGCGATCAGCGGCCGCGCAATCGAGGTACCCAGCAGGTACTGTCCCTCGTAGAGCGCATTCGCCCTGAACATCGGGAACACATAGTCGCGCACGAACTCCTCGCGCAGGTCCTCGATGAAGATGTGCTCGGGCTTGATGCCAAGCATCAGCGCCTTCTTGCGCGCCGGCTCCAGTTCCTCACCCTGCCCAAGGTCTGCCGTGAAGGTCACGACTTCGCACCCATAGGCCTGCTGCAGCCACTTCAGGATCACCGACGTGTCAAGGCCACCCGAATAGGCAAGCACCACCCGCTTGATGTTCTTCTTCGACATGCACCTGTTCCTAGCTTGGCATTCGTCCGATGTCGCGGCTGCGCAGTTCGGCCATGCGCTCGCTGGCGCGCTGCTTGACGCTCTCGCTCTTCAGTTGCCCGCAGGCTGCCATGATGTCCCGTCCGCGCGGCGTGCGGATCGGCGAGGCATAGCCGGCGCGGTTCACGATCTCGCCGAATTCCTCGATCCGCTCCCAGTCCGAGCACTCATAGGGCGCGCCCGGCCACGCATTGAAGGGGATCAGGTTGATCTTGGCCGGGATGCCGCGGATGATCTTCACGAGCTCCCGCGCATCCGCATTGGAATCGTTCACGCCCTTCAGCATCACGTACTCGAAGGTGATCCGCCGCGCATTCGAAAGCCCCGGATAGGCCCGGCACGCCTCGAGCAGTTCCTTGATCGGGTACTTCTTGTTCAGCGGAACGATCACGTCACGCACATCGTCGCGCGGCGCATGCAGCGAGATCGCCAGCATCGAGCCGATTTCCTCTCCCGCCCGCGGGATCATCGGCACCACGCCCGCTGTCGAAAGCGTGATCCGCCGCTTCGACAGCGACAGTCCCTCGCCATCCGCGATCACGTTGATGGCATCGCGCACATTCTCGAAATTGTAGAGCGGCTCGCCCATGCCCATCATCACGACATTGGTGATCTGCCGCGTTTCGCTGTTGCGCCCCGCGCGCGGCCACTCCTTCAGGTCGTCGCGCGCCACCAGCACCTGCGAGACGATCTCTGCCGCTGTCAGGTTGCGAACCAGCTTCTGCGTTCCGGTATGGCAGAACCGGCAGCTCAGCGTGCACCCGACCTGGCTCGAGATGCACAACGTCCCGCGATCCTCGTCGGGAATGAACACGGTCTCGATCTCGATGCCGGGCGCAAAGCGGATCACCCACTTGCGCGTGCCGTCGCGCGAGACCTGCGCCGTGACCACCTCGGGCCGCGCCAGCGCGAACACGCCTGAAAGTTCCTGGCGCAGCGGCTTGGCAAGCGTCGTGATGCCGTCGAAGTCCGTCACACCCTGCACATACGTGGCGTTCCACAGTTGCTGCACGCGCATCGACACCTGCTTGGGTTCGACGCCGGCACCAAGAAGCGCCTGCGCCAGTCCCTCGCGCGTCAGTCCCACCAGGTTTGTCTTCGTGCTCATGCGTCTTTGAATGGCCTGCAAGCTGCGTCGCCGGACCTTCGGGGTCATCCCCGAAAGCAGAAGGGGCGGCACCTGGCCGCCCCTACGGGTTCCGGTTCCGGCCTCGACAGTCTATTTGCAGCCTTCGGCCAGTTTGTCGAGTGCGGCGGATATGCCCTTCAGCGAATAGGTGTCGGTAGTCAGCGTTCCGCGGCGCGACATGCCCTTAACCGTGAGTTCGCCCGAGGCGCGCATGGCCGCCACGAGCCGTCCCTCGTCGGGCTTCGTGTTAAGCCAGGCGCCGTCTTCCTTGGTGAAGAACTCGAAGGTGTCGGCACCTACTTCGACCGTGGCGGTCGAGCCATCCTTGAACGGATAGCCGATCATGATCGACGGCTCGTTCGCCACGCTCGATCCGGGCCAGGTCGAAACCAGGAAATAGATCTGCCCGCGCTTGGCCGCAGCCGGCTCCTTGGTCTTGGGAGCCGAGATGACGTAGCAGACCGTGCCGCGGGCATCCGTGCCCTTGTAGGCCTCCCAGTCCCCGAAGGCGCCAAGCTGGGTGGGTGGCGTGGGCTGCGCCAGCGCCGCCGTGGCTGCCGCGCCCATGCCGAACATCGCCAGCGCAAGGCGCCCGAGGGATTTGGTGCGGGGGAAGAGTGCCATCAGTCGATCCTCATGCGTTCAGTGGAAAGCCGGGGCAGGGCTCGATCCGCTCGAGACTGCCCGCCCGACCCATGTGTGGCTCAATTGGGACCCGTTTGTGAAGCCCCTTCTGTCGTGAAGATGTCGCGTGACGCGCCATTTACGATTTTGCTAAACCCGCGCCCTGCATCGGGGCATTTGCCACATCAGGACAGGAGCTCGAGGACACCGTGACCAACCCAGTGCTCGTCGAACTGGTTCGGGGCAACATGGTCGAGAGCGCCCACAGGGGGGCTGCCGTCGTCTGCGATGCGGCAGGCACGCTCAGGGCAGCTTGGGGTGCCGTCACGCGGCCCGTCTACCCTCGGTCGGCCTATAAGGCCCTCCAGGCCCTCGCGCTTGTCGAGACGGGCGCCGCCGCTGCCGCGGGTGTCACCGACGAGGAACTGGCGCTGGCCTGCGCCTCCCACTCCGGCGAGCCCATGCACACCTCCCGCGTCGCAGCCTGGCTCTCCCGCATCGGCTGCACCGAGCCCGATCTCGCCTGTGGCCCCCATCTGCCCTACCACGAGAAGAGCGCCCACGACCTGATCCGCGCAGGCGAGAAGCCTTGCCGCCTGCACAACAACTGTTCGGGCAAGCACACGGGCTTCCTAACGCTGGCCCGCCACCTCGGCGCGCCGGTGGCCGGCTACGAGCAGCCCGCTCATCCCGTCCAGGCACACGTGCGTGCCGCGATTGCCGAAATGTGCGGCGTGGCGCCGGACGCCATGCCTGTCGGCATCGACGGCTGCGCGGCGCCGAACTATGCGATCCCGCTGTCGGGCCTCGCCCTGGGCATGGCACGCCTGGCAAACCCCGCAGGCCTCGCCCCTGCAAGGGCTGCCGCCGCCGAGCGCCTCGTGTCCGCCTGGAAAGCCCACCCCGTTCTGGTTTCAGGGACAGGGCGCGCCTGCGCTGACCTGATCTCGGCCGCCCGGGGCCGCACCGTCGTGAAGACCGGGGCCGAGGCTGTCTTCATGGCCGCCCTGCCGGAGCAGGGCCTCGGCATTGCGCTGAAGATCGATGACGGCGGCACGCGCGCGGCCGAAACCGTGATGGCGCAACTGCTCGTCCTGCTCGGCGAGGCCGACCCCGATGACCCGCGCATCGCGCGCCACCGCAACCCGCCCCTCAGGAACTGGCGCGGCGACGTGGTCGGCGAGCGGCGCATCACCGCCGCGCTTGGCGTTTTGGGCGCGCTCGACTAACGTCGCCCACGCAAGCGACACCAAGGGAGAAACCCAATGAAAGCCGTTCTCTGCAAGGCCTATGGCCCGCCCGAAAGCCTCGTTGTCGAGGACGTCCCGAGCCCCAGGGCCGACGCAGGCCAGGTGGTCATTTCCGTCAAGGCTGCTGGCGTGAACTTCCCCGACCTCCTCGTGATCCAGAACAAGTACCAGTTCAAGCCGCCTCTGCCGTTCTCGCCCGGTGGCGAGGTGGCCGGCATCGTCAAGGAAGTGGGCGCCGGTGTGACCAACGTGAAGGTCGGCGATCGCGTCCTCGCCTCGACAGGCTTTGGCGGCTTCGCCGAGGAAGTGGCCGCCCCCGCAGCCCGCTGCATCCAGTTCCCCGCCAACATGGACTTCGTCGATGCTTCGGCGTTCGTGATGACCTACGGCACCTCGCATCACGCCCTGAAGGACCGCGCGAAGCTGAAGAAAGGCGAGACGCTCCTCGTCCTCGGCGCCGCCGGTGGCGTGGGTCTGGCAGCCGTCGAGATCGGCAAGGTCCTCGGCGCACGCGTCATTGCCGCCTGTTCCAGCCAGGAAAAGGTCGATCTCTGCATCAAGCGTGGCGCTGATGCGGGCGTGGTTTATCCCACCGGCAACCTCGACCGCGACGCGCAGAAGAAGCTCGCCGAGGATTTCAAGAAGGTCCTCGGCGGCGATGGCGCCGATGTCATCTATGACGGCGTTGGCGGCGGCTACGCCGAACCCGCCCTGCGCTCGATCGCCTGGGAAGGCCGCTACCTCGTCGTGGGCTTCCCCGCCGGCATCCCCTCGATCCCGCTGAACCTGACGCTGCTTAAGGGTTGCCAGATCGTGGGCGTCTTCTGGGGCGCCTTCACCGCGCGCGACCCCAAGGGCAACCAGGCCAACCTGAACGAACTCATGGATTGGGTCCGCGAAGGCAAGCTCAAGCCTTACGTCTCGAAGACCTACAAGTTCACCCAGGTCGCTGAGGCCCTGAACGACATGGACGCCCGCAAGGTGATGGGCAAGATCGTGCTGACACCCTAGGTTTTCTCGAGCCCCGGCCGGTTATTGGCACCGGGGCTCGACGCCAGCAGCAATCCTCGCCAGGCCTTACGGTTTCACGAACCGCAGGGCCATGCGGTCGCTCTCGCCAATCGCATCATAGGGCGCACTGTCGAAATTCGGATCGGCAGGCTGCCCCTGGGGCGCCGTCCGCCGCACAGGCGGAAGCGTCCACACGCCGAAGGGATGATCGCGGTCATCCTTCGGGTTGGCATAGAGGTCCGAGCGCGCAGCAAGCTTGAAGCCGGCTTTCTCGGCAGCAGCGATGACGTAGGCTTCGGTGACGTAACCGGATGGCGCCTTCGGGTCCTGCTGGGTTCCCGGCGCATTGCGGTGCTCCTCGATCGCCAGCACCCCGCCGCTCTTCAGAACGGCAAAGCTCTCAGCCATCACCTTGTCCAGCATGCCGTTCGCCATCCAGTTATGGAAGTTGCGGCCATTGAGCACGAAGTCAACCGAGTTCGGCGCACCCAGCCCCTGTGACTTTGGACCGAAATTCACATAGGTGACCGTCCCATAGACGCTCTGGTCCGAGAACCTCTTTTCGAACTGCGCGCGGGCATCGCGTGCAGCTTGCGACAAGTCGGGATTGTTCAGGTCCGCAGCTGTGGCCGCATAGCTGCCTTTCGTCAGGCGCGCATAGGGCGCAAGGATTTCGGTCCACCAGCCCCCGCCGGGTGACAGTTCCAGGATCGCCATGCCCGGCTTGAGGCCCCAGAACGTCAGCGCGTCAACGGGTTTGCGCCAGACATCGCGCTGCACGTTGGCGGGTGTTCGCCAGGAACCTGAAACGGCATCGGTCAGGGCCTTGTCCTCGGCATCGGCAGCCAGCGCAGCTGGCAGGGTGAGGGCAACCGATGTGATCGTGATGGCAAGCAGGCGCGGGATCGAACGCAGAAGGTTCATCTGTCTGTCCTTTGGAACAATGGGTGGCCGACACCTAGGGGTGCAGCCTGCCGGGATCAACAGGCATCCCGTCGACAGCTGCCACAGGGCCCGATTTCTGCAGAAAAACAAGGACTTGCTATAATAGCTTTTAGATACTAAAATGATATCACTTTGATAGGTAACCGGAGGGGCGCGCCATGACCCAGAACTCATTGATGCAGAGCACACCAACCCAGAACACGCTGAACCAGACCGTCGAAAAGCCGGCCTCCGTTGCCAACGGCGGCTTCATCCTGATCCTCGCGCTGTTGGCGCTGGGCCTCGGCATCGCCTCGCTCGTTGCCGGCCCCAAGGTGATCGGCGGCATTCTCATCGTGTTGTTCATTTTCACGGTTGCGGGCTTCTACTCGCTTCAGGCCAACGAGGCCGCAGCCATCACGCTGTTCGGCGACTACATGGGCACCGATCGCACACCCGGCCTGCGCTGGGTGATCCCCTGGTATGGTCGCACCAAGATCTCGCTGCGCGCCCGCAACGTGACCGGCGAGAAGCTGAAGGTGAACGACAAGCGTGGCAACCCGATCGAGATCGCCGCCGTCGTCGTCTGGCGGGTCACCGACACGGCCGCAGCCCTCTTCGATGTCGATCACTACGAGGACTTCGTCAACATCCAGATCGAAACCGCCGTGCGCGAGATCGCCTCGCACTTCGCCTATGACCACGGCGAGCACGAAGAGCCCACCCTGCGCGCCGGTGCAGACCTTGTCTCCGCCCGCCTGCGCGAGTTACTGCAGGATCGCCTGCACATCGCCGGCGTGATGGTCGACGAGGCCAAGCTCTCGCATCTTGCCTACGCACCTGAAATCGCCAGCGCCATGCTGCGCCGCCAGCAGGCCGAGGCGGTCCTCGCCGCGCGCCAGAAGATCGTGCAGGGCGCCGTCGAGATGGTCGACCAGGCCCTGCGCCATCTGGCAGAGCGCAACGTGGTCGAGCTGGACACCGAGCGCAAGGCGGCCATGGTCTCGAACCTGCTGGTCGTGCTGTGCTCCGACAGCGAGGCCCAGCCCGTCGTGAACACCGGTTCGCTCTACAACTAGCCCCGACCGGTGCGCCATGTCCGCTGAGAGGAAATCCTTCGCCCTGAGGCTTGACCCCGCGCTCTACGGCGCGGTGGCAAGGCTTGCGGCCACGGACTTGCGCAGCGTCAATGCGGAAATCGAATTCCTCCTGCGCGAGGCACTCAAGACCCGGGGCATAAAGGTCGAGCCACCCCCGGACGACCCCGCCGCCCGGCAGGGTTAATCCACCAGCCAAAAAAGAAGGGCGCCCGTCGGGGCGCCCTTTCTTGCATGCCTTTTTGTAATTTTATTACGCGACCGACGGGCGACCAAACAGAAGTGCAAAGAGTCGGCGCCAAAAACCGCGGTTGGATGAGCTGTGCTCATTATTGCGCTGCATCGAATAGGCATAAGACTTGTACATGTTGGGTCTCGTTTCGTCTCGAAAATGCTCTGTTACTGTAAGATATAGGGCTCGGCCCCAAGTCGTTCAAACGAGGACTTCTCATTGATAGCATGAGAAAAACTCATATGATAACCGCATGAAACGTCGGCTTCCCCCCTTGAATTCGCTCCGCGCCTTCGAATCTGCGGCCCGCCACCTGAGTTTCACCAAAGCGGCCGATGAACTGGCCGTGACCCAGAGCGCTGTCAGCCACCAGGTCAACGCGCTGGAGGAGTGGGCGGGCGTCCCGCTGTTCAAGCGCCAGGGCCGTGCCATGGTCCTGACCGAGGCCGCCGTGAAGTTCCTTCCCGCCGTCTCGACCGCCCTCGACCAGATCGCGCTGGCCGGCCGCAAGCTCCAGGCCGTCGACCCCACCCATGGCTGGCTGACCGTCGCCGTCATGCCGTCCTTTGCCGCCAAATGGCTTGTCCCGCGCCTGGCCGACTTCCATGAGAAAAACCCCGACATGGACGTCTGGATCGCAACCTTCGAGGCCCAGACCGGCGCCTTGGGTTCCGACATCGACGTCGCCATCCGCTATGGCCGCGGCGAATGGCCCGGCCTCGCCAGTGTCCGCATCATGTCCGAGGAACTCTTCCCCGTCTGCGCACCACGCCTCGCGGCCGGCCTCAAGGCCCCCGCCGACCTCGCCAACACGACCCTGCTGCACGACGATCTGCGCGTGTACTGGGGCATGTGGTGTGCCGCCGCAGGCCTGACCGGCGTCGACACCGCCCGCGGCCCCGGCTTCGATGACTCTGGCCTTCTCATCCAGGCCGCCATCGAAGGCCTCGGCGTCGCTTTGGGCCGCAGCGTTCTCGTGAAGGGCGACCTCGACGCCGGCCGCCTCGTGCGCCCCTTCGACGTCGCGCTCGGCGCCGAGTTCGCCTATTACCTCGTCTACCCGCCCGACCTCGAGAACGCCCCGAAGATCGAAACCTTCAGAACCTGGCTTCTCGCCACCGCAACGGCGGCAGCCTGAGCCATCGGGGCAGGGGC
>DAISVV010000081.1:0-12278 GCA_036840015.1 Micropepsaceae bacterium
CTAATCCGGGAGGGGTGAGTATCCGGTTATCGTTGAGGACCGGCGGCTGCCCCGGCGGCCCAACCGGGTTCTGCCCCCTCGGCGTGGTTAGGCTTGCGTAACCACGCTGTTGCAGGCGGGCTTTCCGGCTCGAACGCGCCCTTTGGCGCCCCCTTTCAAGGGTTGCCTTGCGTCGCGCAGGGCCTTGGTTCACATGTGAACGGGTCATCCGCCGGGCAGATTCCGGCGTAGGAAACCCCATGAACGAAATTTCCGCGCCCGAAATCCTCCTCGTCAACGCGGCGGTCTCGGCCGCCTGCTTCTTCGTCCTGTGGCTTGTCAGCCTTCGGCTGCAGGATGTCAGTTTCGTGGACAGCTGGTGGGCGCTCGGGATCGTCGCGCTTGCGCTGTCGACGTATGTTCAACTGACCGACGCGGGCATCCATGCGGTGGTACTGCTTGCGCTTTGCGCGGCATGGGGCTTGCGGCTTGGCCTCTACCTGTTGTGGCGCTGGCGCCAGCACGGCGTGGATGCGCGGTACAGGGCGATCATGCGCAGTGCAGAGGTTCGTCGCGGCTGGAGCTTCGCCTTCACGGCTGGTGTTCAGGTGTTCCTGCTGCAGGGCATACTGCAGTTCATCGTTGCATTGCCGGTGCAGCTGGGCCAGATCGGCGAGGTCGATAGCGGGCTCGGTCTGCTTGCGATGGTGGGCATCCTGATCGTCATGTCCGGCATCACCTTCGAGACGGTCGGAGACTGGCAACTCGTTCGCTTCAAGGCCGACCCGAACAACAAGGGTCGGGTGCTTGATACCGGATTGTGGCGCTATACTCGTCACCCGAATTATTTCGGCGACGCCTGCGTCGGCTGGGGGCTGTTCCGCATTGCGGCGGAGACGCCGCTTGGCCTGGGGTCGCTGCCGGCGCCCATCCTGCTTACGTTCCTGCTGACCCGTGTCAGCGGCGTGCCGCTCCTGGAGGAGCAACTGGAAAAGACGCGGCCTGGCTACGCGGACTACATCAGGCGGACGCCTGCCTTCATTCCGTGGTTCCCCCGCCGCGGCGCGGAGTGAAGGGTCAGGCCTTGCGTTCCCACTTTCCGGTCTCGGACTGCTGCCAATAAGTCGTGCTGCAGCCGGTTGCGCGCGCCTCCTTCCAGTGGTCGCGCGCGGCCTGCGTGGCGGCGGCATCGCGCCCATCGAACAGATAGACGACGCGCGCGAGGGTGCCGAGGGCCGCTGCGGACCAGTCGGCCGGCGCTGCACCGTCGGCGTAGAACACGACATTCGCGTCGTTGCGGTTGCGCCCGTCTGTTCCCAACAACACAGGCTGGCTGGCTGCGCGCGGGTCCTTGTCGGTCGCGTGTGGCAGGAAGCTCTCGTCGCGGAACGTCCAGAGGTGGCTGTCGAGGGCCTCGAGGCGCTCGGGCGTCGACAGGCAGACCAGCGCCTTCCAGCCGCGCTCGACCGTCTTTTCAAGCAGGCCAGGCAGGACGTCTTCCAGTCCTGCCCGCTCCAGGTGATAGAACAGGATTTCCGTCATCAGCCTTCGTAGTGGTCTGCGACAAGGCGGTTGAGCAGCCGTACCCCATAGCCGCTGGCGCCCTTTGGCGTGACACCGCGTGCCTCCTCGGCCCAGGCGGTGCCGGCGATGTCGAGATGCGCCCATGGCACCTTGTTCACGAAGCGCTGCAGGAAGGCCGCTGCCGTGATCGAACCACCGAACTGGCCGCCGATGTTCTTCATGTCGGCGACGGGGCTGTCGATCATCTTGTCGAAGCGATCGTTGAGCGGCATGCGCCAGAGTTCTTCGCCCTCGGCCTTGCCGGCGGCGAGCAGGCGCTCGGCGAGCTCGTCATTGTTCGAGAACAGGCCTGCGATCTCCAGTCCGAGCGAGATGCGGATCGCGCCCGTCAGCGTGGCGAGGTCTACCATGAACTTCGGCTTGAAGCGGCCTTGCGTGTACCAGAGCGCGTCGGCCAGCACGAGCCTGCCCTCGGCATCGGTGTTCAGGATCTCGACCGTCTGGCCCGACATTGACTTCACGATGTCGCCAGGACGCTGCGCGTTGCCGTCCGGCATGTTTTCGACGAGGCCGATGACGCCGATGGCGTTGACCCTCGCCTTGCGACCCGCCAGCACATGCATCAGGCCCGTGACCGTGCCCGCGCCACCCATGTCGTACTTCATCGCGTCCATGCCCGCGGCCGGCTTGATCGAGATGCCGCCCGTATCGAATGTCACGCCCTTGCCGATGAAGGCGACGGGTGCGGCGCCCTTGTCCTTGGCGCCCTTCCACTGCATCACGACAAGCTGGGACTCGCGGACAGATCCCTGCCCCACGCCGAGGAGCGTGTGCATGCCCAGCTTTGTCATTTCCTTCTCGCCGAGGATCTCGACCTCGACGCCCAGCTCCTCGAGCTTGCGGGTGCGCTTGGCGAACTCCTCGGGGTGCAGGACGTTGGGTGGCTCGGAGACAAGGTCGCGCGTGAAGAAGACGCCGCGCGCAATGGCCTCGGGTGCCTTCCAGGCCTTCTTGGCCTCGGCCGGGTCCGCCGTTTGCACCGTCAGCTTGGCGAGCGTCGGCTTTTCGGCCTTCTTCTGTGTCGTGCGATAGATGTCGAAGCGATAGCTGCGCAGGACCGCACCAAGGGCCACGGCCGTTGCGATCGCTGCGCCATCATCGGTCTCGACGTCAAGTCGAAGTGTGGCGGCCTTCTCGCCGCTGGTCAGCAGCCGCGCCACGACGGCCGCACCGAAATCCTGCGCCTCGCCCTGTCCGAAGCTCTGCTCCTTGCCGAGCCCGACGATGAGGAGCCTGTCGAGATCAAGACCCGCGGGCGCCAGAAGCTCGACCACCTGCCCCTTGGCGCCGGTGAAGCGTGCGGTCTTGAGGGCGCGGGACACGGCGCCCTTCGAACGACGATCAAGGTCGAGCAGTGCTTCGCGCAGGTTGTCCTCGAATTCGGGTACGCCAACTGCGAGCACGCCGTCGTCGGAAGCTCCGGTCTTTGAAAAACTGATTTGCATGGGTTGTGGGCTCTCGGATCAGGAAAACGGGAGATATTTGCTCGGGGTTATTGCGTCAGGTTGCCTGCTGCATTATTCGAGACGCAACAGGCTGCAAGCCCGCTGCGCCGCTGGCACCCAACGGATAACCTCTCGGTAAGGTTTCGGGTTGTACCCAGAACGGGCGCCAAAGTGAAGCAAGCTGTTCGGTGCCCAACCACAGGTCAGGGACGTCATGTCCGGATTGTCATCCTACATCTTCCGGCAGGTCCTGGGCCCCCTCGTTTTCTTTACGTTTTCCGTCCTTGGTGTCGCCTGGCTCTCTCAGTCCCTGCGGTACCTGGACGTTGTGGTCAACCAGAGCCAGTCGGCGGCGACCTATATCTACCTGACCGTCCTTGCCCTGCCCCAGACCATCGGGCTGCTGCTGCCGTTTGCGGTGTTCATCGCGGTCATCTATGCGCTCAACCGGCTCTATGTCGAAAACGAACTGGTCGTGATGTGGGCCGCGGGCTTCAACCGTTGGGCCGTGATCTGGCCGGTGCTTGCGGTGGCACTGCTTGCGACGATGTTCGCCTATGTCACGAACCTTGTGATCATGCCCGCCGGCATGCGCGAGGTGAAGGACAAGGTGTTCGAGATCCGCGCGGACCTCGTCAACACGTTCGTGCGGGAAGGGGCATTCACCAACCCGACCAACGGCCTGACTGTCTACGTGGCCGAGAACAATTCAAATGGCGATATCCGCGGCATGCTGGTTCATGACGCGCGCAACCCCAACGGGATCGCCACCTACATGGCCGAACGTGGCCTGCTCGCCGACACCCCGGCAGGGCCGCGACTGATCATGTTCAACGGCAATGTGCAGTGGGTGGAAGGTGGGCCGGGCAAGCTCAAGGTGCTCAACTTCGAGAAGTACACCTTCGACCTCAGCCAGTTTGACAAGCGGCGCGACCAGAGCGCGCGGGAAGCCAGCGAGCGGTATCTGGGCGAGCTTCTGAACCCCGAGAAGACGCTTCCGGAGAAGGTCCGCAAGAAGTTCCTTTCGGAGGCGCACAACCGTCTCAGCGGGCCGCTTTACTGCATCGTGTTTGCGCTGATTGGCGTCTATGCCCTTGTTGGCGGCAACTTCAATCGCAAGGGCTATGGCGGCCGGATCGCGCTGGCGTTCGGGATCATGATCGCCGTGCGCCTTCCCGGCTTCGGCTTCCAGCTCCTGACCAATTCGACACCGGATGCCGCCATCGCCATGTATGTGTGGCCGGCGCTGTGGATCGGCGGGCTCATGCTGGTCCTTTCCATGCCGCGGTTTGAATTGCTGCGGATTGCCGGCAAGCCGCCAAGCGAAGCTGCGGCGGTGGCACCATGAACCTGAGCTGGACGCTGTTCCGCTACATTGCCCGCCAGTTCCTGGCGAGCGTGGGTTTCGTGTTCCTGTTCTGCCTGACGCTGGCCTTCGTCATCAGCGTCGTCGAACTGCTGACCCGCATCTCCGGTCGCGAGAATGTCCCCTTCGGTGTCATCCTGACGATGGCTGCGCTGAAGCTCCCGAACCTCACCGAGAAGATGATGCCCTTTGCGGTGATGTTCGGTGCGATCTGGTGCTTTGCCCGGATGACGCGCAGCCAGGAGCTCGTCGTGGCGCGCGCCGCGGGCGTGTCGGCCTGGCAGTTCCTGGCGCCCGCGCTCGCCTCGGCCCTCATCCTCGGCACCTTCATGACCACGGTCTACAACCCCGTGGCCGCGAGCTTCATCGCCCGCTACGAGGTGCTGCAGGCCCGCTACATTGCCGGCCGGCCTTCGCTTCTTGCGGTTTCCAAGAACGGACTGTGGCTGCGACAAGGTGACGAGAAGGGCCAGACCGTTATTCACGCCAGAAACGTGTCAAATAACGGCCTGCAACTTGAGGATGTAATCCTCTTCATCTACGAGACGAAGAACCAGTTCAAGGGACGAATCGATGCAACGTCGGCCCGCCTTAAGGCCGGGGTCTGGAGCCTTGAAAACGCTTGGGTTAGCGGGGTCGGGCTGAAGGCCACCTTTTACCCCACTCTTGATGTGAAAACGTCACTTACTCACAACCAAATTCAAGAAAGCTTCGCAACCCCTGACACTATTGCGTTTTGGGACCTGCCGCAGTTCATCCAGCAGGCGGAGTCTGCCGGTTTTTCGGCGACCCGGCACAGGCTTCACTACCATGCATTGCTTGCGGCACCCCTGCTGTTATGCGCTATGATATTCATCGCGGCGGCGTTTTCGCTCCGGCTTGCGCGACTCGGGGGGGCTGCAAGGCTCATCGTCTCCAGTGTCCTCACTGGATTCGTCCTGTACTTCTTCACGGATTTTGCCCGCGCATTGGGCGTGTCCGGGGTGGTTCCTGTCGTGCTGGCTGCGTGGGCGCCGGCGTCAACCGCATTGCTTCTCGGTATGGCGTACATGTTCAATCAGGAGGATGGATGAAGGTCGCGTTTCGCCTCATCGCCCCCGTCATTATTGCCTGTGCCGTGGCGCCTGGTGCCCGCGCAGCTTCTGATCGCCTGGTGCTTGCCCTGACGCAGGCGCCGGATGCGCCGCCGCCTGCCGCTCGGCCCGCCCCCGTCAGCCCGGAAAGCAACGAGAAGCCGCAGGACGTTCTGATCCGCGCCGACAAGATGTCCTACGACACCAACACGGACGTCGTCAGCGCCGAGGGCAACGTCGAGATCACGTACGGAGAGCGGACGCTTCTTGCGGAGAAACTGAGCTACAACCAGAACACACGCATCGTCATTGCCGAGGGCAACGCAACGCTGCGCGAGGCGAACGGCACCGTCCTGTCGGGCAACCGGATCGAGGTGACCGATGACATGCGCGACGGCATCATCGACAGCCTGAATGTGGTGATCGCCGGCCGCGGGCGACTCGCCGCCGCGAAAGGCACGCGCACGGACGGAAACGTGATGACCCTCGACAAGGCGGTCTACACGACGTGCAAGCCCTGCCAGAGCAATCCGCAGAAGGACCCGACCTGGCAGATCAAGGCGTTTCGCATCGTCTACAATCAGGACAAGGCGCGGGTCGAGTACGAGGATGCCTTCTTCGAGGTGTTCGGCGTGCCGCTCATCTACATGCCCTACTTCTCGCACTCGGATCCGGAGGCGCCGCGCGAGTCGGGCTTCCTGGTGCCGAATGTTGGCCACTCGTCAGACCTCGGCTATTTCCTCGAGGTGCCCTACTACTTCGCGCTCGACCCGAGCTATGACCTCGTGATGGCGCCCCTCTTCACAGAGAACGATGGCCCGCTGCTCAAGTCGGAATGGCGCCAGCGCACCGAGAGCGGCCTCTACAATCTCCAGTTCAGCGCGCGCTACGGCCGTCCGCGCGACGATGCCGGTATGGAGTTCGGCGACGACACCCTGCAGGGCCACATTTTCGGCGAGGGCCGGTTCAAGATCGATGATGTCTGGCGCTGGGGCTACAACGCGCAACTGACATCGAATGATACCTATCTCAAGCGTTACGACATTTCGTCCCTGGACCGGCTGGAGAACAACGTCTTCATCGAAGGTATCAGTGGACGTTCCTATGCCTCTGTGAACAGCTGGTATTTCCAGGGCCTGCGGGCGACGGATGATCCCGGTACCACGCCCCTCGTCCTGCCGCTGGCGGAGGTGGAGTATGTGCCAGACGAGACCGTCCTAGGTGGACGAGCGTCGCTGCTCGCCAGCGCGCTCTACCTTCACAGGTCCGAGGGACGTGATACGGCCCGGCTCTCTGCCACGGGCTCCTGGAAGCTGCCGTTGACCACGGATGACGGTCACCTGGTCACGCTGTTCGCCAACCTGCGCGGTGACCTGTACCATGTGGCAGATCCAGCGCCGGGCGCCGATGCCGATACCGTTGGCCGGGCGCTGGCGTGGGGTGGCGTGGAGTGGCGCTATCCCCTGGTCAGGACCGACTGGGGCTGGAAGCAGGTGATCGAGCCCATCGTTCAGGTCATTGCAGCCCCCAACGGCGGCAACCCTGCCGAGATCCCGAACGAGGATAGTGGCGCCTTTGAATTCGACGAGACGAACCTGTTCTCGTTCAACAAGTTCCCGGGCCTCGACCGCCTCGAGACCGGCCCGCGCGTCAATGCCGGCGTGAGAGCGGCCGCGTACTTCGATGAAGGCTTCGTGGAAGCGATCATCGGCGAGAGCTTCCGCTTCAATGAGGATGACGCGTTCACGCCTGAGTCAGGCCTGCGCGAGCAGCAATCGGACTATGTGGGGCGCCTCATCGTCCAGCCGACCGGCGACATTCGCGTCGTGCACCGCTTCCGTATCCAGCAGGAAGATTTCAGCTTCGAGCGAAACGAAGTCTACGCCGAGGCGTCGGATCCGGGGCTCTACCTGCTGCGCGCCGGTTATGTCCTGCTGGAGCCTGATCCGCTGCTTCCCGAACAGCGGGAAGAGGTCAACCTGCTGGGTTCGCTGCGTACATTCGAGAATATCTGGCTGCGTGGCTCGGGTCGGCGCGATCTTGCCGGCGACCGGATGATCGAGAGCAAGTTCGGCATCTTCTACGAAGATGATTGCTCGGAGTTCGGGATCGATTTCCGCCGCCGCTTCACCCGGGACCGCGACATCGAACCCGCCAGCTCGGTACTTTTCACGTTCAGGTTGAAGGGCGTGAACTAGTTGTAACGATCCGCCTACCTGAACTTGTTGACCGTGTCGGGGCGGCATTGAACGGCGGTCAAAAATCCTTATTGTAAGGGAAATTTCCCCAGTCCTGCGTGAGTCTTAGGGCGAGCGCCGGACGAAGCACGGATCCAGAGAAGCTTCATGCCGAGCCAGTTCGTTCGCCCGCTCGCGTCGTTGGCGTGCGTTGCCGCCGCAGCCCTTTGCCTGACCTCGGGGTCGATGCCTGTTTCGCAGGCTCAAGCCGCCGAAAACACGCTCAGAGCAGCGGCCGTCGTCAATGACATCGTCATTTCGTCATATGACCTCGACCAGCGGGTCAAGCTCTACATGGTCACCTCGGGCGGCCAGCAGAACCCGGAGATGGCCAAGCGCATGCGGCCCCAGATCCTGCGGCAGCTCGTCGATGAATTGCTGCAACTGCAGGAAGCCCAGGACAGCAAGGTTCAGGTGACGTCAGAAGACCTTGAAAAGAGCCTGAAGCGCATTGCGCAGCAGAGCAACGTCACCGTCGAGACCATCTACAAGACGCTCGATGACAACAACATTGCCCGCTCGACACTGCTGACCCAGATCAAGGCGGACATTGCCTGGCAGCGCCTCGTTCAGGGCCGCCTGGCGCCACGTGTCACCGTGTCCGACGAAGAGATCGATGCTGCCTACCTGCAGGCGCTCGAGGCGTCGAAGCAGACGCAGTACCTGCTGTCCGAGATCTTCCTTGCCGTCGACGTTCCCTCGGCCGAGGAACAGGTCCGGCAAAACGCCCAGAGCATCCTCGGGCAACTTCGCCAGGGCGCCAATTTTCCGGCGCTCGCGCGCCAGTTCAGCCAGTCTTCGACGGCCTCGTCGGGCGGTGACCTTGGCTGGATGATCATCGGTGATCTGCCTGCAGGCGTCTCGGACACGGTCAAGGGCATGGGGACGGGTACCGTTTCCGAACCCGTCCGTGCAGCCGGTGGTTTCTACCTCATTGCGCTCAGGCAAAAGCGGCTTGCGGCTGGTTCCGCACCCCAGAAGGCAGCAGCGCCCCCACCCGCGCAAGTCGCGCAGCCCGAACAGAAGATGAAGCCTGTGGTGACACTGGGCCGGATTTCGCTTCCGATTGCCGGAACGCCATCCAAGGCGAAGGAAGAGCAGATCCGCACGGCGTCGATCGACATCTTCCGCTCGGTGAACGGTTGCGGTTCGGCCGGACAGGTCGCCAAGGCACGTGGCGCGACATTCCAGATGGTGGGCGCTGTTACGGTCCGTGACCTGGCCCCGCAATTCGCGGACATCCTGCGAAAGACCCCCAATGGACGGGCGACACCGCCGCTGCGTGGCGCGAAGGGCGTTGAACTCTACGTCATCTGCGAAGGCGGCATGCGTCCGGCCGTCTCTGCGGGGGGCAGTCCCGATGAAATGGGCGAAAAGCCCGCTGCCGAAGTGACGAAGGAAGAGATCGAGAACCGTCTCTTCAACCAGGAACTTTCCATGCTTTCCCGCCGGTACCTGCGCGACCTGCGTCGCGACGCGACCATCGAGATCAAGGAAAACTGACAGCGCGATGCCTCACGCGCGCCCACCGCTCGCGCTCACGATGGGTGAGCCTTCCGGGATCGCGGGAGAGATCGTCGTCAAGGCGTGGAAGGCAGAAGACGGCGGCCACGTGCCGCCGTTCGTCTATATCGGCGATGCGGCATGGCTGCGCGCGGAGGTCCATCACTTGCGCTACCATGTGCACGTGATCGAAGTGGCCTCACCCGGCGAGGCTGTTGCGCGCTTTGCCGAGGGCATACCGGTGCTGCCCGAAGCCCTGCCCGAGAGGCCCGCGCATGGCAGGCCCGTGGCCGCGAATGCAAAGGCGGTGATCGCTTCGATCCGGCGGGCTGTCGACCTGGCGCGCGAGGGGGCCTGCGCGGCGGTGGTCACCAATCCGATCCACAAGGCATCGCTCTACAGCGAGGGTTTCTCGTTCCCTGGGCACACGGAATATCTCGCGCACCTCACGGGAGCCTCCGATCCCGTGATGATGCTCTCCATCGAGGGCCTGAAGGTCGTGCCCGTGACCGTGCACCTGCCGCTGGCAACCGCGATCACGAGGCTGTCGGCCGAACGCATCATTGCCACCACGCGGGTCCTTGCCACGGCGCTGCGCAAGGACTTCGGGATAGCGGCGCCACGCATCGCTATGGCCGGGCTCAATCCGCATGCCGGAGAGGATGGCACCCTGGGCCGCGAGGAAATCGACATCATAAAGCCCGCCGTCGCTGCGCTGAAGGCAGAGGGGATCGTTGTCTCGGGGCCCCTGCCCGCCGACACGCTTTTCCACGCCGCCGCTCGGGCCCGTCATGACGCTGCCGTCTGCATGTATCACGACCAGGCGCTGATCCCGCTGAAGACGCTCGATTTCCATGGCGGGGTGAACACGACGCTTGGACTTCCGCTCGTGCGCACGTCGCCAGACCATGGCACGGCTTTCGACATTGCCGGACAGGGTCTCGCGGATCCGTCAAGCCTGCTTGCGAGCCTGCGCCTTGCCGATCGCATGGCGCGAACGCGTGCCGGTTTCCCGACGTGACGCTCGATGATCTGCCCCCCCTGCGCGAGGTGATCGCGAGCCTTGGCCTGTCGGCACGCAAGTCCCTTGGTCAGAACTTTCTTCTCGACCTGAACCTCACGCGGCGCATCGCGCGCGAGGCGGGCCCGCTTGCCGGGCAGACCGTTCTGGAAGTGGGTCCGGGCCCCGGCGGGCTGACGCGTGCGCTCCTGCTTGAGGATGCCGCCGAGGTAATCGCGATCGAGCGTGACGAACGCTGCCTGCCGGCCCTCGAGCAGATTTCGCGCGCCAGCGGCGGACGGCTTGTGGTGCATGCGGGGGACGCGCTTGCCGTCGACGAGGCGAGCCTCGTGGCCGGCAGCAACGTCCATGTCGTTGCGAACCTTCCCTACAATGTGGGCACGCCCCTGCTCATAAAGTGGCTCACGACCGAGCCGTGGCCACCCTGGTATCGCAGCCTCACCCTGATGTTCCAGCGCGAGGTGGACGAGCGGAAAGTCGCGTCAACCGGTGACGAAGCCTATGGGAGCCTGTCGGGGATCAGCCAGTGGCGCACGCGGCCCCGGATCCTCTTCGACGTCAACCGCAGCGCCTTCACGCCACCGCCAAGCATCACGTCCTCGGTCGTACGCTTCGACCTGCTCGCCACGCCCAGGGGCGAGGCTGCGGTGGCAGACCTCGAGACTGTTACCGGGGCGGCCTTCGGGCAGCGGCGCAAGATGCTGCGCTCAAGCCTGCGGGTGCTGGGCGCCTTCAGCGATTCCATGCTTGCCGATGCGGGAATTGATCCGACCGCGCGCGCGGAGGAGATCCCGGTCGAGGGGTTCGCTGCGCTTGCGCGCGCCTTCCGGCGTCACGCCCCTGCGAGCAACGTGCGCACAAACCCCGAAAGCCCCGTCTGACGCGTCCGCCTGCAACGCTCTGACTCGACGATGGTGACAATCCGGCGCTCTGCTGCATCGAGGTCATCGTTCACAATGACGTAGTCGTATTCTGCCCAATGGCTTATCTCGCCATTGGCCTGGGCCATACGACGCGCAACGACCTCGGGTGAATCCTGTCCGCGTGATGAGAGCCGATGCTCAAGTTCGGCACGCGACGGCGGCAGAATGAAGATGCTGACAACATCTTCTCGGGCCTTTTCGCGCAATTGCTGGGTGCCCTGCCAGTCGATATCGAAAAGGACGTCGCGACCTGCGCTGAGCACCTCTTCGACGGGTCCGCGCGGCGTGCCATAGGAATTGCCAAAGACGGTGGCGTGCTCGAGCAGTTCGCCGCGGCGGACACAATCGTCGAAGGCCGCCGGCGTCAGGAAGTGATAGTCCACGCCGTCCACCTCGCCGGGCCTGCGGCTGCGGGTTGTCACCGAGACGGACATGGTGATGCCAGCATCCCTTTGAAGCAACCGACGCGCCAGCGTCGTCTTGCCGGCGCCCGAAGGCGACGAGAGGACCAGCATCATTCCGCGTCGTTCAATCCGTGCTGTCATGCTCGTTCCAGACCCTACTACCGACCTCTGGGGTGCCGCACTTGGCGCAGAGGATGCTCCCGCTTCCGATCGAGCAACAGCGCATGTTGGCAGACTGAATGCTCGTCACGGGTCGACTGCCGCATGCACCGGCGCCCGATGTTGTTCCTATCCCGTAACCCAGCGGCTGCAGCAAGTCCAATCCGGCCAGCGCAGGGTTGGCGCCATGCCGTTTCAGTCCCTCATCCCATAGCGTGCCTTCATGGTCGCCAGCATTCCGGGGCATGACTGCTCCTCCGTCAACGCCGACATCACGCCGTCGCGTTCGGCTTCGGTTCGGTTCTGGCTGATCTTCCACTTTCCCTCGATCCCGCGCACGGGGATCTCGAAGCCCACAATATGGTTCAGCATCTCCGAGATGTGGCTTTCGGGTGCCTCGGAGACCTTCCAGGGGGCCGGGCGCGGGCCCTCGTGAATGTCTGTCATCTGCTCCACCTGTGCGCGCACCCAAGCCCTGTCGTCACATACGCGAGGCGTTCCGCGGACCTGGACCATGGTGTAGCTCCAGCTAGGCGTGACGCGGCCATCCTGCGCCCTGGTCGGATACCAACCCGGTGACACGT
>DAISVV010000082.1:0-12202 GCA_036840015.1 Micropepsaceae bacterium
GTTCGTGCGGCCGTGGGGCAGGGCCTGCCAGTGCGTGCTGAAGCGCATGCGGTTCGAGCGCGCGAGCGGCACCTTCACCTTTGCCTTCGATGCCGATCCTTCGATCAAGGCGCCGACCGAGGTGTTCCTGCCGGATGTGCATTATCCGGGTGACTTCAAGGTCAGCGGGCCGGGCCTGCAGGCCGAGACGGGCGAGACCCGGGGCTGCATCCGGATCTGGGCAAAGTCGGGCGGGCCGCACGAGGTGACGATCACG
This sequence comes from Micropepsaceae bacterium, assembly GCA_036840015.1. Classification (GTDB taxonomy): domain Bacteria; phylum Pseudomonadota; class Alphaproteobacteria; order Micropepsales; family Micropepsaceae; genus SZUA-430. The sequence goes on from DAISVV010000082.1 coordinate 257, forward strand.
CGCGCCGGGTGAGCCTCTTCAGGGCTGCGGCTTCTCGAGTTTCAGCGCGTGGCCGTTCATGCAGTAGCGCAGGCCCGTGGGCCTGGGGCCGTCCGGGAAGACGTGGCCGAGATGCGCGTCGCAGCGGGCGCAGAGAACCTCGGTGCGGCGCATGAAGAGCGTGTTGTCGGGCTTCTCGGCGACGTTTTCCCTGATTATCGGGGCCCAGAAGCTGGGCCAACCGGTGCCGGAATCGTATTTCGTGGCGGCGTCGAACAAAGGCAGATTGCAGCAGCGGCAACAATATGTCCCCTGTTCCTTGGAGTCCCAGTAGGGGCCGGTGAAGGCGCGTTCGGTCCCGTGCTTGCGCGTCACGCGGTATTCCATGTCGGTCAGTTGGGCGCGCCATTCGGCGTCTGTCTTGCTGATCTTTTCCATGCCGCGCGCTCCGTCAGGGTTCAGGGTTAGAGTATCGAGATTGGCTCGGCGATGCAGGCCGGTCGGTCCTGGCCTTCGATCTCGTTCGTCACTTCATTCGTGACCTGCGTGCCGGGGCCCTTGGGTTCGGTTGCAAGGATCTTCGAGCGGGCGCGCACGCGGCTGCCGACGGGCACCATGTTGGTGAAGCGGACCTTGTTCGAGCCGTAGTTGATGCCACGGCTGACGCCGTCGATGCGGCTGATCTTGGCGGCGAGGAAGGGGATCAGCGACAGGGTCAGGTAACCGTGGGCGATCGTGCCCTGGGTCGGCAGCGCGCGCTTGGCGCGCTCGACGTCAATATGGATCCATTGGTGGTCGCCGGTCGCGTCGGCGAACTTGTTCACGCGCTCCTGGTCGATGAGGACCCACTCGCTGACGCCGAGCTCCTGGCCCACGAGCTTTGCGAGATCGGCGTAGTTGATGACTTTCATGGATTTACTCCCTTGCTTGTCCGTCCGTGGCCACCAGTGCGCGCACGCGGGCCATCATGTCGTCGATATATGGATCCTTCAGCCCGTTGGCTGCAAGCGCCTCGGCGGTGCGGAAGAGGTAGTCGCGGTTCGAGCCCAGCGGGCCTTCGGCCGAGGCGATCCGCGCGGCCTTGTCGGCCGGGTCGAGGCCGGGCAGGTAGCGCGGGTGCGCCTCATTGATCACGAAGGTCACGCCCCTCGTCCGGTCGTCGTTTCCGAAGTCGAGCTCTATCCAGGTGGGCGTGTAGGCACCCGACAGCATCTCGCGCATCCAGAGGATCCTGGTTTCGCTGTCAACGCTTGCCGCCGCGATGCGGTGGGCCACGCCGTGGCATTCGCCACCGCGCACAAGGCACATCATGAGCCCCGGGCGGTCGGGCATCGCGCGGCCGAAGACGAGGCGCATGGCGAAGCGGCGGCTGAAGCCCTGCACGAGGGCGGGCCGGCTCTCGGCCACGTTGATCGCGGGGTTCCACATCAGCGAGCCATAGCCGAAGACCCAGAAGTCACTGTCCTCTTCGTGGGCGCGCAGGATGCCGCGGCGCGATTGTTCCCGCGCCTCCTCGCTCATCACGTGGCCGTCGCCGAACTGGGCCACCACGGCCTGATAGGCCCGCACGCGCTCGATCGTGAAATCCTCGCGCGCGAGCTGTCCGTTTGCGCCCGAGGGGCGCATCTCACCTTGGTCCGTGTCAGACAATCTTCGAGTCACGGTTGCCCCAGTAGCGATCGCGGATCAGTCGCTTGTAGAGCTTGCCCGTCGGGTGACGGGGCAGTTCGCGTTCGAAATCGACCGACCGGGGGCATTTGATCGCCGAGAGGTGCTCGCGGCAATAGGCCATGAGGTCCTCGGCCAGGGCCGGGGTTGCATCTGCCCAGTTCATCGGCTGGACCACGGCCTTGACTTCCTCGCCGAAGTCTTCGTTCGGCACACCGATGACGGCAACGTCCGCCACCTTGGGATGGTTGATGAGGATGTTCTCGGCTTCCTGCGGATAGATGTTCACGCCGCCCGAGATGATCATGAAGGCCTTGCGGTCCGTGAGGTACAGATAGCCATCCTTGTCGACGTAACCGACATCGCCCAGCGTCGACCAGCCCTTTTCGTTGCGGGCCTCGGCCGTCTTTTTGGGGTCGTTGTGGTAGGAAAACTCGGGGCCATTGGCGAAGTAGATCGTGCCTGCCGTTCCGACCGGACATTCGTTCCCGTCCTCGCCGACGATGTGGAGTTCGCCCAGCAGCGCCTTGCCGACGGATCCCGGGTGGGCGAGCCATTCGGGGCTTGTGATGGCACAGAAGCCGTTGCCCTCGGTGCCGGCGTAGTATTCGTAGATCACGGGTCCCCACCATTCGATCATCTGGCGCTTGACCGGAACCGGGCAGGGGGCGGCAGCGTGGATGGCGACCTTCATGGCGCTCATGTCGTACTTGCGGCGCACTTCCTCGGGCAGCTTGAGCATGCGCACGAACATCGTGGGCACCCACTGGCTGTGGCTGGTCTTGTACTTCTGCGCGATGGCGAGCGCCTGTTCGGGATCGAAGTGCTCCATCACGACGGAGGTGCCGCCGAAGCCAAGCACCGCCAGATTGTAGCGCAGGGGTGCTGCATGATAGAGCGGCGCCGGCGACAGGTAGACGGTGTTCTCGTCGAAGCCGTAGAGCATCTTGACCAGCATCGAGAGCGGGTTCGGTGCGCCACCCACCAGCGGGCCGCCGGTGAGCGGGCGCTTCACGCCCTTCGGGCGGCCTGTCGTGCCGGAGGAATAGAGCATGTCCGTGCCCGGCGTCTCGTCGGCGACCGGTGTCGCGGGCATGGACTTCACGGCGTCCTCTGCGCTGTCGTAGCCGTCCATGCGGCTACCGAACATGAGCTTCTTCACGCCAGGCATGCGCTGCCCGAGTTCGCGCGCCACCTCGCCCATCTGGTCGGTGGCCATGAAGGCCTTGGCCGCGCAGTCACCCACGATGTACTCGACTTCGCCGGCGGTCAGGCGCGAGGAGATGCAGGTGAAGTACAGGCCGGCACGCTGTGCGGCCACGCAGATCGGCAGGTAGTGGGCATTGTTCTCCATGAAGATGGCGACCGTGTCGCCGACCTGCAGGTCCAGCTTGCGGAAGAGCTGGGCGAACTGGTTCGAGCGGTCCTCCAGTTGGCGGTACGTTACGGCCTGTCCGCTGCCGGCCATGATGAAAGCCGGCTTGTCGGGATGGGTTTGGGCGAAGATTGACGGATGCATCGGTGACCTGCCAGTTGTGAACCTGTTTTGTTTATTTGCTCCGGCGCTTTGCGTCCAGCGTCGCGCATGGATTTCCATGCCGGGGTTATCCCCCTTTTCCGGCGCTTTCATCCTGCAGCGGGGCTGGTAATGTCGTCCCCGTTTGCCCATCCAGAAGGAAGAAGTCACATGAGCTATAAGGAAATTACCTATGCGGTCGCGGATAACGTAGCGACGCTGACCCTGCACCGTCCGGACAAGCTCAATGCCTTCACGGGCGTCATGATGAGCGAGATGATCGACGCCTTCGACCAGGCCGACGCAGACGACCGGGTTCGTGCCGTGATCGTGACCGGTTCCGGTCGCGCCTTCTGTGCGGGGGCCGACCTTTCGGCGGGGGCCAAGACCTTCGACTATTCTGCCCGCAGCGACCGCCCGGAGAAGGCGGGGGCCGAGGTCAACGGGCAGGTCGACTGGAGCAGCGAGGCGGTGCGCGATGGTGGTGGGCGGCTGACACTGCGTATCTTCGAGAGCAAGAAGCCGGTCATCGGGGCGATCAATGGCCCGGCGGTCGGCGTGGGGGCCACGATGCAGCTGCCGATGGATATCCGCATCGCCAGCGAGACGGCGCGCTTCGGCTTCGTGTTTGCGCGCCGCGGTATCGTGCCAGAGGCCTGCTCCAGCTGGTTCCTCCCGCGCATCGTGGGCATCTCGAAGGCGATGGAGTGGTGTGCCACGGGCCGCGTGTTCGATGCGCAGGAGGCGCTGGCGGGTGGCTTGGTCTCAAGAGTGGTGAAGCCCGAAGAATTGCAGGGTGCAGCGCAGGCGCTGGCGCGCGAGATCGCCGAAAATACCGCGCCGGTCTCGATTGCGCTGACGCGTCAGATGCTCTGGCGCATGCTGGGTGCCGACCATCCGATGGAGGCGCACAAGATCGACAGTCGCGCCATCTATGCGCGTGGACGGCAGGGCGATGCGCGCGAGGGCGTGGTGTCGTTCCTCGAGAAGCGGCCGGCGAATTTCCCGGACCAGGTTTCGAAGGACATGCCCGTCTTCTATCCGTGGTGGAACGAGCGCAAGTATTCGTAGCGCCGCCCATCAGGCTTGCGGATGGTCCTCGCGGCGGAAGTGCCAGAGGCCTGTCCGCAGGCGGAAGGTGATCCAGATCAGGCTGACGCCCACCGGTATCACCAGAACGGCGTTCAGCACGCCGACGGTCTGCGCGATTGCCCCGAAGAGCAGCGCGCCGACAGGGGCGCCTGCCATCATCGAGAACTGCTGCATCGAGAGCACGCGGCCAAGGAAAGCCGGAGGTGCTGCGGTCTGGATCATGCCGCGCGATTGGGACATCGATGCGCCAGAGCTGCGCCCCCAGAGGAACATGAGCACGGTGAAGACGTTGCGGTCGGGGAAGAGCCAGACGCAGGTGAAGACGACAATGTGCGTCAGGAACAGGAGCATGATGAACCGGCCGGGACGCTCGACGGGGCGCTGGCGCGACAGGGCGAAGGACGACAGGGTCATGCCCATGAGGAAGACCGTGAACAACAGGGACAGCATGGCTGAGCTGCCCTGGAAGATGTCGCGGACCATCAGCGGGATGCCCACCAGAAACATGCCGTTGAAGAGTGGTGCACTGATCGACAGGTAGATGATGAGCGTGCGCAGCCGCTCGTGTTGCCAGACGAGGCGGAAGCCGTCCATCAGCTCGCCCTTGAGGTGGCCAACAAGCGGCCCCTCGCGTGGCCGCTCGACGAAGGGCGTGATTGTCTTGACCCGGGACATCAGCATGGCTGCAAAGGTCATCAACATGGCCTGTACGCAGAGCAGCGGCACTGCGCCGACATCGGATGCAAGAGCTGCGACAAGCGTGCCGATGACCTGGCCGCCGAATGTTGCGGCCACGGTCTGGACCGATGCGCGCGCAAGGTCGGGGCCGTGCGGGACCACATGCGACAGCATCGCGTCACGGGCTGGCGTGGCGAAGGCAGTGAGCGCGCTCAGCACAAAGACTACTGCCGTGGCGGTGATCAGGGTCAGGGCACCAGCTGCGACAAGCAGGGCCAGAAGGACCGGCATCATTGCCATGAGCACCAGCAGGCGTGGCAGGTAGGCCTTCAGGTCGCGCCCGTCGGCGATGGCGCCGGCAAGCAGGATCAGGAAGAGAAAGGGCAGGTTTGCGAAGGTCTGCGCGAGGCCGACATTGATCTGGCTTTCCTTGAGTTCCTGGGTGATGAGCCACGGAAACAGGACGGCCAGCATGCCGCCGGCGGCGAACTGGATCCCTAGGGCGAGCAGATAGCGGTTGAGGCCTGCGTGCGTGGGGGTGGTCACCCGGATCTGCCTTCGTCGAGAGGAACAGCGCGGATGTTCAGGATTTGCGTCCGCGTGACGAGCAGCGCGAGGATGATGGCCATCATGATGGAAGGGAACAGGGTTGCGAGCCGGGCCCCGAGGATCTCGACGGCGAGACCGGCAAGGATCCCGCCGATGGCCGTGCCGCCGGTGAAGCCCAACTGGAAGACCGACATCACGCGGGCGCGCAGGGCGGCGGGCGCGTGTTCCTGCACCGCGGTGCGCGACATCGAGATCATGACACCAGCGCCGAGGCCCCAGGTGAATATGAGCCCGTAGAGCACGAAGAGTGGGGCCTTGATGCTGAGCAGCGCCAGGACGGTTGCGCCGGTGGAGACTGCTGCAACGATGAGCCGTCCCCGGTGCACGATGTGACCGATGCGGCCGATCGCGAATGACGAGACGATGGTGCCGCCCCAGAAGCAGACCTGCATGGTCGAGATCTGCTGCACGTCGCCGCCGAATTCCTCGCGCAGGATGACCGGCAGCACGACGAGGAACGAGCCAATGTAGAGCGTTCCGATCGCCAGGGTCAGCACTGTCACGGGAAAGAGGGCGGGCGAGGCGGCGACGGCGGCGAGGCCGGCCCTGATGCGCTGCCACTGCGAACCGGCCTCCTTTTCGCCGGTCGCGCGTCCGTGCGTCCCCCGCGGCAGGCGCGAGGTGGCCCACAGGCCGATGCCCTGCGCGATCACCTGCAAGAAGATGATCGCCTGCGCGCCTGTCAGGGCAGCAAAGCGCGCGATGAGCATGCCGGCGATCTGGGCGAGGAACTGGATCCCGACCATGGTCGTGACGGCCTTCTGCAGGCTGTTGCCGTTGCCCTCGCCGATCACGTCGGCCAGCGTGGCCTCGCGCGCCGGCAGAATGAAGGCGGTGACAAGGCCGATGGCGAGGCCATAGGCAATGAGCCACTCGTAGGCAAGCGCGTCCGACGACAGGACGATGACGAGCACGAGCGGGGGGATCGCGGCTGCGGCGTGGCAGAGCATGAGCAGCCGGCGGCGGTCCATCCTGTCGGCGAGCGCGCCTCCTACCAGCATGAAGGCGGCCGAGAGGATGGTCAGCGAGGTCTGGGCCAGGCCTACCTGATTCGGCGGCGCATGAAGGACGGTGGTCACGAGGTACGTGAACATCACGATCTGGACGCCAATGGCGAAAAACCACGTGGCTGTTCCCGCGAGGTACCAGTTATAGGGGGTGCCCGCGGTCGCCTTTTGATCCTGCATAGCCCTGTTCTTCGTGTCTCGTGCAAACCGATAGCAGGTGTGGTGGGCGTGCCCAAGTGTACGTTGGACACTTTCATGGCTTGAAAAGGTCGTGGTATTCCTTCGGGAGCGATGATTTGTGCCGTATCGCAGCATCGGGGCCGCCGTGGGCCGGGTGCTGACATGCGCTGTTGCCAGAGATGCGGGAAGCCATGCCGCCTGAAGTGAACGTCATCAGCTTTGTCCTGGGGTTCGCCGCACTGCTGCTCGTGGTGAGCCTGCTCGTGCCCATGTCGAAGCGCGTGCAGGTTCCCTTCACGGTGCTCTTGGCCCTTGCAGGTATTGGCCTTGGGTTCGTGCAGACGGCGGCGGGCCAGGCCGGGGGCTTTGGAAGCGCGCTTGTCAATGCGATCGGGGCGCTGACCATTCCGGCCGAAGCGTTCCTCTATGTGTTCCTGCCGCCGCTGCTCTTTGCTGGCGGGTTGACGGTCGACGTGCGGCGCCTGTTCGATGACATTGCGCCGGTGCTGATGCTGGCCGTGGTGGCCGTGCTGGCCTGCATGGCCGCGGTCGGCTTCTCGTTGCACTGGGTGACGGGCATGGACCTGATCCTCTGCCTGATCATCGGCGCGCTCGTGGCCACGACCGACACGGCGGCGGTGCTCGGGATCTTCCGTGACATCGGGGCGCCAAGCCGGCTGTCGGTGATCGTGGAGGGCGAGAGCCTGTTCAATGACGCCGCCGCCATCGCGCTGTTCGTCGTGCTGCTGGGCGTGTTCACGGGGGCAGGAGAGCCGAGCTTCGTTTCGGGGGCGCTCGAGTTCGTGAAGGGCTTCGTCGGCGGGCTGTTGCTGGGCTATGGCATGGCGCTGGTTGCCGGCTTCATGATCAGCCAGTGGCGCGGCGCCGCGGTGACCGAGATCACGCTGTCTGTCGCCTTCACCTACCTGACCTTCGTCCTGGGGCAGGCCTATTTCGAGGTTTCGGGCATCATTGCCGTCGTCACGGCTGCGATGGTGTTTGCCTCTAACGTGCGCACGCGCCTGTCGCCGGGGACCTGGGAGACACTGCTTGTCACTTGGCGGCAGCTCGAGTTCTGGGCCACCTCGCTGATCTTCGTTCTGGCGTCGATGCTGGCGCCGCGCATGTTCAGTGCCATGGAGTGGACCGACGGGCTTGCGATTGCGACGGTCTTCGTCGTGGCCCTTGTGGCGCGGGCTGGCGTGCTGTGGGGGGCGCTGCCATCGCTATCGTGGTTCGGCCTGTCGCAGCCGATCAGCCATGCCTACAAGCTGGTGCTTTGCTGGGGCAGCCTGAGAGGCGCAGTCACGGTGGCGCTGGCGCTTCTTGCGGCGACCGGCATCAGCGAGGGCATTGACGGGGGCGGGTTCTCGCCCGAGGCGCGCTTCATCTTTGTCGTCGGCCTTGGCTACGTGTTTGCCACATTGTTCATCTCGGCGCCGACGCTGCGGCCGCTGATGAAGGCGCTGAAGCTCGACAAGCTTTCGCCTGAAGAGCGGCTCGTGCGCGACCGGGTGATGTCGCTGTCGCGCAGCCGCGTGCGCGAGGGGCTGGTGCGCGTGGCGGAGACGCTGGGGTTGCGCGAAGCGCTCTCGCCGGCGGTGCCGGGGCAGGCCACGGCTTCCGGGGGCGAGGCGCCGCTGAAGCGTGACGACCTTGTGCGGGCGGGGCTCATCGTGGTGGCGAACCGCGAGACCGAGCTTGGCCTCGAATATCTCCAGCGCGGCCTCGTCGGCCGGACGGTTGCCGCGCGGCTGCGCGCCGAAGCGAGCCGGGTGCTCGATGGCGTGCGGCAGGCGGGGCAGGCGGGGTATCTGGCTGCGGCCATTGGCGGACAAAAGCACGGCTGGCAGTTCCGGCTGGCGCTGTGGCTGCAGCGGCGCCTGCGGCTGCACTGGCTGCTGTCGGAGGAAGTTGCCAACCGCTTCGAGCTCCTGCTGGTCGAGCAGCTCGTGCTGCGGGAGCTGCTTGTGTTCTGCGATGGCAAGCTTGCCGAGCTGATCGGGAACAATGCGGCGCTCAGCGTGCGCGAGGCGATCGAGGGGCGGCTTGCCGCGGTTGCGAGCGCGATTGAAACCCTGGACCTGCAGTATCCCGATTTCACCAAGGCGATGCGGTCACGCTATCTCGAACGGCTGGCCATCGGCCTTGAGGAGGCAGAGTATCGCGGACAGGTCGAGCAGTCGCTGATCTCCGATGAGGTCTATGAGAGCCTTGAAGAGGACCGGACGGCCCGGCGCAAGGCTGCGGAGGCGCGTCCGCCCCTGAACCTCGGACTGCAGCTGACGGAAATGCTGGCCAAGGTGCCGATCCTTGCGGGCCTGAAGGAGACGCAGATCGCCGAGCTGGCGCGCGCGCTGACACCCGAGATGTTTCCTCCGGGAGAGCGCATCATCAGCGCCGGCGAGCGTGGCGACCGGATGTACTTCATCGCCTCGGGTGCGGTCGAGGTGAAGGTGGGGCCGGAACCCGTACGCCTGAAGGCGGGTGATTTCGTCGGCGAGATGGCGCTGCTGACCGACAAGCCCCGCAGCGCCGATGTCGTGTCGGCGGGCTACACCAACCTCCTCGTGCTGAAGCGCTGGGATTTCGACGCGCTGCTCAAGGCCCATCCGGGCCTGCGCGACCAGATCACGGCAACGGCGCGGCAACGCGAAAGCGAGAACCGCCACACGCCGGGCTGAAGGCTGCTAGCCTCCGGCGAGATTGCCTGCAAGCTCGGCTGCGCACTGCATGGTCGATTTCTCGGCCACGTCGCGGCGGGCGCTGACCTCAAGGTCGACAAAGGCGCCTTCGATCGCCGTGCCCAGGCCGCCGGCCTTCTCGGCGCGCATGGCAATGTCCTTGGCAAGTGCCCGGCAGGGATCGACCTGGCCATACATCACGTAGAGGGGGCCGAGCAGGATGAACTGCAGCACCACGATCAGGAACGCGATGGAACGCATGGCAGTGCTCCTCCGTCAGGCAGCTTTTCTAGGGACGCGTCGGGTCGCGGTCCACGCCGGTCGCATCGCCGCGGTTCCCGGACGTGTTGCAGGAGCCATAGCCCGCCTTCCAGCCGGCGCGGTAGGCATCGCTGCTCTTCCACTCGGTCTCATCACGCACGGGATTGGACGGCGGGGCGCCTTGCGCGCGGGCAGTGCCGGTGGCACAGCCGTCGCCGAAGCCGGCGTTGTACATCGGGTCTCCCTCGTACTTCGAGGTGGTGCAGGCGGCCAGCGCCAGCGGCGCGATAGTTGCCAGGGCGATGAGGTTCAGGCGCATCGAAGGTTCCCCCTTGTCCGAAACTGGCCGAGAGTTAACGCTTTCTATGCAGCAGGCGTCAAGGCGGCGGTTACCAAGTCCAAAGCCGGCATTAAGGATTTCCGGGCATAATCTGCGCCTGATTTGCCTGTCCCTGCCTCCGGATGACGTGACGCCGTGCACTCGATGCTTGAAAAGCTTGTCAGCCTTGCCCGTGACCGCACGCCTGCGGGGCGGACGGTCCTTTTCGACCGGGTGGCAGGCCTGCTGCTGGAGAGCGAGAAGGAACTTCCGGCTGGTGCCACAGTGCTGATCGACCAGATCCTGACGGGTTTGCTGCACGAGGTCGAGGCGGAGGTGCGCAAGAAGCTTGCCTGCCGCATCGCCACGCTTGACTCCGCACCGCGTGATCTCATCCGCGCGCTGGCTGCCGATGACATCGACATTGCCGAGCCCATCCTTGTCCAGTCGCCAGTCCTCTCGACCAGCGACATCCTCGAGGTGATCGAGGCGCGTACCCCCGCACACCGCGAGGCGGTCGCCCGCCGCGCGCAGGTGCCGGCGGAGGTGATCGCGGCGCTTGTCCGGCTGAAGGAACCCCAAGTCCTGAAAAGCCTGCTGTCGAACGCCGGTGTCTCGATCCCGCGCAACATCTTCAACGACCTCGTGGCGATTGCCGAGAGCATGGAGCAGATCCGCATGCCGCTCGTCTCGCGCGACGAGATGCCCAAAGACCTTGCCTACCAGATGTTCTGGTACGTGTCGGCGGCGATGCGCCAGTCGATCCTGAAGCGTTTCCCGATTGCCCCGCGCGAGCTGGACACGATCATGGCTGAGCTGGTTGCCGAACGCGGGGCGAAGCGGGTGCGTCCGTTCCCGCCACAACCGGCCTGGACCTCGGGCGAGGTGCAGGCGCTTGTTGCCAAGGTGCGCAGCGGCGATGTCGAGGGCTTCACGAAAGGGCTGTCGGCAGTGACCGGCGTCGACCCCGTGACCGCGCGGCGCATCGTGCGGGATGCAGGCGGGGAACCGCTGGCGGTCGCCTGCAAGGCCATTGGTGCCGACAGGACGCAATTCACATCGATCGTCGTGCAGGTCGACAAGCATGTCTCGGGCGTGCCACGGCCGCCCGCCTTCCTCGCCGATATCGCGCGGACCTACGACTCTGTCACGGCGCAGGCGGCAAAGGCCATGCTGAAAGTGTGGAGCCTGCATTCCGCGCCGCAGGCCGCCTGAATTTCCGCCAGACCTGCCTGAGACAATTAAGCCCGCTTTACTTCGGCGGCCAAAGGGCTTAGTTCCACACCGCAACTCGCTTCCCCCCATGCGCCTGACAGAGAAAGGGAACGACTTGCAGCTCCAGGAAGCCCTGACCTTTGACGACGTCCTGCTGGTTCCCGGTGCCTCCGAGGTCCTGCCCGGACAGGCTGACACCCGCACCCGTCTGACCCGCACCATCGAACTGGCCGTGCCGCTTCTTTCGGCGGCGATGGATACCGTGACCGCAGCCCGCCTTGCCATCGCGATGGCGCAGGCTGGCGGCATGGGTGTCGTCCACCGCAACATGACGCCCGAGGAACAGGCCTCGAATGTCCGGCAGGTCAAGAAATTCGAAAGCGGCATCGTCTTCAACCCGATCACGATCGCGCCGGACGCCACGCTGGCCGAGGCCCGCAGCATCCGCGAGACGCACCGCATCTCGGGCATTCCGGTGGTGGAGCCCTCGAGCGGCAAGCTTGTCGGCATCCTGACCAACCGCGACGTGCGGTTTGCCACCGACCTGCGCCAGCCGGTCTCGCAGCTGATGACGCGCGAGCGCCTCGTTACGGTGCGCCAGAGCATCGGGATGGACGAGGCCAAGCGGCTTCTCCACCAGCACCGGATCGAGAAGCTGCTGGTCGTGGATGACCAGTTCCGCTGCATCGGCCTCATCACGGTGAAGGACATCGAAAAGGCCGAGTCGCATCCCAACGC
>DAISVV010000083.1:0-12144 GCA_036840015.1 Micropepsaceae bacterium
GACGGCGGCTGCCTCGCCACCCACCATGAAGGGCAGCGTGCCTGCCGCCGCGCCTCCAACGCCGCCCGACACGGGCGCGTCGAGGAAACTGACGTGGCGCTCGCCTGCGGCCGCATGCACTTCGCGCGCGGTGGCGACATCGATCGTGGAGGAGTCGATGAAGAGCGTGCCCGGTGCTGCACCTGCGAGAATTCCGGTGTCCCCGAGATAGACACTGCGCACGTGCTGGCCTGCCGGCAGCATGGTTACGACGGCTTCAGCCCCAGCTGAAGCGGCGGCGGCTGTCGTTGCCCTCATGACGCCGGCGGCTGCCGCCGTGTCGAGGGCCGCGGCCGACATGTCAAATGCCGTGACGTCATGGCCGGCCTTTGCGAGGTTGGCAGCCATGGGCCCGCCCATGTTGCCAAGGCCAATGAAACCGATCTTCATGTGGGCGCACTCCCTTTCGTGCCGTTCATCCGAGTTCGAGGTCGCCGCCCTCGAGCGGCGCGAAATAGCGATCCACGTCGGCCGCAACGACCTCGCCGATGGAGGGCGGGTTCCAGCGCGGGGCGTTGTCCTTGTCGATGATGACGGCGCGAACGCCTTCATAGAAGTCGGCTGCCCGCATGAAGCGGTTGGTAAGACGGAACTCAAGGCGCATGCAATCCTCGAAGCCGAGCCTTGCACCCTCGCGCACCTGGCGGAAGGCTACCTTGAGGCTGGTCGGCGACTTCGTCTTCAGCGTCTTGAGGGCCTGTTCTTCGAACAGCGTGCTGCCTGCCGCGAGGGACGCGAAGAGCGCCTCGAGGGATGGCGCGGCGAAATGTGCATCGATCGCAGGACGCAGGCCCTCGAGCTTCGGCTTGTCCTGCGTGATCACGGCGTGGCGGGCGAGCACCTTCTCGAGCGGGTCGGCTGTGTTGCAGAGGGCGTCGAGCAGGCTTGCATGCTGCGCTTGGGGAACGACATGGGTTGCGATGCCGGCATAGCGGGCGTCGGTGACATCGAGGCGTGCGCCTGTGAGGGCGAGATACATGCCCGTCTCGCCGGGGCAGCGCGGCAGGAAATAGGTTCCACCGACGTCCGGGAACAGCCCGATGCCGGTTTCCGGCATGGCAAACATCGTCCCCTCGCCGCAGACGCGCACGCTGCCATGGACCGACACGCCGACGCCGCCGCCCATCACGATCCCGTTAATCAGCGCGACGTAGGGCTTGGGGTATCGCTTGATCAGGGTGTTGAGGCGGTATTCACGCGCATAGAAGTCGATCACGTAAGGCGTGCCGGCCTTTCCTGAGTCATAGAGCGCGCGAATGTCGCCGCCGGCGCAGAAGGCCTTTTCGCCCGCGCCCCTGACGATGATCATCTCGACGTCGCGATCGTCGCGCCAGGCCTTGAGCTGCGCCGTCATGGCGTCGACCATGGACAGTGTCAGGGCATTCAGGGCCTTGGGCCGGTTGAGCGTGATGACGCCCGCCCTGCCCTGCCGCTCGAAAAGGACTTCATCCATCGTATTCATTCCCGGATTGTCTGCGCGACGGCGAGAGGCCGCGTTCTACTGGCGCGTGAGCTCGCGCGCGATGATGACACGCATGATCTCGTTCGTCCCTTCGAGGATCTGGTGGACCCGCAGGTCGCGCACATGACGCTCGAGGGGGAAGTCCTTGAGATAGCCATAGCCCCCGTGCAGCTGGAGCGCGTCGTTGGCAATCGCCGAGGCATGGTCGGTGGCAAAGCGCTTGGCCATCGCGCAGAGCATTGTCGCCCTGGGGTCGCGCCGGTCAAGTGCGGCGGCGGCGTTCCAGATCATGAGGCGGGACGCCTCGAGTTCGGTTGCCATGTCGGCGAGGCGGAACTGGGTGGCCTGGAACTCGCCGATCTGGCGGCCGAACTGCCGACGGTCGACCACGTAGCGCTGCGCCTGCTCGAGCGCGGCGCGCGCGGCACCCAGCGAGCAGGCGCCGATGTTGATGCGCCCGCCGTCGAGGCCCATCATCGCGATGCGGAAACCTTCGCCTTCAGCGCCGATGCGGTTGGCGACCGGCACGCGGCAGTCCTCGAAGTTCACTGTGGCGGTGGGCTGGCTGCGCCACCCCATCTTGCGCTCGTTCTTGCCGAAGCTCAGTCCCTTCGTTCCCTTCTCAACCACGATGCACGAGATGCCCTTGGGGCCGTCTTCGCCAGTGCGGATCATGCAGACGTAGAGATCCGACGTGCCGGCGCCCGAGATGAAGGCCTTGCCGCCGTTGATCACATAGTGGTCGCCATCGCGCACGGCCTTTGTCTTGAGGCTGGCGGCATCCGAGCCTGCACCCGGCTCGGTGAGACAGTAGGAGGCGATGAGTTCCATCGTCATCAGGCGCGGCAGGTAGCGCCTGCGCTGCTCGTCATTGCCGAAGCGGTCGATCATCCACGAGGCCATGTTGTGGATCGAGATGAAGGCCGCGGTCGGCGTGCAGCCTGCGGCGAGTTCCTCGAAGATAACGGCGGCGTCGAGGCGGGTCAGGCCGCTGCCACCGAACTCGTCGCGCACGTAGTTGCCGGCTAAACCCTGTTCGGCCGCCGTGCGCATGGTGGGCACGGGGATGATCTCGTCCTCGTCCCACGCTGCTGCATGGGGCGCCAGGTTTCCGGCAGCGAAATCCCGCGCCGTCTTCTGCACAAGTCGTTGGTCTTCCGACAATTCGAAGGCCATGCCGCATCTTCCCTCAAGGCTTGGGGTGGTGATACGAAGAGGGGGTACTCCTGTCAACGAAGTGCTCGCACGCCATGGCCCATGATCCTGCCAGCCGATTCCCTTCCCTGCGCCTGCGTCGCCTCAGGCGCACCGGCTGGTCGCGGCGGCTCGTGGCCGAAAGCGCCCTTTCGGCCTCCGACCTTATTTGGCCCGTGTTCCTGGTCGACGGCCACAAGCGGCGCGATCCGGTTGCCTCGATGCCGGGGGTCGACCGGATCTCGGTTGACCTCGTGCCGCAAGCCGCAGAGGAAGCCTGCCGGCTCGGGATCCCGGTGATCGCGCTTTTCCCCTCGACCGATCCGGCGCGCAAGACGCCCGACGGGAAGGAGGCGCTCAACCCTGACAACCTGGTCTGCCGGGCAACGCGGTCGATCCGGGAGGCGAAGCTCGACATCGGCGTGCTGTGCGACGTGGCACTGGATCCCTATACGAGCCACGGCCATGACGGGTTGCTGCGGGACGGCGTCATCCTGAACGATGAAACCGTCGAGGTGCTTGTGGCGCAGGCGCTGACGCAGGTGGATGCCGGTTGCGACATCATCGCGCCATCCGACATGATGGACGGGCGCATCGGCGCCATCCGAGCCGGCCTCGAGAAGTCCGGGCACAAGGATACGCTGATCATGGCCTATGCGGCCAAATATGCGTCGGCGTTCTATGGACCGTTCCGCGATGCGGTCGGCTCGGCTGGCGTGCTCAAGGGTGACAAGCGCACCTACCAGATGGATCCGGCCAATGGCGAGGAAGCCTTGCGCGAAGTGGCGCTCGACATCGCCGAGGGCGCCGACATGGTGATGGTCAAGCCGGGCATGCCCTATCTCGACATCGTGCGGCGCGTGAAGGAGACTTTTGGTGTCCCCACATTCGCCTACCAGGTATCGGGCGAGTACGCGATGATCATGGCGGCCGCCGAGCGAGGGTGGATCGATGCCGACAAGGCCATGATGGAGAGCCTGACCGGCTTCAAGCGCGCGGGCGCGGATGGCGTGCTCAGCTATTTTGCGCCGCGGGCTGCCCGGGCGCTGTCCGGCAGCCGCTAGTTTCCCGCTTCGCCAGACAGGCGTGCGATCAGGCTGGAGGTGTCCCAACGCTGTCCGCCCATGCGCTCGACGTCGGCATAGAACTGGTCGACGATGGACGTCACGGGCAGCGTGGCGCCGTTCTGACGGGCCTCGGCCAGCGCGATGCGAAGGTCCTTGCGCATCCAGCTGACCGCAAAGCCGAAGTCGAAGCGGCGCTGGTGCATCGTGCCGGCGCGGTTTTCCATCTGCCAGCTCTGGGCGGCGCCCTTCGAGATGACGTCGATGACGGCGTCGGGGTCGCGCCCCGCCTTCTCGGCAAAGTGTATGCCCTCGGCCAGTGCCTGCACCAGGCCTGCGATGCAGATCTGGTTGACCATCTTGGTCTTCTGGCCGGCGCCTGCGGGTCCGAGCCTGCGAACCATCTTCGCATAGGCACGGATCACTGGCTCGGCCGCCGCATAGGCCTGCGGGTCGCCGCCGCACATGACCGTCAGCTGGCCCTTCTGCGCGCCGGCCTCGCCGCCCGATACGGGTGCATCAAGGAAATGCAGGCCCCTGGTGGCCGCCTCCTGCGCGAGTTCGGCGGCAAGCGTAGCTGAGCCTGTCGTGTGGTCAACGAGGAGCGATCCCGGCTTCATGGCGGGAAAGGCCTCGAGGGCCACGGTGCGGATGTCGGGATCGTCGCCCACGCACATGAAGGCGATGTCGACGCCCGAGACTGCCTCGCCGATCGAGGCGCAGGCCCTGCCGCCATGCTCGGCCGCCCAAGCCTTGGCGCGGGCGGCGGAGCGGTTGAAGACGCTGACCGCGTGGCCGTTGCGGGCGAGGTGCCCTGCCATCGGGTATCCCATGCGGCCAAGGCCAATGAAAGCAAGATTTGCCATTCGGCGATTTCCCTTTAAGTTCCGGCACCACGTAGCAGACCGGATGAACCTGAACAATGAAGCGCTTTTTCCGTAACGCAGCCGTGACCGTTGTATTCCTTTCGGGGCTCCTTGCGCTCTGGATTGCGATCACGGTCTTCTGGATGAAGGGCTCGGTGCCCCAGCTTTCAGGTACCGTCGAGGTCGAGGGCCCAGGCGCGCCCGTGAAGATCGTGCGTGACAAGGATGGCGTGCCGCACATCATGGCCCAGAGGCGCGATGACGCGCTGTTCGGCCTTGGTTTTGTGCATGCGCAGGACCGGCTCTGGCAGATGGAGTTCCAGCGGCGCACCGTGCAGGGACGGCTCAGCGAAGTTGCGGGGGCCGCTGCCGTGCTTCCGGACCGTTACCTGCGGACACTTGGCCTGTATCGCGCCGCCGAGGCATCGGTATCGCACCTGTCGCCCGAGGCGCTTGCCGCGTTCAGGTCCTATGCGGCGGGCGTGAATGCCGCGATCCCGCGCAACGGCAAGCCCCTGCCGCCGGAGTTCTTCATGCTCGGTGTCCATCCGGATGACTGGAGACCGGCTGACTCGGTCGCCACGCTGAAGGCCATATCCGTACAGTTGTCGGCGAATGCCTTCCAGGAGATCCTGCGCCTGCAGCTGCTGCGGCGGATGCCTGCCGACAAGATCCGCGGGCTCAATCCGCCGCTGCCGCAGGAGGCGCTGGACGCCTATCTTGAGTACGCGCCGAAGGCCGGCACGAAGTTCGCCGACGCCGCCGCGGCGCTGCAGGCGCTGGCGCCCAACCTTGCGACGATCGGGGCCTCGAACAACTGGGTCATCGGCGGCAGCATGACGCAAAGCGGATTGCCGATGCTGGCGAACGACCCGCATCTGCCGCTGACCGTGCCCGGCTTCTGGTATCTTGCCCATCTGAGCTGGCCCGGGGGCTATGCGACAGGCGGCAGCGTTCCGGGTGTCCCCGGAATCGTCTCGGGCCGGACAGCAAACATCTCGTGGGGCCTCACGACGACTGGCGCCGACACGCAGGACCTTTACTGGGAGAAGATCGACCCCGAGAACTCGCTCGCCTACCTCACGCCCGCGGGACCGCAGCGCTTCGAGACACGGCGCGAGGTCATCAAGGTCAGGCTGGGGAGCGACCAGGAGATCCGCATCCGCAGCACGCGAAATGGACCCGTCCTGCCGACCGACGAGCCACGGCTGAAGGCGCTGGTGCCGGAGGGCTACGTCCTGTCGCTGCGATGGCCGGCGCTGTCGGGCGAGGACCGCACGGGCGAAACACTGCTGCGGATCCTCGATGCTCCTGATGCAAGCCCGGAGACGATCAAGACCATCTTCGAGCCCTACAATGCGCCGATCCAGAGCTTCGTGTATGCGGACACCAAGGGGCACACCGGGCTGATCCTGCCGGGACGGATCCCCGTGCGCGACCCGGCGAACCGCGTTGCGGGGCTTCTGCCATCGGATGGACGCAAGGCCTCGCATGAATGGAAAGGCTATCTCACGGGACCAGATGCCCCCTCGTGGATGGGCGGGGCAGAGGCGATGTTCGTGACGGCGAACAACAATGTCGTTCCGCCCGGCTACAAGCCCATGATCGCGCAGGACTTCGACCCCGAGTATCGCGCGACGCGGATCCGGGAATTGCTGTCGGGGCACCAGGGAAAGCACGACGTCGAGAGTTACCGGCAGATCCAGCTCGATGCGGCCGAGCGGTTTGCGATCGACGCCCTGCCCGGACTGATCGCGCTGGCCCGTCCGGGCGGCGACGACCTGCAGCCCGCGCTCAGCCTTCTGTCAGGCTGGGACCGGCACATGACGACAGACGCCGGGGCACCGCTTGTGTTCGCGGCATGGATGCGTTCCCTGCTGCAGGGCCTGTTCGAGGACGAGGCGGGCGACCTGTTCCGGCAGATGTGGGGCGACAGGCCCAATTTCCTCGCGGCCGTGGCGAGCGGCGACACTGACGCGGTCAAGCTCTGCGACGATGTCCGCACGCCGGTGCGCGAGACCTGTGCTGCCATTGCGGCGCAAAGCCTGCGCAAGGCCTTGCAGGAATTGCGGGACCAGCATGGCCAGGACATGGCCAAGTGGCGCTGGGGCGATGCGCACCGGGCGACATTCTCGCACACGCCCTTCGGGTTCATCCCCGTGCTCTCATCGCTGTTCGGTTTCTCGCACGAGATCGGCGGGGGCAACTCGACGATCCAGCGCGCGGCTTATCGCTATTCGAACGCCAATCCGTTTGCGGCAGTGCATGGCAGCGGCTACCGCGGCATCTACGACATGGGCGCCGAGGAGAAGTCGCTGTTCATGGCGTCGACGGGCCAGAGCGGCAACGTGTTCTCGCCCTTCTATGACAACCTGGCGCCTCGCTGGGCGCGCGGGGAGTATCTGCAGGTACGAACCAACATTGCCGACATCGAGGCGAGCGCGATCGGTACGATCGTGCTTCAGCCGGCATCGCCGCGGGCTGCCAGCGCGCGGTAGGCGCCGCGGTAATAGAGCAGTGGCGCTTCGTGGCCGGCGTGGCTGCAGGACAGGACGCGGGCGAGGAAGATGACGTGATCGCCGGCATCGATGCGCTGTTCGACTTCGCACTCGAAAGCGGCGATGGCTTTGCGCAGTAGCGGCACGCCATTCGGGCCGTCCGCGACCTCGTCTTTACCAAGCGCAAACTGCCCTTTCCGGGCGAGGCGCCGGGATAGATCTTCGCCTTCCTGTCCCAGCACGCCAATACCGAAGCGCGAGACCTGCATCAGAGGCGGGTAGCGATCGGATCCACGGTCGAGGCTCCACAGCACAAGGGGAGGATCCAGGGACACGGAGGCAAAGGAATTGATAGTCAGGCCGAGCGTTCCAGCGTCGCCCGTGCGGGCTGAGATCACTGCGACACCTGTTGCAAAATGACCCAGTGCGTCGCGAAAAGCGCGTGAATTCAACGTCATTGGACCACCCCGGCTGCGCTCAAGGGCGCGTTAAGACCCCGTGCGCCATAATCAGCGCTGAACGCAGTAACGGTGCGGCCGCCCAAAGACAAGCCCTCAGGCAGGGCGGCGTGCCCGCGGGAATGGGGTACGGCTCTACATGGCAAAAGCAACGCAAGCGCCCACGATCATCAAGAAGATCAAGAAGGGCGGACATGAGGGCCACCACGGCGGCGCGTGGAAAGTTGCCTATGCCGATTTCGTGACGGCGATGATGGCGTTCTTCCTGCTGATGTGGCTCATCAACACCACGACGCCGGAGCAGAAGCGCGGCATCGCCGACTACTTTGCTCCCGAGTCTGTCAGCCGGTCGAACTCGGGCAATGGCGCGCTACTCTCGGGCACGTCTGCCGCAACGGAAGGCGTGGAAGGTTCGGGACAGCTGGCGGCAAAGACGGCGCTGAGCCCGCCCAAGGATGAAAGCCAGGAGGGCGATCCGGCGACCGCGGAAAGCCAAAAGGCCGAGGACGAGGCTGCCAAGGACGCGGAGCTCGAGCGCGCAGCGATCCGCCTGCGTCAGGCCATCCAGGACATGCCCGACTTCGCCAAGCTGTCACGCCACGTGCTGATCGACACCACGCCCGAAGGTGCCCGCATCCAGCTGATCGACCAGGACGGCAGGGCGATGTTCGAGCCCGGCAGCGCCGAACCCACGCCGGAGGTGCGCAACCTTCTGGAGGAGGTGGGAAAGGTCATCGACGAGTTCCCCAACCGGATATCGATTTCCGTCCATACCGACGGCGAAAGCTTCTCGGGTCCGGGCGGCTACTCGAACTGGGACCTCTCGGCGGCCCGCGCCAACGCCACGCTCGACATCCTGCAGGAAGGCGGGCTGCCGGACGGCCGCGTTGCGGAAGTGGTCGGCAAGGCGGGGGCGGACCCGCTCTACCCCGAAAACCCCTATGCGTCGGCCAACCGGCGCATCAGCATCGTGCTCCTGAAGGAAGCCCCGGTGCTGCCGCCGGACCTTTAGGGCGTAGCCGACAGGCGGTGGCCTTGACCGCCCGTCCCTTCAATTTTGCCAGTTCCCATGCGCGTGTGACTGTGTGAGATTAATCGGGTCAGGCCCCAATCCACTGATTCGGGCTGGTTATTCGTGCGGGACCCGTTGCCGTGTCAGAGCAGTTTGGCACCAAGATACCCAAGTTCTACCAGACGGCCCCTGCGCCCTGCCCCTACCTGCCCGGCAGGATGGAAACAAAGGTCTTTACCCGCCTGACGGGTGATGCCGCCCGAAGCCTGAATGACGTTCTGACCCATGCCGGTTTCCGGCGCAGCCAAAGCATGGCCTATCGCCCGACCTGCGCGTCCTGCCAGGCGTGCCTGTCGGTCAGGGTGGTGGTCGACGCATTCGAGGCATCGCGCTCGTTCCAGCGGGTGCTTTCCCACAACAGCGACCTGCAGGCCGAGATCGTCGACCCCTGGGCGTCGGAGGAGCAGTTCCGCCTGCTGCGGCGCTACCTGGACGTGCGCCACAATGATGGTGGCATGGCCGACATGACGATGTTCGACTATGTGGCGATGGTCGAGGACTCGGCCGTCGAGACACACCTCGTCGAGTACCGCTACACGCACGGACCCAATGCCGGCGACCTCGCGGCCGTGGCCCTAACGGATACGCTCGGCGACGGGCTGTCCATGGTCTACAGCTTCTACAACGCCGATGATGACGGGCGGAGCCTCGGGACGTTCATGGTCCTCGACCACATCGAACAGGCGAGAAGCCGGGGCCTGCCATACGTCTATCTGGGGTATTGGATCGAAGGCAGCCGAAAGATGGCCTACAAGGCCCGGTTTGCGCCCCTCGAGGGGCGGCGGGAAGCAGGCTGGGTCCCCTTGCAGCGCCCCTGAAGGCGCAGCACACTAGGCGGATTCTGCGTCTCGGGGGCCACTACGCATGTCCAACAATGTCCGTCTTGCCATCTTTGTTGCGGCGCTCGGCTATTTCGTCGACGTCTTCGACCTGATCCTGTTCTCCATCCTCAGAGTGGCAAGTCTCACGGACCTCGGCGTCAAGGGTGATGACCTCGTGACCGTCGGCACGTATCTGCTGAACTGGCAGATGGCCGGGTTCCTGGTCGGCGGCGTTCTCTGGGGTGTGATCGGGGACAAGGTCGGCCGCATCGAACTGCTGTTCGGCTCCATCCTGCTCTATTCGGTCGGCAACATCCTGAACGGTTTCGTCGGGCAGTTCGGGCCGGGCGTCGATGCGGTGCTCTCGCCGATCGACCAGTATGCGGTGCTGCGTTTCTTCACCGGCATCGGCCTTGCGGGCGAGATCGGCGGCGGCATCACCCTGGTTGCAGAACTGCTTCCCAAGAACGTGCGCGGCTATGGAACGACCATCGTGGTGGCGACGGGTGTTGCCGGTGCCGTGGCGGCGGCGCTGGTTTACGAGTACTTCACGTGGCGCGGCGCCTACATCTTCGGCGGCGTGATGGGGCTTGGCCTGCTGGCCCTTCGTCTTTCGGTTGCCGAATCCGGGATCTTCAAGGCTGTCGCGGCGCAGGAGGACGTCGCAAGGGGCAACTTCCTCATGCTGTTCACCAGCTGGGACAGGTTCACCCGCTACATGAACTGCATCCTGGTGGGCCTGCCCATCTGGTACTCGCTGGCGATCCTCGTGACCTTCTCGCCCGAGATCGCCAAGGCGCTCGGTGTGGCCGAGCCGATCATCGCCGGCACCTCGGTCTTCTGGTTCTACTGCGGCATCACCATCGGCAGCGTGGCGAATGGCCTGTTCAGCCAGATGGTCGGAAGTCGCAAGCTGTCGATCGGCGCCTTCCTCTTTGCGCTGATCCTGGCGCTGGGATACTTCTTCCATGCCCCGCTGGCGGATTCCTCGTCCTTCTATGCGGTGATCTTCGTGATCGGCTTCTGTACCGCCTACTGGGCCATGATGGTCACGGTTGCGGCCGAGCAATTCGGCACCAATCTCCGGGCCACGGTGGCCACGTCGGTACCGAATTTCGTTCGCGGCTTCACCGTGCCGATCACGATGGTTTTTGCCCTGCTGAAGGACCAGTTCGGTCTTGGGATCGTGGAGGCAGCCGAGATCGTGGGCATTGGCGTGGCCGTGATTGCGATCATCTCGCTGATTGGCCTGCGCGAGACGTTCCATGTCGACCTTGACTATATCGAAACCGACAAGAAGCCTGACAAGGAGAAGACCTGAGTGACGTCGCTCCCTCCCGCCGAGGCCCCGAACTGGCGCCAATACGTGTTCAGGGCCATTCTCTGGGTCGCCGTGGTCGGCAGCCTTGCCTACGCAGCCTCGCAGGGTGCGTTTGACTCGCTCGAGAACGCGGTATCGCTCCGGCTCGAACCGAACCGGGATGCGGTGCAGCTTGCAGGGTCTGTCCCGCCGGTCATCGAGATCAAGGTGACGCTGCAGAACAACACGCCCGATCCGGCGGCGCTCAAGGCGCCCTCGGCCTGCAAGGTGTTTCGCTGGCAGGTGTTCAGCCGCTCCGGCGAAATGGTGCAGACGCGGGTGAGCGATGTGCAGTGCCCCGAGCTTGCGGTGTCGGCGGGCCTGCAGCCGGGCGAGAAGCTCGAGGAGTTCTACTCGATCACGCTGGTTCCCTCGCGCTACATCGTGGGCCAGGATTATCAGGTACGCGTCTGGTACTGGGGCTACGAGAGCGAGTTCCAGTTCAGCGCCGAATAGGCGCTAGGCGCGCTGGCGTGCGGCGGGCTTCAGGCCAAGCGGATCGGGATCGAGAACCTTGCCGGACATGGCGGCGAGCCAGTCGAGTCCTGCGCGCAGCTTCACAACTTCGCCGATCACGATCAGGGCTGGCGCCTCGACCGCGTGGGCCGTGGCATCCTCGACAACGGCACCGAGCGTTGTTTCAAGCACGCGCTGGCGCTCCGTGGTGGCGTGACTGACAAGGGCCACCGGTTCATCGGCGCGGCGACCGGCGGCGAGCACGGCACTGCGGATGCGCGGCAGGTGCTTCAGCCCCATGTAGATCACCAGCACGGGCGAGCCCCTGGCGAGGGCTTCCCAGTCGAGATCGTCCGGTACATCCCCGCCGGAGTTGTGGCCCGTCACGAAGGTCACGGCGTGGTTCACGTCACGATGGGTTGCCGGGATGCCGGCATAGGCGAGGCCTCCGGTGCCTGACGTGACGCCGGGCACGACCCGGAAGGGAATGCGCGCCTCGACCAGCGCGAGCGCTTCCTCGCCGCCGCGCCCGAACATGAAGGGGTCTCCCCCCTTCAGGCGCACGACACGCTTGCCGGCGCGCGCGAGTTCGATCAGCCTCAGCGAGATGTCGCGCTGGCGCGGGCTTGGCTTGCCGCCCCGCTTGCCGGCGTATTCGATGGTGGCGCCGGGGCGCGCAAGCTTGAGGATCGATTCGTCGACGAGAGCGTCATAGACCACGACATCAGCTTGCTGCAGGGCGGCCAGCGCCAGTACGGTCAGCAGCCCCGGGTCGCCGGGCCCTGCCCCGACCAGCCAGACCCAGCCCTTCTCGACGGGCGGAAGTCCAAGCATTTCGTGGATCGGGGCGGGTA
>DAISVV010000084.1:0-12093 GCA_036840015.1 Micropepsaceae bacterium
ACAGCCCTTCGGCGGTGAAGGCCCGTCAGGCACCGGACCCAAGGCGGGCGGACCTCACTACCTGCATCGTTTCGCCGTCGAGCGCACGGCCTGCACCAACACGACGGCGGCTGGGGGCAATGCGAGCCTGTTGTCCTTGGGCGACACCGGGGCCTGACCTGCAGGCCCGGCGTTTTCCCTTGGGGGAAAGGCGGTGCTAGCCTGCCGGTTGAGGGCGAATCACTTGCGTCTTGGCGGGGCATGGCGGGATTTCCTACATCGCTGATTGTGGTCGGCAACGAGAAGGGCGGGTCGGGAAAGTCGACCATCACGCTGCACCTTGTGTCGGGCCTCATGTCTGCGGGCCTGCGTGTCGGCGCGATCGACCTTGATTTCCGCCAGCAGACCCTGACCCATTTCCTCGCCAATCGTGTCCGATGGGCCGAGATCGAGGGATTGTCGCTGCCCATGCCGAGGCTGGTCACGCCAGAACCGTCCTCGGCCGAGAGCCGGGCGACGGCTGAGGCGGAGGATGCCGAACGGTTCCGGTCGGCTGTCGAGGCGCTGCGCGTCGAATGTGACGTGATCGTCGTCGACTGTCCTGGTGCCGATACCCCGCTTGGGCGTGCGGCGCATGCCATGGCCTCGACCATCGTGACGCCGCTCAATGACAGCTTCGTCGACTTCGACGTTCTGGCGAGCGTCGATCCGGTGACGTTCGAGGCCAAGGCGCCTAGCATCTATGCCGAGTTCGTCTGGGAAAGCCGCAAGAGGCAGATGCTGGAGAGGCGCCGGACGATCGACTGGCTGGTCGTGCGCAACCGGATGACGGCGCAGGAGACGCATAATCGCAAGCGGCTGACGCATGCGCTGACAAAGCTGTCGCAGCGCATCGGCTTCCGACTGGCACCGGGCCTGAGCGAGCGCGTGATCTATCGCGAGCTGTTCCCCAAGGGGCTGACGGTGCTTGACCTCATCGACGGCAAGTCGCGTGGCCTGACCATGGCGCAGATTGCGGCACGGGCCGAGGTGCGCGGGCTTGTGTCGGCGCTCAGGCTGCCCCAACTCGGCCGCGCGCTGGCGGCGGGGTGAGCAAGTTGCTTGGCGTCAACGAACCTGGGGCAGCCGGTTGGGCGGGCTGTCGAAGACCCTGAGCAGGCTGGCATGGCCTGACTGGTCAAGCTGCCCTTTCAACCTGTTGCATCAGGGGCCTGCCGGCAACCTTTGCGACGCTGCGGAAAAGTGCACTGTCACCGAAATAGACCGTCAGTTCTTGAAAGCAGGCGGGTTGGCTGCAGGTTATGGTCATGTTTCCTCTTTGCTGGAATTCCTGCCCATGCTCCTCATGAAGACGTCCTGCGAGCGCTGCCACGTTGCCCTTCCAGCCGACAGGGCTGGTGCGATGATCTGCTCCTTTGAGTGCACCTTCTGTCTTTCCTGTGGCCAGAATGCGCTGGCGCATCGATGCCCGAACTGCAAGGGCGAGTTGCAGGTGCGCCCCACCCGGGCGACTGCGCTCCTCGACAGGTTTCCGGCGCGTGATGTGGCCTGATGGTCGGGTCTCGCCTTTTTCTAGAGTACGTGGCGGTACTGGATGAAGCCGGTTCGGCTCGCGACTTTTTCGTAAAGAGCAATGCCGGTGGCATTGCTCTCGTGGGTCAGCCAGTAGACGCGCGAGGCGCCGCGCTGACGCGCTTCGCGATAGACTGCTTCGATCAGGGCACGACCGATGCCCTTGTTGCGCTGCGCTTCATCGGTGAAGAGATCCTGCAGGTAGCAGTAGTCGCCCCGCGTCCAGGTGGACCGATGGTAGAGTGCGTGCACGATGCCGACGACCTTGCCATCGATGAGTGCCGCAAGTCCGAACATTGGCTCCCGCGGATCCCTCAAGCGCTCCCAGGACAGATCGGTCGTCGCGTCATCAATGGTCACGCGATAGAACGCCTGGTAACCCTTCCAGAGGCGCAGCCAGTCGGCGTGATGCTCCGTGGACAGCGGCGCGATGGCGACCATTTCCGGTTTCCTCATTTATCAGCGACGCCGGGGATGTGACATGTCGAGAAACGTT
The DNA here is from genome assembly GCA_036840015.1 of Micropepsaceae bacterium. Classification (GTDB taxonomy): domain Bacteria; phylum Pseudomonadota; class Alphaproteobacteria; order Micropepsales; family Micropepsaceae; genus SZUA-430. The sequence goes on from DAISVV010000084.1 coordinate 2,048, forward strand.
CTCTTCCTCATCGGATCCGGCTGGTTCATCTCGGGCATCTACATTTTCGTCGAACCGCTTGCATTCTACAATGCGGTTCCCGGGCTTGCTCTGCTGGGTCCCTTCAGTGTCCATTTCGTGCGCGATGTCGGGTTGGCCTTCATCGCGAGCGGCGCCTTGACGGTTTGGGGTGCGTGGCGGCGGCAACGTGAGCTTGCCGTGGCCGGCACGTTCTGGGCTGTGCTTCATGCGCTGTTTCACCTGCATGTCTGGGGGCACCGCGGCTTTTTGATTGATTGGATTCTTGCCTTCGATCTTGCCGTGGTCATCGGACCGTCCTTTCTTGCGCTGGCCTGCACGGTGAAGCTGGGCGGAGCGGAAGAGAGTGTGCGGTCATAACCGGGAGGGTGTCACCTTTGGAGTGGAGCTTTATATTGCATTGGAGGGTCGTATGGGCAAGCTGACTGTCATTGCCTGGTGCCTGCTTGCGCTTGTACATACGCCCCCGGCCGCGGTTGTCGCCTGGCCGGAACTCGTGGGGCAACTCTATGGCGAAACGATTGGGGGCACACTCCAGTTGCTGCTTGTTCATCGGGGCGTCCTGTTCCTGGCCGTGGTCATGGCGTGCATCCATGCTGCTTTCATTCCTTCGGCGCGGCGGGTAACGACCCTTGTTGTCGGCACCAGCGTTGTCGGCTTTCTGTTTCTCTATGCAAGGGCCGGAATGCCTGCAGGCCCCCTTGAGACAATTGCGCTGTTCGATGCCATTGCCCTGGCGCCACTTGCCTGGGTGGTGGTTGATGCCTGGCGCCCTCAGGCTACATGAAACAGCATGGCTGCGACGACAGTCTCAAGCACAAGATAGAAGAGCGGGTAGCCCGGGATCCTGCTGTCCGCGATTGCGGATGCGATGCGCCCCGCTGCCATGCCCGCAAGGGCTGCAGCCGTGGTCAGGCAGATGCCCGTGCGCAGCGATGGACACCATAATGCGACGGTCAGCATTGCAGCCATTGCGAGACCAAAGCCACCGTAAACGGCGCGTATCTCGTTGCGACCTGCGACGGTCAGTGTACCAATGTCAAACTGGCGGGTTATGATGAGAGGTGCAAAAAGGGCGCCCGTGCCCATCGCAGTGAAACCTGCTGCCGCCACGAGGATCGGGATGTCGTGAAGTTGAAAACTGATCATGGGGGCATAATGCCTGAGGGCAAGCCATCGCGCTTTCATCAGGCGCCTGCGCGCATCTCGCTGCGTGGGGCGCGTGCCTCTTATGTTGGCCCGGGCCTTGGGCTTTCGCCGCATCGCAATGCGGTTGCCGTTGTCGCCATTGGTCTTGATGCATCGTTCGAACTCGCGCTCTCGGTTGCGGGCGAGATTGGTTCCTATCAGGCGCGTGAGGCGGTCCTCATTCCGCCCGGTATTCGCCATCACCTGAAGCCGAGGGGCAGGATGGTCTTCCTCTACCTCGATCCCCTTGGCGACGACCACGCTGCGCTTCGCTTGCGGAAGATGGATGCCGGAGCGTTCCGCCGCGTGGATGTCACCGCGCATCCGGTTGACACGCTGTGTGAGCTTCTGGGTCTGAGCCAACAGCCGGCGCCGGACCCACGGGTTGCCGCGCTTCTGCGTGCCATTGAGGCTGATCCTGACCGGTTCAGGTCGTTTGGTGAGATCGCCCACGAGATCGGGTTGTCACCTTCACGCAGCCGGGAGCTTCTGCGGCAGGCCACTGGCGTACCCTTTCGACGTTATCGCCTGTGGCGGCGAATGGCGCTAGTTGTGCATGGCTTGTCGCGGAAGCGTCCGCTTACCGAAGTCGCTCATGATTCAGGGTTTGCATCGTCTGCCCTTCTCAGTTCTGCTTTCTGGGAGATGTTTGGCCTCTCGCCTTCGGAGCTCATGAATTTGGGGGCGAGCATCGAGTTCGACATCGGGCCGCGACCCCGTCAAGGGTTGCGGTAGTTCCAGCCTCTCCATTGTGCAGGCGTCGTGCTGCCGCCGTTGCACTGACGCGTATGTGGTCGGTTGATGGGACGCCTTGCTTTCTTCCAACATCGGGATGCCTGACGGGCCATATCCGTTCAGCGGGCGGTGTAGCCGCCGTCGATGACGATCTCGGCTCCGGTCACGAACTTGGCCTCATCCGATGCCAGCCAGACAACGGCCCAGGCGATGTCGTCGGGTTCTCCCATGTGACCGACAGGGTGGGCGGCTCCTGCCGCAGACTTGGCGGCCTCGAGGTCTGGCGAGGTGGCGCGCAGGTGGTTCTCGACCATCGGTGTCCAGATATAGGCTGGATGGATCGAGTTCACGCGGATCTTCTCGGGGGCGTAGGTAATGGCATCGTTCTTGGACATCAGCCGTACCGCCCCTTTCGAGGCGTGGTAGGGCGCGATACCGCCGATGCCGATCAGGCCTGCAATCGAGGACAGGTTGATGATCGAGCCCTTTCCGGCCGCCCGCATGTGCGGGATCGCGTGCTTCGTGCCGAAGAATACGCCCTTCACGTTGACGGCCTGTACCCGGTCCCATTCGGCTTCTGTTACCTGGTCCGTGGGCTTGGGGCTGCCCGAGATGCCTGCGTTGTTGACCATCACGTGCAGGCCACCGAGATCCAGTGCCGTCCGGTCGATGGCGGATTTCATTGCGGCTTCGTCCGTGACGTCCACGTGCTGATAGGTGACCTTGTGGCCCCTGCCGGTGAGTTCGGCCGCAAGCGCCTTGCCCTGCGCATCGAGGACGTCGAGGATTGTCACCCTTGCGCCTTCTTCTGCCATTCGTTCAACGCAGGCGCGGCCGATGCCGACGGCGCCCCCGGTCACAATGGCTGTTTTTCCTGCCAGACGGTTCATGATGTTTTTCCCTTCTTCATGCCGCGCGGTCGCCTTTGCGAACGGCTGCGGCTCTTGTCCTGCAGCACAGTAGCCGGGGTTTGGCGCCGTCGATTGATCAGGATCAAGCCACGAGCGGCGGGAGCGCGCGATGCGCGCGCCGATCCCGGGCGAATTGTCTCAGCGGACGGCGATCGGACGGCTTGCGGCGGTGCCAGACTGGTTCCAGCCGCCTTCTGTCACGACGAGGCAACTGACGCCGCGGCCCTGCATCTGGTCGCACAGGCGTTCTGCCTTGCGAGGCGTAAAGGCGCCGAAGCGTACGCGGTAGAGGGTGTTGCCCTGAATGCTGAGTGGCACGATGGCCTCGCGCGCATTGCCCAGAAGGTCGCGCATCTGCTTGCGGACCTGGCCCAGCTGGCTTTCGGCGTTTTCCTTGGTCGAATGCGCGCCTACCTGGATTCCCCAGAGGCCGGCTTCTGCGGGCGGGGTCGGACGAACCGGCTCTTCGGAGTCACCCTGTCCGGTTTCACGCTGCTCCGTGGATGGCAGCATGCCGGCCATGACGGGCGCTGCGGGGGCCGGCGCGGCTGTGGTGGAGGGCGTATCGGTGGGACGGGTCTCGCTCGCCGGCGCGTTCGCCGCCGCCGCTGCAGCCTCGTCATCATCAAGCACAAGTGGCGACATTGCCATGAGGACCGGCGCGGGCTGTCCGAGGCCGAGCTTTGCAAACTCTGATTCGAGGAGCTTGGCGGTCTTGCTATCGCGCTCGCGGGCCGTGCGGCCGCCCATAACGACCGAAATCAGGCGTGTTTCCTTGCGCGTCGCGGAGCTGGCAAGATTGAAGCCCGACATCCGGGTGTACCCGGTCTTCAGGCCATCTGCGCCGTCAAAGGACTTCAGAAGGTTGTTGTGGCCCTCGTAGGTGCGTCCTGCCCACGTGAAGCTCTGGAGCCTGAAATAGGGGAAGTACTCGCTGTAGTCGTCGGTGAGGTGACGGCTGAGCAGCATGAGGTCAAAGGCCGTCGAGCGCTGGTTCTCGTCAGGCAGGCCGGAGGCGTTCACGAAGTTCGTGTTCGTCATCCCCAGGGACCTGGCCTTGGCGTTCATCAGCTGGGCGAAGCGGTACTCGGACCCTGAAATGTGTTCGGCAACCACGACGGCCACGTCGTTGGCGGAGCGCACGATAAGGGCCTTGATGGCCTCCTCCGCGGTCAGGGTTTCGCCCGGTTCGAGGCCCAGCTTTGTCGGGTCCTGGGAGCAAGCATAGGCGGATGCGGTCATCGGGGTGGACAGTGAGACCTTGCCTGCATTGATCTGCTCGAAAAGCAGGTAAAGCGTCATCATCTTGGTAAGAGACGCGGGGTAGCGCTTTTCCTGCGCCATGTCCTCGTGCAGCACGCGGCCGGTTACCGCGTCGACCACGATGGCGGCATATTTCTCGACATGGACGACCGGCGGGCGGGGTACGGAGCGGTTCTTCTTCTTTTTCCGGGCCGCGTCAGCCGTGGACGCTGTCGCCAGAACCAGCGCGAGCAGGGTCAGGAATGTCACGAGCAGATGCAGTGGCCGTACGCGCGCTGTCATGATGCGTCACAAATCCCTTCGCTCAGGCAACTTGAACAGGTATCTAGGCAGCAAGAAACAGGCCAGCCTTCGCGTCGGCCCCCTCACCGACGTCGCTTCGATCAGTCTGTCACATTTTGTAGGATTGGGAAGGGTTAACATCATGCCATGTGCCGGTTTGTCCGGGGTTGTCCCGGGTCGGCCTCTTCGGCCCCGGTCTTGTCCTGCGGCCCCCATGGTTCACGCAGTGTGTTGCCAGATGGTAAAGAATGTCTGGTTTTGAGGCATTCTTTCCTATTGTGCAGCGCACAAAATTTCCTTGACAGCCAGGGGTGCCGGGGCTAAAAAGTTTTATGTTGCAGTGCAGCATAGAGGCGTTGCCCGGTGGCGACCGTCCAGGCTGCAGCAGTCGGATGAACGAGCCGGCGGCCTTGGTCAATTTCAGCGTTTCGAGGGCCAAGCCAGTTGCTGGCGCACCAATTTCGGGAGCAAGACTATGAAAAACGGATTTGATGGCATGACGAAGGGCTTCGAGCAGTTTTCGTCGTTCGGCAAGGGCGGATTAGAGGCCTATGTGCAGGCTGCCACGGTCTTTGCCAAGACCTTTGAGCGGGTGAACGGCGAGATGTTCAACTTCTCCAAGCAGCAGATGGAAGACGGCGTGGCGGCGTTCAAGGCCGTCTCGGGTGCCAAGAGCATCCATGAGGCCTGGGAGCTGCAGACGGACTTCGCCAAGTCGGCGCTCGATGCCTATGTCGCGCAGGCGACGAAGCTGAACGACCTCTGGCTTGACGCGGCGAAGCAGGCGGCCGAGCCCTTCACCTCGCGTTTCGCGGAAATGACGGAAAAGATGCAGGAATTCAAGGCGCCGACGGCCCGCGCGGCCGAGTAGGCCTCCTGTTCCACGTGCATGTGAGAGGCCTGCCGGCTAATGTCGGCAGGCCTTTTTGTTTCGGCAGGCATGTTCAAGACCACAGGGGCCGCTTTCATGGATCCGCTTTCGCGCATCGACTTTGCCACGCTTGTCCGGCCCCGCAGCCCCAACACGTTCCTGCTCGCGCCGGATGGCCTCTGCAAGGCAGCAACGGTCGATCGGGTGGCGCCGGTCTACGGCCTGCCGGCGGCCCGGTTGCGGCAAGCCTTCCTGAGGGTCGCCCTCGCCACGCCGCGCGTAAGCCACGTCCTGTCGGACGATGCGGCCCTCTACGACAACCTGGTGGTGCGTTCGGCGCTGTTTCGGTTTCCTGACCTCATCGCCGCCAGATTTGTCGACGCCGGGAGTGAGACGTCCTCGCTTGCGATCTATTCCAGGTCGGTCTACGGGCACTCGGACCTCGGCGTGAACCGCAAGCGCGTCCTTGGCTGGATCGAGGAGTTGGGGGGCTTTGCCGAGCCTGTTTCACGTTAGTTTTCCATAACTTGGCCGTATTTGGCGGGCAAGTTTGCGACCTTTCAATTTCCCGGTGATTACATATCTAATAAGGTCTCCGGAGTTTCCAACGATACGGCAGTGCCCGCATGACACAGCAGAATGGTGAAGGGGATGGCCGGGGCCCTTCGACAGGGTTGGTCACGAAGCCCCGCCCGAAGACCAAGAAGCCGAGCCTTTACAAGGTTCTGATGCTCAATGACGACTACACGCCCATGGAATTCGTGGTGCATGTCCTCGAGCGTTTCTTCAACAAGGGCCGTGAGGATGCCGAGGTGATCATGATGCAGGTGCACCGACAGGGTGTGGGCGTCTGCGGCGTTTATACTTACGAAGTGGCGGAAACCAAGGTTGCACAAGTGATTGCGTTTGCGCAGCGTCACCAGCATCCGCTGCAGTGCACGCTGGAAAAAGAGTGATATTGTAGCCTGGTCGGGCAGGAGGGGCATTGCCGGATCAGACCATTTGAAGAAAGGCGACGGACGTGGCGAGTTTTTCGAAGTCCCTGCAGGCCACCCTTCATCGGGCGATGGCGCTCGCCAACGAGCGCGATCATGAATATGCCACCCTCGAGCACCTGCTCCTGTCGCTGATGGACGACCAGGATGCCGTGGCCGTGCTGAGGGCCTGCAATGTGGATGTCGAGGTCCTGCGCCGGAGCGTGATGAACCATATCGACACGGAGTTCTCGAACCTTGTGGTCGACGATGGCGAGGACGCCAAGCCCACGGCCGGTTTCCAGAGGGTCGTGCAGCGTGCCGTGATCCACGTGCAGTCATCGGGGCGCGAGGAGGTCACGGGTGCCAATATCCTCGTTGCGCTCTTTGCCGAACGCGAGAGCCATGCGGTCTTCTTTCTCAACGAGCACAACATCAACCGCTACGACATCGTGAGCTACATCAGCCACGGGATCGCAAAGCGACCGGGCGCGGGCGAGGCCCGTCCCATCAGGGGCGCTGACGAGGAAGAAGACGGCGAGAAACCCGTGAAGCAGGGCACTGAGGCCCTCGAAGCTTACTGCGTCAACCTCAATGCCAAGGCGCGGACGGGCAAGATCGATCCGTTGATCGGCCGGGAAGCCGAGGTCGACCGCACGATCCAGATCCTTTGCCGCCGGCAGAAGAACAACCCGCTGCTCGTCGGCGATCCTGGCGTCGGCAAGACTGCCATCGCCGAGGGTCTGGCGCGCAAGATCATCAACAACGAGGTGCCGGAGGTCCTGCGTGACTGCACGATCTTTGCCCTCGACATGGGGTCCTTGATCGCGGGTACGCGCTATCGCGGCGATTTCGAGGAGCGGTTGAAGAACGTGCTCAAGGAGCTTGAGCAGTTCAAGGGTGCGATCCTGTTCATCGACGAGATCCATACCGTGATCGGCGCAGGTGCGACGAGCGGTGGCGCGATGGATGCGTCGAACCTGCTCAAGCCGGCGCTGCAGTCGGGCAGCCTGCGCTGCGTGGGTTCGACGACGTACAAGGAATTCCGCCAGCACTTCGAGAAGGACCGCGCGCTTGCGCGCCGCTTCCAGAAGATCGATGTGGCCGAGCCCTCTGTTGCGGACGCCGTGAAGATCCTCAAGGGGCTGAAGCCCTATTTCGAGGAGTATCACAAGGTCAAGTACACGAACGAGGCCGTGAAGGCTGCCGTGGAACTGGCTGCAAAGTATATCAACGACCGAAAGCTGCCCGACAAGGCGATCGATGTGATCGACGAGACAGGCGCCTCGCAGATGCTCTTGCCCGAGGGCAAGCGCAAGAAGGTGATCGACGTGCCGGAGATCGAGGATGTGATCTCGAAGATGGCGCGCATTCCTCCCAAGACCGTGTCGAAGAACGATGCGGAGTCGCTGCGCGACCTCGAAATGAACCTCGGTCACGTCGTCTTCGGGCAGAGTGCTGCGATCAAGGCGCTCTCGGCGGCGATCAAGATGGCCCGCGCGGGCCTGCGTGATCCGGAGAAGCCAATCGGCTGCTATCTCTTCTCGGGCCCGACAGGTGTCGGCAAGACCGAGGTTGCACGGCAGCTGTCCAAGATCCTGGGCGTGGAACTGCTGCGCTTCGACATGTCGGAATACATGGAGCGGCACTCTGTCAGCCGCCTGATTGGCGCGCCCCCGGGCTATGTGGGGTACGACCAGGGCGGTCTGCTCACGGATGGCGTGGCCCAGCATCCGCACTGCGTGCTGCTGCTCGACGAGATCGAGAAGGCGCATCCCGACCTGTTCAATGTCCTCCTGCAGGTCATGGACCACGGCAAGCTGACGGACCACAATGGCAAGAAGGTCGACTTCCGCAATGTTGTCCTGATCATGACGACGAATGCGGGCGCTGCCGATGCCGCAAAGGAGTCCATCGGTTTCGGTCGTGGCAAGCGCGAGGGCGAGGACAGCGAGGCGATCAAGAAGCTGTTCACGCCCGAGTTCCGCAACCGCCTTGATGCGGTGGTGCCGTTCCGGGCGCTTGGCCCCGAGGTTGTGGAGCGCGTGGTCGAGAAGTTCGTGATGCAACTTGAAGCGCAGCTCGGCGATCGCAATGTCACGTTCGAACTTGCGCCGGACGCCACGCGCTGGCTGGCAGGGCGCGGCTATGACGAGGCCTTCGGTGCCCGTCCGCTGGCACGCCTGATCCAGGAATCGATCAAGAAACCCCTGGCAGACGAGATCCTGTTCGGCAGGCTGCTGCGCGGTGGCACCGTGAGGGTCATGCTGAAGCCGGATGGCAGCGGGCTTGCGTTCGAGATCATCGAGGCGCCACCCCTGCCGGTCAGCGTGGCTGCGGCGGACAGCGAAGCGGATGGCAGCGAGGGATCGGGACCAAAGGAGCCTGCGCTCGTCAAATGATGCGGATCCTCGCGGCGCTTCTTGCCCTTGTCATCGCAGCCGGTCCGGCCCGGGCCAGCGATGAAAATGTCAGCATCAGGGGCAACTTTCCCCAGTTGCTAGCGCGCGGGGAAACAACGCCGCAGATGGCCAACCGCGTTGCGGTCCTGCTGATCAATCTCGACCGCATGATCGCACCGCCCTGCGGCATGAAGCGGATCTTCGAGTTTTCGGGCGCGGACCATGTCGATGAGAGCGACCTGTCGCTGCGTGTCGATCCTGCAAGGCCAGGCGTCTGGCGGTTCGTGATCCTGGGGCGCGGATGCTGGTCGGACCGCGTGCACAACGTTTTCGTCTATCCGCGCGGTACGAGACCTGCAGAACTGCGCGCCGGCGCTCCCGGGCGCTCGGTTGCCGGGCCGCGCCTTCAGCAGCAGGCGATGCAGCTCGTGTTTCGCGAAGCAAACGGGATTGCGATGCGGGCCGGATGCGAGGACCCTGCGTTCCTTGCTGACACGTCGGTGCGCAAGGCACGCCGCCCCGGTCAGGCCTGGGAAGAGATCTGGTCGGCCACGGCCTGCGAGGTCACGCGCAAGTTCCTCGTCATGTTCACGCCCGAGGCTGGCGGCAAGACCCGTCTTGCGGTCGTCCTGTTCGACTGATCCTTCGGGTCAGTAAATCAATACGGGCAACTGGTGCATGTTGAGCCCGTCCCTGATGCATGAACACAGGTAATGGCCCACGTCCGCGCGGCTGATGCTGCCGCCGCGAACCTCCGCCGGGTTCACGATGACCTTGATATTTCCCTTGCGCTTGCCATTGGTCAGGCGGCCGGGCCGCAGGATTGTCCAGTCCTTGTGGGACTTCATGATGAGGGCCTCCGCGCGTTCCTTGTCCTCGTAGTTCCGCCTCAGCATCAGGCTGTGGAGCAGGCTGTAGAGGAAGCCGCCCTTGCCCCTTGTGTCACCCGCACCGAGGCCGCTTAGGAAGACGAGGCGTTTGATGCCCATCCTGTTCATGACGGTCAGGATTGTCTGCATGGCTTCGGAAAAGATGGTCACGGGCTTGTTGCTGCCGACGGGACCGGACAATGTGACGGCGACTGCGTCGCAGCCCTGGAGGGCCTGTTCGATCAAAAGCTCGTTGCGGGCATCGCCCTTGTACCAGGCCAGGTTCGGATGCGTCACGCCGGCCTGGTCGGGATTGCGCGCGACGGCGCTTACGTTCCAGCCGAGTTCGAGTTCGGCCTTCAAGGTTTCGAGGCCACAGCCCTTGCTGGCACCGATGATCGCGATGCGTGTCATTGCCTTTATCTCCGTCTCAGATGGCGGCTGCGATGCGTTCGGCGAGTGCCTTCAGGCTGGTGAAGTCGGCCTTGTCGCGCGCGTGAAGGGCGAGGTCAATGCCTGCGCTGCGCGGTATG
>DAISVV010000085.1:0-11851 GCA_036840015.1 Micropepsaceae bacterium
AGGGCTTCGAGGTCACCCAGGTAGACAAGCACGTCCGCCGCCGCCACGATGTGGAAGGGCCCCTCAAGCCCCTCGGGCAGGTTGACCGCATCGCCTTCCACCAGATGTGTATAAGCTCCGGTGGCGGCGGCCTTTTCCAGCATGCGCGGCGACAGGTCGACCCCCGTGAGGCTGCGCGCGAGGTCCCGCAGCGCAACCCCGCTCAGTCCCGTCCCGCAGCCCAGATCAAGGATGTCATGCCGCGGGCCCGGGTCAGCCAGCATCACCGCGAGCTGGCGCAGGATCTGCGGCGCCGCATAGCCAAGCCGCCCCTGCATTCTTTCATCGTAGTCTGCCGCAAACTGGTTGAAGAGATGGCGCACATAGCCGGCGTCAGCCCGCGCCTGACCCTGGATGGCGGCAGCCTTTGCGCGGACCGCCTCCGCCTCGGCGTCCGGCACCTCGCCGCCGGCCTGCGCCGCCTCGAGCGCGGCGAGCGCCTTCTCGGCCTCGCCCGCCTCAAGCCAGAGCCGCGCAATGGCAAGCTGCGGACGCACGTCACCCGGCGCCAGCCGCGCCGCGCGCTGCAACTCGCCGATGGCCGCGGGCAGCGCACCTGTGGCCGCCAGCGCCTCGCCGAAGGCAAGCAGGATCTCGGCCGTGTTCGGGGCAAGTTGCGCAGCCTCCCGCAAGGCAACGACCGCAGCCGCCGGTCGCCCCAGCGCCATCAGCACGCGCCCGTGCGCCGCCCGCGTCAGTGCGCCGCCGCGACCCGCGCCGATGAGCCGCTCGCAGCGCGCAAGCGCCTCTGCGCCGCGGCCCTCGGCGACCATGGCAGCCGCCGCTGCGAGGGGATCGAAGAACCCCTCGCCATCCTGGCCTGCTGTCATGTCAGCCCGTCAGCGTGCACTTGCCGTTGTTCAGCACCACGACATCACGCTCCTTCACCTTCGAGCGGAAGGAGACGATCTTTCCGTCCTTCCACATCTCGGTGACGATCGTCTCGCCGGGGAAGACAGGCGACGAGAACCGGACATCGAAGCCCGCGATCATCGTGTGGTCGTATTTGCAGATCGTCTGAAGCACCGCGCGGCACGCTGTCCCATAGCTGCAGAGCCCATGCAGGATCGGCCGCGGGAACCCCGCCATCTTCGCGATGTTCGGGTCCGAGTGCAGCGGATTGCGGTCGCCCGAAAGCCGGTACAGCAGGGCCTGGTCGGGCCGCGTGTCCGTCTCGCAGGTCACGTCAGCCGCGCGGCTGGGGATGGCATGCGGCTCCGGCCCGCCCGTCGACGGGCCGCCGATGCCGCCATCTCCGCGGGCAAAGATGGTTCCGCCCGTCGTGCACAGCAGTTCGTTGGTATCCTTCAGGCGGATGACCTTCTCCGTGAAAATCAGGGCACCCTTGCCCGGTCCCTTGTCGACCACGCCCGTGACCCGCTCATCCGAGATGATCGTCGCGGCCGAGGGCAGCGGCTTGTGCATGGTCAGGCGCTGCTCGCCATGCACCACCATGAGGTAATTGATACCCGCCTGGCCGATCGTCGCCTGGCCCCATGCGATGACGCTGGCCATCGTGGGGATCGTCCTCAGCCCGTTCTCGTAGACATAGGGCAACTCGTCCGTGTTCATCGGGTCCCTGCCCATGCCCACGCCCAGCGCATAAAGCATCGTCTCGCGGTCGGTATAGGTGAACACGTCCCCCAGCGACTTCAGGCCCATGAGGCTTTCGTAGGTAACTGCCATTATTGTCGGTCTCCGTTGCGGTCAGGTCATGGTTAGGGCGGGCACGGCCGAAAGTAAATTGCGCAACAAGGGGGCTTGCCGCAACTGTCTGGTCAATTCTTTTGAATCATTATAAGATACAAGTAACATGGCCGCTCAGGACACCATCATTGCACGGAGTGAAACGGCGGTCGCCACCTACGACCGGATCCTCGACATTGCCGAGGGATTGTTTGCCTCCCATGGCATCCAGGGCACCTCGATCCGTCAGATCACCGAGCTGGCCAACGTCAACGTCGCCGCCGTCAACTATCATTTCGGCACCAAGGACAAGCTGGTCGACGCGGTGATCCACCGCCGCTTCCAGAAACTCGAGGAAGACCGAGCCCTCGCCCTTGACCGGGTCGAGGAGCGCTGCCGCCGCGAGAACCGGCCCCCCACCACCGAGGAACTGGCTGCCGTCCTCGTGCAGTCGCCCTTCGGCTACCTGAGGTCCGGCGACGCTGGCTGGCTCAATTTCATCCGCGTGCTGGCGCGCCTCATGTGGGAACCCGGCGCCGAGAAGTTCGCGCCACTTCCCTCGTCCCTCGGTATTTTCGAGCGCTTCGATGCCCTGCTGAAGAAGGCCGTCCCCGCACTCGACACCGATGATGCGCGCCGCTGCTGGCGTCTTGCCTTCCTGCGCTCGGCCTCCCAGCAGACGATGCTGACGCTCGCCATGCTTCGCGAGGAACGCCTGCCCAACGCCATCGCCTTTGGCGACGCGCTGACCAGGCTGCCCGAGGATGAAGTCGAGAAGGAACTCATCCGCTTCGTCGCCGCCGGCCTCGCGAGCTGACCACGGTCAGGGCAGGACCTCGCCCTCGATCGGCACCGGCGTGCCGGCAAGCCACGCCTCCAGGATCACGTTCACTTTCTCTGGCGCTTCCTGCTGGACCCAGTGCGATACGCCTGGCAGGTAGCGCAGCGTCAGGTCCTTCACATAGGCCTCGGTACCAACCGTCGTTTCCTTGTCCAGCGCCGTGTCTTCCTCGCCCCAGATCATCAGGGTGCGGGCATCCACGGTTCCGGGGGCAGGGTTCATCACGTTCCTGCCGGCGCGCATCGCCGCCCGGTAATAGTTGACCATGGCGCTCATCGCGCCGGGCTCCTGCGCATTGCGCCGGTATTCGTCGACAACCGGGGCAGGGAAGCGGCTTTTGTCGACGGCCATCTCCGTGAAGGCCCGCCCGATTGCCTCGGCGCCCCGCGCTCCAAGCATGCGCTCGGGCAGCCAGGGCAACTGGAAGAAGAACACGTACCAGCTCTTCTTGAGTTGTGACCAGGTCCTGAGCGTGCGGGCGAAACAGGCCGGATGCGGCACATTCATGATCACGAGGCCCGAAAGCGGGCGTACCTTCCGGATCGCGCAGTGCCACGCGATGATCGCCCCCCAGTCATGCGCAACAAGAAGTGTCTCCTTCGCCCCCGCCGCATCGATCAGTCCTGCCACGTCCTCGACCAGCCGGTCGATATGGTAGTCCTTCACGCCTGCCGGCCGGCTCGTCTTCCCGTAGCCCCTGAGGTTCGGCGCCCACACCCGGTAGCCCAGCCGGGCGAGCAGGGGCATCTGGAAACGCCACGAGTATTTCGACTCCGGAAACCCGTGCAGCAGCAGGGCAAACTTGTCGCCCGCGCCGCACTGGTCCACCTCGAAGGTCAGCCCGTTGGCATTCACGAAGGCAGTTGTCACGGGCGCATCGGCCATCGGGCCCTCACTCCCGGTTGAGGATCTTGTCGACGAGGATATTGGCCCACCACTTCGACTTCTTCTGGAAATCGGCCTTCAGTACCTCGGGGTCGTAGTGCTTCTCCGCCCACTCGATCAGCGAAAGCCCGGACACGCGAGAATGCGCGAGGTAGCTCTCGAAGAAATGGTCGAGCACACCCGTCTTTCCCTGCTTCACGTGCCCATAGCGAAGTCCCAGCATGCGCATGGCCCGGTCGATGGGCTCGCCCTTGCGGAAGTGCAGGTAGAGCACGCTGGCTATCCCGGCACGATCCGCGCCTGACTTGCAGTGCATCAGTGCTGGATAGTCGATCGAGTTGAAAAGGGCCTGCGCCTCGCGCAGCGTCTCGGCCGAGGGCGTGGCCCGCGAGTTGAGCGTGAAGTCCACATGCTTTATGCCCGCTCGCGCGCATGCATCCCGCTCGAGCTGCAGGAAGGCCTCGGCCTGCCCCTGCTTCCCGGGGCCCCGGAGGTTGATGAATGTCTTGATCCCGCGCCGGCCCCACGCACGGATCTGGAACGGCCAGGGCTGGTTCGACCGCACCATCTCGTCCGAAATCCAGTGGGCATTCGTCCACCACACGCGCAGGAACGCATGGTCGCGCCACGTCATGTCGACGTGGGCGGCAAGGCGCCCCCAGGGGCTGGAAAGGTCGAATTTGCGCGCTTTTGCCATGAAGGCCGCTGAATAGCGGCTGCGAGGCGAAAACGCAAAGCATCCGACGAACATCTTGCAAAGCCGGGGGCCCCGCCTTAGGTTCCGCGCCTGCGAAAAAGAGGCCTTTGTGGCCCTCGCAAGCCGTTAACGGGCAGTTGTAGCTCAGTTGGTTAGAGCGCCGGATTGTGGATCCGGAGGTCGGTGGTTCGAGCCCACCCAACTGTACCACTCGCCATCACGTCCCCAAGGGGGGCGGGCGAACGGGTCCCCCGGTCAGGGCCTGCAGGTTCCAGTGAGAACCGCACCCCTCTACTCAACATGTCACCTGAATGCATCAAGTGATCCGGACAGGCAACGAACGGCATGTATTCGGCCCGCGCAGGCCGCAATGACCGGCCCACCTGTATCCGGTGACAGTGTGTTTGACGCGGCACGGTCCAGATTTTTTGTGAGCGTCACGAAGGAATTTTTCGCCCGCGGCGATGGGAATGTATTTCTAAAACGAGACGCGGGGAGCTATTAAGCGCCCGCTCGGCGGACATGGCGTCCGCCTCGAACGCTCTCAGGAACACCCCTCCCATGGCAATGGAACTCACCGGCGGCACCAACAAGGTCAGCGCCACGACGCAGCTTGCAACCGCCCTCACGACGACAGCGGCCCAGTTGAACATCGCGGCCCTCGCTGTTTCCGTCGCCAATGGCAGCGCCGGCAACGACACGATCGTCGGCGGTGATGGCCGCGACATCATCAACGCAGGCGCGGGCAACGACATCGTCGACGGCGGCGCCGGCAATGACGTCCTCAATGGCGGCGAAGGCAGCGACTGGCTCTTCGGTGGCGCCGGAAACGACGTGCTCAACGGTGGCGAGGGCAACGACATCCTCGATGGCGGCCTCGGCGATGACACGCTGTTTGGCGGCACCGGCACGGACCTTCTGAACGGCGGGCAGGGCAATGACATCCTCAATGGCGGCGAAGGCACCGACATCCTTCTGGGCGGGGCCGGCAACGACACGCTCGACGGCGGCAATGGCGACGACCTCATCCTTACCAGCCACTCGCTGAAGGGCGACATCATGACGAACGGCGTGCTGAATGCCGCGATCGTCGCCGACGTCAACGCGCTGTTTGCCCTTGTGGCCGATGGCGTCTCCGACGCGGACCTGCAGGCGGCACTCGCGCTCCTGATCGATGGCAGCACGGCGGCCGAGCGCAACTGGGCCTATGGTGGCAATGGCAATGACCGCATGCTTGGCGCCGCGGGCGCGGATTTCATGTATGGCCAGGGCGGCAACGATACGCTGCTCGGCGGCGGCGGCAACGACTACCTTGATGGCGGCACCGGCGACGACACCCTCAGGGGCGACGCCGGCAACGACACGCTGGTCGGCGGCGCTGGCAATGACCGCCTCGATGGCGGCGCCGACAATGACAGCCTCCATGGCCAGGCAGGAGAAGACGTCCTGATCGGCGGCTTGGGCCACGACTTCCTCAACGGCGGCGCCGACAACGACAGCCTCGACGGCGGCGACGGCAACGACACCCTCGTCGGTGAAGCCGGCGACGACGACATCCAGGGCGGAGCGGGCAACGACCGCCTCGACGGCGGCACGGGCAACGACTGGCTCTACGGCGGCCTCGGCGACGACCAGCTCTGGGCAGGCGCCGGCAATGACTATGTCGATGCGGGTGACGGCAACGACTACATCGACGGCGCCGACGGCAATGACACGATCTTCGCCGGAGCCGGCAATGACAGCGTCTTCTCGGGCAACGGCAACGACATCATCGACGGTGGTGACGGCAACGACTCGCTGAACGCAGGCGCCGGCAATGACGTCGTGTTCGGCGGCGCCGGCAATGACAACATCACCGGTGGTGCAGGCTTCGACACCGTGGACGGTGGCGACGGAAACGACGTCGTGGCCCAGATCTCGATGACCGCGGCCGAGTTCGCCGCCGCAACCCCGCTCGCCGGCGAGGAACTGAAGAATGCCGGCGGCGTAAGCCGTGATATCGCACGCGGCGGCAATGGCACCGACACGCTGCGCATCTACGTGTCGAGCGCCGACTTCAATGACGCCACGATCCGCGCGCAGATCCAGTACTACGCCTCCAACCTCGCCCTGTTCAACGACACCAACGGCGCTCTCTACGACCTCTCGTCGCTGTCACTGCGCGCCGGCGGCTTCGAGCGCGTCGAGTTCTTTGTCGACTACGCCCAGACCACCATCGGTGGCGGCGGCGCCGGCGGCGGCGGTCTCGGGGCCACCTTCAGCCTCTTCACGGCGCAGGCCGACTGGGTTGACTTCGATGTCGTCAATGCGGGCTCCTACGTGGACGGGACCCAGTATGATGCGCTTGCCGGGAACGACAGCGTATTCCTTGCTTCGAGTGCCGCAGAGGCTGCCGAGGCTGGCTTTGTCGTGGGCACCGAGTTCAAGGCCGGTGACGGCGACGACCGCGTCTATGGTCGCGGTCTCGATGATGTCATCAGCGGTGGCAACGGCATCGACCGTCTTTATGGCCAGGCTGGCAACGACACGCTGAAGGGCGATGCGGGCAACGACATCCTCGACGGTGGCGAAGGCAATGACATCATGTTCGGCGGCGACGGCAACGACATCATGTATGCCTCCGGAAGCGGTGACGTCTTCAACGGCGGCGCCGGCTACGACAAGGTCGTGGCGACCGAGTCGTCTGATGATCTCGAGTTCGGCGCCTCCTCGATCGTGGATGTCGAACAGATCGACCTGCTGGGTGGCGACGACAAGCTCGCCATCGCCGCAGGCGTTACCCAGGCCCTCGTCATTACCGCAGGCGCCGGCAAGGACAAAGTCGACTCGGGCAGCGGGAACGACCGCATCTGGAGCGGCACGGGTGACGACGAAGTCACCGGCGGTGCTGGCAACGACACCATCTGGGGCGAGGGCGGCGACGACAGGCTCTACGGCAACGACGGCGACGACATGCTCAATGGCGACGGTGGGGCCGACCGTCTCTACGGCGGCAACGGCGCCGACATCCTGTCGGGCGGCGAAGGTGCCGACAGGCTCGAGGGTGGCGACGGCAACGACCAGCTCGTGGGCGGCAACCAGGGCGACGAGCTCTATGGCGACGCCGGCGATGATATCCTGTCGGGCCAGGAGGGGAACGACAAGCTCTATGGCGGCGCAGGCACCGACGTCCTCGATGGCGGCAACGGCGATGACGAACTCTCGGGTGACGACGGCAACGACACCCTTCAGGGCGCGGCCGGAAACGATCGCGTCGAGGGCAACGCTGGCGACGACACCGCCTTCGGTGGTGACGGCAACGACCGTCTCGAGGGTGGCGACGGCAACGACGTTCTCTTTGGCGAGAGCGGCAACGACACGCTGAACGGCGGCGATGGCATCGACATCCTCTCGGGTGGTTCAGGTATCGACGCGCTCAACGGCGGAGCTGGCAACGACATCCTGCTGTTCGAGGCTGAGCGCACCTTCGGCAAGATCCTGGGCCAGGACGTCTTCGCCTTCAACCGCGATGGCGACTTCACCTCGGGCACCGGCATCAAGCTGAACCAGGCGGGCAGCCTGTTCTTCGGCAGCCTCGATACCTTCCAGGGTGGGGCAGGCAGCGACACGCTTCTGGGCACCGGTGGCCATGACGTTGTCTTCCGTTATGCCTTCAACGACAACGGCACGCGGACCGGCGAGCTGGTCTCGGGCATCGAGGAGTTCCGCATGGGCGCTGGCGACGACATCGTCGACCTCACCAGCAAGACGCTCGGCTCCAGCGCAACCGACGAAAGCGTCACGCTCTTCGGCGAGGCAGGACGTGACGCCCTGTGGACCGGCGCGGCGAATGACACGCTGGTCGGCGGAAATGACGGCGACTGGCTCTCGGGTGGTGCAGGCAATGACACGCTCTACGGCGGCAACCTGCCGGCGGACGGCGCCGACACCAACGCGGCCGGCTCTGGCTGGACCATCACGGGTCTCAACGGCACCTTCAACGACGTGCTCGACGGCGGCGCCGGCAACGACACGATCATCGGCGGCAGCGGAAACGACCTCGTCTCGGGTGGCATCGGCAACGATACGCTGACGGGTGGCGCGGGCGCTGACAGCTTCCTCTTCCGCTTCAACTCCACGCCGGCAGGCTGGGGCAGCGATACGATCCTCGACTTCAACTACGGTCAGGGTGACCGCCTCATCGCGCTGGATTGGGACAAGACGCTGGTGACGGCGGCCGAAGACGGTGCCGGCAACCTGGTCCTGAACTATCTGGGCGCTGGCGAGATCACGCTGCAGGGCATCGACTTCGCCGACCTGACAACAATCGGCGTGACGGTCCAGGACCTCTTCGGCGGTCCGTAAGAAATACCACTCGCGAGGGGCTCGGGTCACACCGGGCCCCCCGCAATCCTTCTTGCCTCATGCCGTGAACCCCGGCATCGTGGCGCCATGAGCGCGCAACCACCCCACCCGCCGCTGCAAGTCCGCATCGTGCCCGTCACGCCGCTGCAGCAGAATTGCTCCCTGATCTGGGACACAGCCACGAAGCACGCAGCCTTGGTTGACCCAGGCGGCGACATCGACCGCCTCATGGGCGCTCTCGCGCATTTTGGCCTGACCTTGAAGCGCATCTGGCTGACCCATGGCCATCTCGACCATGCCGGTGCCGCAGCCGAGCTGCGCGAGCGCACGGGTGTTGCCGTCGAGGGTCCTCACCGCGACGATCAGTTCTGGCTCGACCAGATCGAGGACAGCGCCCGTCGCTATGGCCTGTCAGGTGCACGCAACGTGACACCCGATCGCTATCTCGAGGAAGGTGACGTGCTGGAGCTCGAAGGCACCCCCTTCGAGGTCCTCCATACGCCAGGCCACACGCCAGGCCATGTGGTGATCTTCAATCGCGAGGTCCGCGTGGCCTTTGTCGGCGATGTCCTCTTTGCCGGCTCCATCGGACGCACCGACTTCCCGCGCGGCAACCACCAGCAGCTGATCGACTCGATCACCGGCAAGCTCTGGCCGCTCGGCGACGACATCACCTTCGTGCCGGGCCACGGGCCGACTTCCACCTTTGGAAACGAGCGCCGCACGAACCCCTTCGTGGCAGACAGTCTCACCGGCTATGGGGGCACCGCGAAAATGGCGCCCAATCTCGCCGATCAGAAGACCTCGAAGCGCTATACGTGAAATCCTGACTACGTTCTGGCGTCTCCTTGAAGGAACTGCAGGCTGGCCTGGAGTTGGTTGGGCAGGGGGGGGTAGGCGTTGGAAATGGAACCAAGCTCCTCGGGCCAGCCTGCAGACGGTTTGCAGGCATCGCCCGTCTGAGGGGCAAACATTCCTGCATCCCGATTCCTGTGGTTCTGCGGTATCGCGAGGCCTCTGCGAAGCCCGCCGGAACCCTGACCGGAGCATGAGGAACAAATAAAGAACATTCAGCGCGGCCGCAACACGCAAGACAGGCCTGCGTCACTCTGGAGCATGATTTTCAGGCAGGGCCCTCAGCTCTCCATCCCGAACGTCAGCCCCGCATGCGCGCGCAGCCGCTCGATGAGGAAGTGTCCCATCGCAGACGCGGGCGTCCACAAGCCGCCACCGGGCGATCCCGGCGGCAATCCGTTGAGGCAGATCGCAGCCTCGGCGATCATCTTCGCCGTCGAGCCATAGCCAGGGTCCCGGTCACCCATGACCCGCGCCTTGTACGTTTCTCCGTCGACGCCTTTCCCGATGAAGAGCAGGTCGTAATGTCCCTTCTCGCGCTGTTCCGGCGTCGGCCCCTCGCCTGGCTTCGGCAGCACGAAGCGCTTCAGCAGCGCCCGCGTCGGGGGAAGCGCCACGGCCAGCCCGAACGCGCCCATCGCGCCCGTCACGGCGACAGCCGCAGGTCCACCCAGCACGGGACCGCCGGTCATCATCGCTTCTTCATACGTGAAGTCGCGCCCATAGGCGTGGTCAAGCAGCGCATTCGACCGATGCACCACGCGCGTATTGATCGCCGCCATGATGAAGGGCGCCGTCCAGCCACCCGCATCGCGGTCATAGCTGACAGGAAGGCCGCCCGGCTGGCGAGGCCCCCGGCGCTGGCCTTGCGGATTGAGCGCGAAGGGATTGCCCATGGCATCGCGGATCCGCGGGTCGCTGCCCATGTTCTCCAGCATCGTCATCATGCTGTCGATCGTGCCACCGCTGATCCCGCCGCGTGCCGACACGACCCGCATGCGGATCGACGTGCAGGGCCGCCCGGTGATCTTGCGCACCTCTTCGTTGAGGAAGAACACGCCAAGGTCCGACGGGATCGAGTCAAAGCCGCAGCAGGGCACGATGCGCGCGCCCGAAGCCTCGGCCTCGTGCTGCCATGTGTCGATCATGGCCTGGATCCACGGCGCCTCGCCCGTCAGGTCGACATAGTCGGTGCCCGAGCGCGCGCAGGCCTCCACCAGGGCCGAGCCATACTTCGCATAAGGTCCGACCGTGGTCAGGATCACGCGCCCCTGGTCAACCAGCGCCTCCAGCGCATTCATGTCCGACGTGTCGGCCACCAGCGTCGCGATCTCGGCACCCGCAGCCCCGAGCGACGCCTTCACCGCATCAAGCTTCTTCTGGCTGCGCCCCGCCATCGCCCAGCGCACCTCGTTGCCGCGATAGCTCGTGGCGAGGTACTCGGCGATCAACTGGCCCACATACCCGGTCGCCCCGAGGACAATGACATCGTAAGGCTTCTGGTCTCGGGGAGTAGGCCTGGTCATGAGGTGGAATCCTGATCTTGGGACAGTCAACCGGCACCGGAACCCTGCATCTGTCAAGATGGCTGGTTCGTCGCCAGTGGTCCCCG
This sequence comes from Micropepsaceae bacterium, assembly GCA_036840015.1. Classification (GTDB taxonomy): domain Bacteria; phylum Pseudomonadota; class Alphaproteobacteria; order Micropepsales; family Micropepsaceae; genus SZUA-430. Next base: position 10,960 of record DAISVV010000085.1, read on the forward strand.
GTGGGCCTAATCCACATCGGTGGTTGTTCTTCAGCGCCCCGGTTTTCCGGCTTCGCACGACGGCGTAAACCGCAATCTCTCACAGCTTCGTGATTCAGAGCGCGTCGGGGGTACGTGCTATCGGTTGAACGGGAATAAGAGGGTGAGGGCATGTTGGTCGTTGATGGCGTCACGCAGGTTTATCGTGGTGGCGTGGTTGCGCTGAACAACATCAGTGTTGAAATCAAGCCGGGCCTGTTTGGCCTTCTCGGACCCAACGGTGCCGGAAAGTCGACGCTCATGCGGACGATCTCGACGCTTCAGGCGCCGTCCAAGGGCTCGATCCGCTTCGGGGACATCGACGTCATCAGGCAGCCCGAGAGGCTGCGCGAGGTGCTGGGCTACCTGCCGCAGGACTTCGGTGTCTATCCGCGGGTCAGCGCCTACGCCATGCTCGACCACATGGCCGTGCTGAAAGGCATCGCCGATGCAACGGAGCGCCGCGAGACCGTCGAGACCCTGCTCAAGCAGACAAATCTCTGGGCCGTCCGCAACAAGGCCATTGCGGGCTTCTCGGGCGGCATGCGCCAGCGTTATGGCATCGCGCAGGCACTCATCGGCCAGCCGCAGTTGCTCATTGTCGACGAGCCGACGGCCGGCCTCGACCCCGAGGAGCGCAACCGCTTCCTAAATCTGCTGGCCGACGTGAGCCAGAGCGTGGTCGTGATCCTCTCCACCCACATCGTGGACGACGTCGCGCAATTGTGCTCCGACATGGCCATCATCTCGAAGGGCAGCATCGTGCGCCACGGTGCACCAAATGCGCTTATCGCCGAACTCAAGGGCAAGGTCTGGCGCGCCTTCATCAGCAAGGGCGAGCTGGACCAGGCAAAGGCCACGCACAATGTGATCC
>DAISVV010000086.1:0-11738 GCA_036840015.1 Micropepsaceae bacterium
GCCGGCCACATGCGCGAGCAGGTCTGCACCTACATGTGTCCCTGGCCGCGCATCCAGGCGGCACTGATCGACCGCGACACGCTGATGGTGACCTACCGGACGGACCGGGGCGAACCGCGCGGTCCCCACAAGAAGGGGCAGCCATGGGACGGCCGCGGGCACTGCATCGACTGCAACCAGTGTGTCGCGGCGTGCCCCATGGGCATCGACATCCGCGAGGGCGAGCAACTCGAATGCATCAATTGCGCCCTGTGCATCGATGCCTGCGATGATGTCATGAAGCGCGTGGGCCTGCCGGCGGGCCTGATCGCCTATGACTCGCCCCAGAACATCGAGGCCCGCATGCAGGGCCGTCCGTCGAACGGGCGCCTCATCCGTCCGCGCGTCCTGCTCTATGCGGTGGTCCTGTGCGCCGTGGCTGGCGTCATGGTGTTCGGCCTGAGCACGCGTGCGACAGTCGACGTCAATGTGCTTCGCGACCGGAACCCGACGCATGTGCGCCTCGCCGATGGCTCGGTGCGCAACGCCTATACGGTGAAGGTGATGAACCGCGCGCGTGATGCGCGTGTCTTTGCGATGCGGATCGAGGCGCCTGCCGGGTTCGCCGCGCGCGTGATCGGCATGGACGGCGCCACCCTGCCGATCGGCATCGAAGTCGGCCCGGACCGGTTGCGGACGCTGCGCGTCCTGGTCACGGTCCCCGAGGCGTCGCTCTCGAACCCGTCCCTGCCCGTCGCCTTCGTCTTCACCGAAACCGCGTCCGGCGAAAGCCGACGCACTGCAACCGTCTTCCTGTCCGAGGAGAATTAGTCGATGCGCGAACTCAAGGGATGGCATGTGCTTGTGATGATCCTCGCCTTCTTCGGGGTGACGATCGGGGTCAATTCCGTATTTGTCTCCTATGCCCTGTCGACGTTCTCGGGCGAGGACGTGACGCAGCCCTACCTGAAGGGGCTTGCGTATAACCGGACCCTTGCCGAGAAGGATGCGCAGGCAGCCCTGGGCTGGCAGGCGCAGATCGATGCGCAGCGCATTGACGGCGGAGAGACCCTGGTGCGCGTGCGCATCCTCGACCGGGATGCAAAGCCCCTCAACACCCTTGAGGTCACGATGCGCCTTCGCAATCCCGTGAACTCGTATCTCGACAGGAACCTCACGCTCGACGCAAGGGGCCAGGGAGATTACGAGGCCCGCATCACCAACCTGTCGCGGGGACAGTGGGACATCATCGCCCGCACCCGGGCGAACGATGGCACCGGCTTCGTCGCCACGCGCCGGGTGCTCCTGCCATGACAGCGGCCACGTTCAGCCAGGCCCTCCTGGTCGATCCGGCGCCCTTTGTTCGCCGTGACGAGAAGGGGCTTGCGCGGCTTGAACTTGCAGTGCGCGGCATGCGCTGCGCGGGCTGCATGGCGAAGATCGAAAATGGACTGAAGCGTCTTCCCGGTGTCGAGGATGCACGTGTCAACCTGTCCTCGGCCAAGCTGAACGTGCGCTGGCGCGAGGCGGCCGTTTCGGCCGACCAGATCGACACCACGGTCAATGCGCTCGGGTTCGAGGCGTTCCCCTATGATCCTTCCGCGGTCCTCTCGCACGACGACGAGGAAGGTCGCTTCCTGCTCAAGTGCCTCGCGGTCTCGGCGTTCGGCGCCTCCAACGTGATGTTCCTGTCGATCTGCGTCTGGGCGGGCGTGACCGAGGAGATGGGAGAGGCCACGCGGACGCTGTTCCACTGGCTGTCGGCTGTCATCGCCATTCCCACGGCGCTCTATGCGGGCCGGCCCTTCTTTCGGTCCGCGCTCGCAAGCGTTTCGCGGGGGCGCGCGAACATGGATGTGCCGATCACGCTGGGGATCCTGCTGGCGCTGGGGCTGAGCATGCATGCGTCGATGACGGGTGGCCAGCACGCCTATTTCGATGCGGCTGTCAGCCTGCCTTTCCTGCTGCTGATCGGGCGGTATCTCGACCATCTCCTGCGGCGCAAGGCGCGCGGGGCGGCACTGGACCTGGCGGCCATGCAGACGGTGACGGCAACCCGGATCGGCCCTGTCGTCCTCGCGTAGTTCGTGTCGGCTGGCGAGATCGCACGCTGCGACCGGTTGAGGCGTGCGGCGGGCGAGCGGGTTCCAGTCGACTGCATCGTGGAGGCCGGACAGGGTGACGCGGATGTTTCGCTGGTCACGGGTGAGAGTGCACCTGTCGGCATCAAGGCGGGTGACGAGTTGCGGGCGGGGACGCTCAACCTCAACGGCGTGCTGCCCCTCGGCGCGCTGCGACGTGTGCAGGATTCGCTTGTCGCCGACCTTGCCCGCCTGTTCGAGGCCGGGCAGCAGAACCGGGGACGCTATGTCCGGATTGCCGACCGTGCCGCGCAGCTCTACGTGCCGACGGTCCACGGGGCGGCGCTGGCCGTCTTCATCGGCGGCATGGTCTGGGGGCTGGGCGCGGAGGCGGCTCTGACCAATGCGGTGACACTGCTGATCATCACCTGCCCCTGTGCGCTGGGCCTCGCCGTGCCGGCGGTGCAGATCGTCGCCACGAGCCGCCTCTTCAAGGCGGGCATCCTCGTCAAGTCGGGGGATGCGCTCGAGCGGCTTGCCGAGGCGGACATGGCGGTCTTCGACAAGACCGGGACGCTGACCCATGGCCGGCCGGTCCTGCAGAATGGCGCGACGATCGAGGCGGAGACGCTGGAGCGCGCGGCGCAGCTTGCGCGGGCGAGCCGGCATCCCCTGTCGCGGGCGCTGGCGGCCGCTGCCGGGCCGGGTGGCGTTGCCAAGGGCGTGAAGGAAGTCGCAGGGCAAGGGCTTGAGGTGGCCGTCGATGATGGTGTCGTGCGCCTGGGGCGCGCCGCGTTCGCGGGCGTTGATGTTGCGGATGATGGCGAGGGCAGCACGCTCTGGTTCAGCCAGCCGGGTCGCAAGCCGGTTGCGCTTGTCTTGCGTGACACGCTGCGTCCGGATGCGCGCGAGAGCGTTGCGGCGCTGCGCGGGCTTGGCCTTGACGTCGAGATGCTCTCGGGTGACCGCGCGCAACCTGCCGCTGCGGTGGCGCACAGCCTGTCGATCGATCGCTGGCAGGCGGCAGTCGATCCTTCGCACAAGACGGCCCATCTCGAAGAGCTGGCGCGCGCGGGCCGCCATACGCTCATGATCGGTGACGGGCTCAACGATGCAGCGGCGCTGTCGCTGGCGCATGTCTCGATCTCACCGGGCACGGCGGTCCAGGCCACGCAGAATGCTGCCGACATGATCCTGCAGGGCGATGGCTTGCGTCCGATCGTGGAGGCTGTCGAGGTTGCGCGACAGGCGCGCAGGCTCGTACTCCAGAACTTTGCCTTCTCGGCGCTCTACAACATCTGTGCAGTGCCGCTGGCGGCGATGGGCTTGGTCACGCCGCTGATCGCAGCGGTGGCAATGTCGGGATCGTCACTGGTCGTCATGCTGAATGCGCTGCGGCTGGCGCGACGGGAGGATTGAGACCATGGACATATTCTACATCATCACGATTGCCGCGATCATTCTCGGTGCGCTCGGGGTGTGGCTGTTCGTCTGGACGCTCAAGTCCGGCCAGTACGAGGACATGGACGGGGCCGCGCAGCGGATCCTAATCGATGATGACGATTGACCTGTAGGCGTGCCACGTCGCGTGCCCGACGAGCGGGAAGACGATCACCAGCCCCACGAACAGCGTTGCAAGACCCATCGCGCAGAGGATCGCGATCAGCCAGGCCCAGAGCAGCATGGGCCCCGGGTTCTGCATGACGAGCCGAACGCTGAGCCCCATCGCCGTCAGCACGTCGACGTCGTGGCGCAGGAGGACCGGTACGGCGATGACGCTTATGGCAAAGGCAACCATGGCCAGCGCAGCCCCGATCAGGGTTCCGACGACCAGCATCGTCAGCCCCTGCGTGGTGCCGAGGGCGAAGGACAGGAACTCGCTCAGCGGGCGATAGTCGCCGTAGGAAAAGAGCGCGTAGTTCAGCGTGGCAAGGCGCAACCAGACCAGGAAAAGGAACATGAGCGCAAAGGCGAGAAACGCCATCTGCGCGGGCGACGGGAGGCGCACGCTGAAGATGTCGCCGAGGCGGGGCTGCTGCCCCTCCTCGTACTTGCGGCTCATCTCGTAGAGCCCGATGGCGAAGACCGGACCCACCAGCGTGAAGCCGCCCGCGAGGGCGGGCGCAACGGATTCAAGCCCCATCATCCAAAGCCCTACCGTGACGAGAAGGCCCACGGCCACGAAGGCTGCGCCGTAGGTCAGGCTGAGCAGAGGGTTGCGCGCCAGATCCTGCCAGCCGAGCGACAGCCACTTCCATGGATCGTCCATGGTGGGCGTGCGCAGCCTCAGGCTGGCAGCCGCACGGGTGGATGCTGAAGGTGCGAGTCGTGTCATGGTGTCCCTCGTCGATGCATCATTGGCATGGTGTATCAGGCCATGGGCAGGTGACCAGCGCCTTGACATCGATCAAGGCCCGGCGCGCGGGCCTGTTGCTGCAGTTGCTAAATGGCGTAGTCGAGCTCGAAAGGGGCTGCCGGCTTACGACGGTTGAGGACCATACGGGCGTAAAGCGCACTGATGGTGCGGCTGCCGGTGTATTCGCACCAGGCCGGGCAGACGGCATGGACAAGGCAGGCAAGGCCGCCGAGGATCATGGCGGAGCCGAAGCTTGCCGACATCCACATGTGCTCGATGTAGGTTTCGCCGACGGAACGCGGGTGCCGCAGGAAAAACTCGAACATGGCCGTTCCCTCTCCTTGCATGCCCGATCTTGGCATTCGCCTATTTTGCCCTCGCCTTTGAACGGCGTTCAAGGGTCACAATGGACACGTCCAGTGATTCGTTTCGGGGGAGACAGGCATGCCGCACTTCATGCGCCTTTCTAAAGGCTTTCGCACTGCCAGCTTTCTCGCGGTTGCAGCATTCCTCCTGGCGGCCTGCAGCCCTTCGCTCAACGATGGGCGGCTCGAGACGTCGGCGCGCGATTCGGCTTCGGCGGCGGCGAGCGTCCCGCAAGGTCCGACTTGGGACAGGCTTGCCGAGCTGCCCTGGCCGCAGGGCGGACAGCATGCCTACAAGAGCTATGATGAGTCGCGCCGTATCTTCTGGAGCAAGCTTTACCCTGCCGGCGGGACCGAGCTTTATTGCGGCGTCGACTTCGATGCAGGGCGACGGGCTGGCGTACCTGGCGAGAAGCTCTCGATCGAGCATGCGTTTCCGGCCGACGCCATCGCCGAAACGGCACCTGGTTGCACAGACCGGACCTGCAAGGAGGGCCGCGTCCAGCGCGCCATGGCCGACCTGCAGAACCTGTGGCCTGCGCTGCAGTCGGTGAATTCCAGCCGGGGGCGCACAAAGTTCGGTGTCCTGCCTGTGAGCACCAAGCCGCGCTTCCCGGAGGTGTGTCCTTCATTCCGGCGCGGGAGCGGCCCCCCGCCGGTCGTCGAGCCCCGCGACGAGATCAAGGGCGATGTCGCCCGGTCGCTCGTCTACATGCACTTCGTGTATGCACTGCCGCTTGAGCAGGCCGTCACCGACAAGGACCTGCTGCTTGACTGGATGCAACGCGATCCGCCGGATGCCGAGGAAGCGCGGCGCAACGCACTGATCGACCAGTTGCAGGGTACCCAGAACCCGCTGCTCGACCCCGCCTTCATCGGCATGTGACGCCGGCACTGCAAAGCGCTATCTTCCCGCCCCTGAACCGGGAGTTCCCTTGAATGGGTTGGCCTGCCGACGTGATCCTTTCGGGCAAGCATGCCCGGCTTGTGCCGCTTGAGCCATCGCATGCCGACGCCATGCGCGACGCTGCGCGCGACGGTGAACTCTGGAAGCTCTGGTACACGAATGTGCCCTCGCCCGAACGGATGCCCGCCGAGATTGCCCGGCGACTGGACCTGAAGACGAAGGGATCGATGCTGCCCTTTGCCGTGCTGGATGCCACGGGTGCCTGCGCCGGAATGACATCCTACATGAATGTCGACGCCGTGAGCCGGCGCGTCGAGATCGGCTCGACATGGTACGCCAAGCGGGTCCAGCGCACCGCGCTGAACACGGAATGCAAGCTGATGATGCTCGCGCATGCGTTCGAGGCGCTGGACTGCATCGCCGTCGAATTCCGAACGTCGTTCCTTAACCATCAGAGCCGCCGGGCGATCGAGCGCCTGGGTGCGAAGCTCGATGGCGTGATCCGAAGCCACCAGCGCCATTCGGACGGATCGTTGCGCGACACGTGCGTTTACTCCATCATCGCCTGCGAATGGCCTGCGGTGCGGGCTCACCTCACCTTCCAGCTGAGCCGTTGACATGAGCAACATGACGGATGACCTGCAGCGCCTGCGCGACAGCATCGACAACATCGATGCCGCCCTCATCCACCTGCTGGCGGAGCGCTTCAAGTTCACGCAGCAGGTCGGCGCGCTGAAGGCCCGCACCGGCATGCCGCCGGCTGATCCCGCGCGCGAGGCGCAACAGATTGCCCGCCTGCGTGCGCTGGCGGCACAGGCCAAGCTTGACCCCGAGTTTGCGGAGAAGTTCCTCAACTTCATCGTCAAGGAAGTGATCCGCCACCATATCGCACAGGCCAAGGGCCAGTGACATCCCTCGTGCCCACAGGAGCCTTCTGTACATGAAGTATCTTCATACGATGGTCAGGATCGGCGATCTCGGCAAGTCGCTCGACTTCTATGTGGATGCGCTTGGCCTGATCGAGAAGCGCCGCATGGAGAATTCAGCCGGCCGCTTCACGCTGATCTTCCTTTCAGCGCCCGAAAGCCCGGAGGCCGAGATCGAACTCACCTATAACTGGGATGAGGCGAGCTATGGCGGCGGACGCAATTTCGGCCACCTCGCCTTTGCGGTCGACAACATCTACGACGCATGTCGCCGCCTGATGGACAAGGGTGTCGTCATCAGCCGTCCGCCGCGGGACGGCCGCATGGCCTTCGTGCGGTCTCCCGACAACATCTCGATCGAACTGTTGCAACGGGGCCCCGCGCTCGATCCGGTGGAACCCTGGACATCGATGCCGAATGTGGGCAGCTGGTAACCCTGTCCCGCGCGGTCCTTTCGCCCGTCAGGGGAAGGCTCGCGTGCGGCTTCCCGTGAGCGGGGAAACCACGTCTTCGGGCGACGGTTGAAGGCAAACGGCGTCCCCTGTTCAATGATCCCCGGGGAATGGCGCGCTGCGCCACAATGGGGGACTGAAGGTGGGGTGTGTTCTGCGGACCGGACTTGTCCGGGCACTTGCTGCGCTGGTCGTGCTGACTGTCTTGCTGGTGACCGGCGCGGAGGCCTCGGTGTCCGTGTCGCCGCCGGACAACTCAATCACGGTTGCCGACACGCCAGGGCGACCGATGACGCCTGAGGACGTCGAGGCGTTCCTTGACGGACTGATTCAAGTCCAGATCGAGCAGAACGACATTGCCGGCGCCGTTGTCACGATCGTCAAGGACGGACGCGTGCTGCTGGCGAAAGGCTATGGTTTCTCGGATGTCGCATCGCGAACGCCGGTTTCGGCTTCGCAAACGCTCTTCCGCACGGGATCGGTCACGAAGCTCTTCACATGGGTGGCCGTGATGCAGCTTGTCGAGCAGGGCAAGCTCGACCTCGATGCAGACGTCAATCGCTATCTTGACTTCACGATACCGCAGACCCATGGCGTCCCCGTTACGCTTCGCCATCTCATGACGCATCGTGGCGGCTTCCAGGAGACCCTCAAGAACCTTGGTGCCCAGCGCAAGGGCAGCGTGGACCTTGCGGCCTATCTCCGCGGCAATGTTCCCGACCAGATCTACAAGCCCGGTACGACGCCATCCTATTCGAACTATGGCGCAGCGCTCGCGGGCTACATCGTCGAGCGTGTAGCCGGCGTTGCGTTCGACCAGTATGTCGAGGAGCAGATCTTCAGGCCGCTCGGCATGGAGCAGGACGCCACGCTTCGCACCCCCCTGCCCAAGGCGCTTTCAGTCCGGATGTCGAAGGGCTATCTCACGGCATCGGGAAAGCCGGGCGACTTCGAGGTCGTGAATGGCTATCCGGCCGGCAGCCAATCAGCCAGCGGCCTTGCCATGACCCGTTTCATGCTGGCCCTCCTGAACAAGGGTGAGCTTGAAGGCAAGCGGATCCTGCAGGCCGCGACCGTCTCGCAGATGCTGGACACGGTGACAGCCTATGATCCGCGGCAGAACGGGATCGGGCTCGGATTCTTCGAGGAAAGCCGGAACGGTCTCAGGATCCACGGACATGGCGGCACGACCCTCTACTTCCACAGCGACCTGCATCTTGTGCCGGAGAAGCAGCTGGGCTTCTTCGTCTCGTACAACAGCACGGGCAATACCGTGGTCCCGCCGCGCGGCCTGCCCTGGGGGAAATTACTCGACCGCTATTTCCCGGTGCAGGAAACTGCCGCTGCGGGACCCAAGGCGCCTGTTTCCGGCCTGACGGCACCGGACGTCGCCGGGCGTTACATGTCGTCGCGACGGGCGGAGACTTCGCTGCTGCGCCTCCTGTCGGTGCTCCAGCAACCAACGGCGATCGCCCAGCCTGACGGCTCGCTCGTCGTTGACGCGTTTGTCGGCCCGAACGGACGCCCACGCGTGTTCATGCCGGTCGGCGATGGCGTGTTCCGCGAGAAGCATGGCCAGTCGCGGCTTGTGTTCGTGAAGGGAGAGGATGGCATCATCCGCATGCTGACGGGAAATTCCGGCATTGTGATCTTCGAGCGGTCACCGCCGCTTCTCGACGCGGGGCTTGTCATGATGGGGCTGGGCCTGAGTGTCGTGGTTGTCGTCGGCAACCTCGTGCTGCTGGGCGCCTCCTTCCTGATGCGGCGCCATTACGGCGTTGCGCTTGGCTGGCCGCGCCACGAAATGGTCCTGCAGGGTGCTTCGACACTTGCCGGTGTCGTGGTGCTGGGCTTCGTCGGGGGCATGTCCGGGTTGCTGCTTTCGACGCTCGGGGCAAGCCCGTGGCTGCTCGATTCCTCGATCGATGCGCCGCTCAAGGTGATGCAGCAGGTCGGCCTTGTTGCGGTGGGGAGCCTGCTGATCGTTGCCATCCACGTGGGCAATCTCTGGTTCAACTCCAGCCGAGGGCTTGCCGGACGCCTGAAGGAAACGCTGGTGCTGGCGAGCCTCGGGTGGCTGCTCTGGTTTGCATGGATGATGAACTTCTTTGATCCAGCCCTGAAGGCCTAGCCGGGTCGTTTGTCCACCGCGCGGGTTATCAGCAGGACGCCCACGAGCGCGAGCAGGTTGGCGCCGATCTGGTACCAGGCGGGGACCAGCGGGTCCTCGAGCGTGGCGATGAGCCAGGTGATGACGGTCTGCGTCGAGCCTCCGAAGATCGTGACGGAAAGGGCGTAGGCGACGGACACGCCGGTCGAGCGAACTGCCTTGGGGAATGCCTCTGTCAGCAGCGCGTATAGCCCGCCATAGGACACGGCCAGGATGAAATTCAGGAATACGTTCACCAGCACGATGGTTTCCAGCGTCGTGCCCTTGGCCGTCATGATCAGGTAGGCCTGCCAGACAACCAGGAGGAAGATCACGCGGGGGATCACGATCGAGATCTTGGTGCCGAACCTGTCGGCAAACCAGGCTCCGATGGGAAAGCCCGCCAGGGCCGCAATGTAGCCGCAGAGGGTCGTGAACTGACCGTCGGCGGGCGACAGGCCGAGAGTGGTGATGGCGTAGCTCGTCATGTAGGCGGATACATAGGTCGACACTGTCGGGCCCACGATGCACAGCATGCCGAGGATGACGGCGGTCGAATTGTGCCTGAACAGGTTGGTGACGACGGCCATGCCGCTCTCGTGGACCTCGTGCTGCTCGATCGTCTCGGGCAGGTTGCGGCGGATGTAGAGGCCGACAGGGCCGATGAGGATGCCGAGCAGGAAGGGGATACGCCAGCCCCAGCTCTCGAGATCCTCGGTGCTCAGGTTGGCTGCAAGGATCAGGCCGAGGCCTGATCCGGCGATACCGGCGAATTGCTGAGAGATCCCCTGCCAGGCCGTGAAGGCGGCGCGCTGCTTCGCGTTGGCGGCCTCCAGAAGGTAGGTGGTTGCGGGGCCGACCTCACCACCGCAGGAGAACCCCTGGATCAGCCGTGCGATCACCAGCAGGATGGGCGCGAGGATCCCGATCTCGTTGTAGCCGGGTGTCAGCGCCAGCATGCCCGTGCCGAGAGCCATCAGCATGATGGTGAGGGTCATGGCCGCGCGGCGGCCCGCCCGGTCGGCGTAGGCACCGATCACGGCGGCGCCGAGAGGACGCGTCAGGAAGCCTGCCCAGAAGACGAGGCTGGCGAAGAGCAGCGAGAGCCATACATCGTCGCCCGGGAAGAATGCCTTGCCGATCTGCACCGCGAAGAACGAGTAGACGATGAAGTCGTAGAATTCGAGCCAGTTTCCGATGACGACGGCGACGAGCGCCTTGGGTGGGATGCGGGCCGCGTCGGGTGCGCTTGCGGTGGCCATCGACTCAATTCCCCTGAAGAGCGATGGGACCTTACGCCCATTCGTCCGGACAAAGAAGCGGCGCGCATCCGGCGGGCGAGTTCGCACCGGCAATTCACTCACGGGGTGAACCATCGTGAAAATCGCCTTCGGACATGCTTAGTCGCCTCAAGTGCCGTTATCAGGACAGGCGATCATCCATGCGACGGCTTGCCGCCCTAACCTTCATCGTCGTGTCCATCGCTGCGCTGACCGCACGGGTCGCGGGTCCAGTCGACATCGCGCCGCCGCTGCAACTTTCGCTCATCCTGCCTCCGCTTGAGACGGCTCCCCTGCTGCCAATGACAGGAAAGGCGGGCCCCGGGCCCCTGTCTCTGACGGCGCACCCGCCTGCCGAGACGCCGGGCGAGGAGAAGCAGGTTTCGATCCTGCTGGCCGGGGACACGGGTCTCAACAGCAGTTTCCAGCCCGTGCAAGCAGGTTTCGGCCTGAGATATGGCGCGCGTATCGCCTTCAGCGAGGCGACGCCTGACATTGCGGGCATGATCACGGGCGACGTGAACTTTGCGAACCTTGAGACTGTCGTCACCGACCGCAACAGCCTTGGCGCAACCCCCAAGATGTTCGGCTTTCGCACGCATCCGGATGGCGTGCGTGAACTGATCCGCGTCGGGTTCAACCTCTTTTCAACCGCAAACAACCATGCGCTGGACTATGGCCGGGCAGGTGCCGGCGAGACGCTGCGCCACCTCGATGCGGTGGGGGTCGTGCATGCAGGGCTTGGACGAACCCCGGAAGAGGCCGCGGCTGCGCGGGTGATCGAGCGGCGAGGCGTTCGCATTGCGCTTGGTGCAATCGGGATCGGCGGGGCCGGCTTTGATCCCGACGAGGGGGCCAGCCAGCTTGCCTTCACGGAAAAGAACCTCTCGCAGGTTGTTTCAAACCTCGCATCGTCTGATGCGCGGGTCCGGATCCTGTCGGCGCATTATGGCGACGAGTTCGATGTTAAGACCACAGCCGCGGAGCGGACCCGCTTTCATGCTGCGCTTGAGGGGGGAGCTGACATCGTCGTGGGACATCACCAACACGTCGTCGCCGGGATCGAGCTTGTCGGCGACAAGGTCATCTTCTATGGCCTTGGCAACTTCCTGCACTGGGGCACGCAGGACATGGGCCGGCACGACATGTGCCGTGACTATGGCCTTGTTGCGCGCGTGCATCTGGCTGGCGCCGAGGGGCAGCCGATGGCGGTGCGCGCGATCGAGGCGATCGCGGTCACGGA
>DAISVV010000087.1:0-11708 GCA_036840015.1 Micropepsaceae bacterium
CGACAAACTTGGTCTTGGGTCCGATCTATTTCGGGCGCCCCTTCCAATTGCTAGCGCTTCGTGGTGGCGCGGGGCTGGGCAGTGCAGTCTTATCTCGGTGCCGACGTAGCGCAGGTCCAGCGGGCAGAGGATCCCGCACTTGGCCACACGGACCGAGTGCAGCTTGCCGTCCAGCTTCTCCTGCCAGAAATTCAGGAACTTCGAGAGGACCGGGAACTGCGGCTCGAGGTCCAGTTCCTGCCAGACGAAGCTTTGCAGCAGCTTGGGATGATCCGGCATGTGATAGAGGATCTCGGCCGTCGTCAGCCGGTAGCCCTTGAGCATCAGGTCGATCTTTTCCATGTCCATTACTCCTGCTCACGCAACACCCGATGACGTGCTCCGTTGCTGGAGACAGTCACCGATGGATGCGCCCACAGGTACGATTGTGCTACGCACCCCTGAAACAATCGTAGGCACGGGTTTTGAAATCCGTCGAGATCGAGTTTTGCGCAATCATGCTGAATGCATGCTGAATGGCGGGTCATTGCGCTGCTGGTGCAACAGCGCTGCTTATGTGTTAGCGCTTACCAATAACGAGTGCCAATTTCCGGAGTGAGCCATGGCAAACAGTTTCCGATGCATCCTCGTAACCAAGTCAGACAGCGGCGCCACGGGCGCGCTATCGACCTTTGCCGAGGGCGACCTGATGGATGGTGATGTCACCGTCGACGTCACTCACTCGACGCTGAACTACAAGGACGGGCTGGCGATCACGGGCGCCTCGCCGGTCGTGCGGAAGTTTCCGCTGATCGCCGGGATCGACTTTGCGGGGCGGGTGCGCACGTCGAGCGATGCGCGCTTCAAGCCGGGTGATGCCGTCGTCTGCAATGGCTGGGGCATGGGCGAGACGCATCATGGCGGCTATGCGCCGGTTGCGCGGGTGAAGGCCGACTGGCTTGTCCCCCTGCCTTCCTCGATCACACCGGAGACGGCGATGGCCATCGGGACGGCCGGCTATACGTCGATGCTTGCGGTGATGGCGCTCGAGGCGCACGGGCTTCAGCCTGCGCGCGGGCCGGTGCTGGTGACCGGGGCTGCGGGCGGTGTCGGCAGCGTGGCCGTCGCGCTTCTTGCCCGGCTTGGCTACAAGGTCATCGCCTCGACCGGCCGGCGCGAAGAGGAGGCCTATCTGCGGTCGCTCGGTGCTTCCGAGGTGCTCGACCGTGCCGAGCTCTCGGGTGATGCGCGTCCGCTTGCCAAGGAGCGCTGGGCCGGTGCCGTCGACAGCGTCGGGTCGAAGACGCTTGCCAATGTGCTGGCCTCAACCAGCTATGGCGGCGCGGTGGCGGCCTGCGGATTGGCGCAGGGCATGGACCTCCCCGGTTCGGTCGCGCCATTCATCCTGCGGGGGGTGACGCTGGCGGGGATCGACTCAGTCATGTGTCCCCGCCCCCGGCGCCTGGAGGCGTGGGGCCGGCTTGCACGAGACCTCGACCTCAAGACGCTTGCGTCAACCGTCTCGCATGCAGGGCTTGCAGATCTGCCCGCGCTGGCCGGGCGTATTCTAAAGGGTCAGGTCCGGGGCCGGGTGGTCATCGATGTCGCGAAGTGATCCCCGGGCGGGCCTGTGCAGGAGTTGTTAACCAGCTTCGGGCAGGGTCCGTGCCGCAAATGATCTTTCCGGCTTTCGGCCGGACCCTGTATCATTGCGGCGGTCACGTTAATCAATCTCGCGCCAGGGGCAGGTGCCAGTGAACGAGGGTCTAGACTGGCTCACTCTGATCGCCGGTGGCTTGATCATCGGCGTGATTGCGGCGGCTCCGCTGGGTCCCGTCAACCTGATCTGCATCCGGCGGACGCTGTCCTACGGGCAGCTCAACGGTTTCCTCGCGGGCATGGGGGCGGCGATGGGCGATGCCGTCTTCGCCTTCATCGCAGGCTTCGGCGTGAAGTGGCTGTTCGACGCGATCGAGAACATGCAGCTGGTGCTGCAGCTCATCTGCGCGACAATCCTGATTGCGTATGGCTGGCGCGTGTTCATGCATGCGACGCCGCCGGAAATCATGCGTAACCCCGACGGCAGCATCCAGCGCGGATCGGTGGGCGACCTGGCAGCGGCGGTCGCGAGCACGTTCGTGCTCACGGTCACCAATCCGGCAACGCTGGTGGGCTTTGTGACCTTCTTTGCCGCGTTCCGCGAGGTGGTCGACTACCAGTCGAGCTCGACCGCCACGCTCATCTTCGTCCTAGCGGCGGTTGGCGGATCGGTCCTGTGGTGGGCCATGGTCACGGCGATCGCCGGCACTTTCCGCAAATCGATCAGCGCCAATACGCTCAGGCGCATGAACATGGCCTCGGGGCTGGTGATCGCGGCCACGGGTGCCGTGCTGCTGGGCTATGCGATCTGGAACCGGATTTTCCCCTAAGTCTTCAGGGCTGACATCCGGGCGATGATGGCTTCGGCTTCGGCCATGATGCCGTTGACGATTTCGGCGCAGGACTGGACCTCCTGGATCGCGCCGGCACCCTGGCCCATGGCGAAGGCTGAACGATTGCGGTCGAGCCCTTCGACCTGTCCGCCAATTCCTCCCATCACGCCGGCCTGCGTCGAGATCATGGCCTGCATCGGGAAGGGCTTGATGTCCTGGGGGCGGCGTTCCCAGTCGGCGACGTAGTCGTTCTTGTAGACGCGCATGGGCTTGCCGGAATAGGCGCGGGTGATGATCGTGTCCTCGTCAGTGCAGTCGATGACCGCCTGCTTGTAGAGGTCCCCGGCATGCGCCTCCTTCGAGGCAATGAAGCGCGTGCCGATCCAGACGCCCTGCGCACCGAGTGCGAGCGAGGCTGCGAGCCCGCGCCCATCGACGATCGAACCTGCCGCAATGACCGGGATCTTCACGGCGTCGACGACCTGCGGCACGAGCGCCATGCCGGCGATCTTGCCGGTGTGGCCGCCGGCCTCGGTGCCCTGGGCGACGACGGCGTCGAGGCCGCCTTCCTCGCCCGCCTTCGCGTGGCGCACGGTGCCACAGACATTCATGACCTTGAGGCCTGCCGCGTGGAACCTGTCGACGAGATGGCGCGGGGGCACGCCGAGGCCCGAGATGAACGCGGCGGCGCCTTCCTCGATGATGATGTCGGCGGCCTTCTCGAGCGACTCCGGCACGGCGGCGAGAAGGTCGACACCGAAGGGTTTGCTGGTCAGGCTGCGCACCTTGCGCATCTCGTCCCGGATTTCCTTCGTGCTGCGTCCGGCCATGCCGAGCGTGCCGAAGCCGCCGGCCTCGGATACTGCAGCGCACACTTCGGCATAAGAAACGCCGCCCATTCCCGCGAGAAGAATGGGGTATTTAATGCCGAGCATGTCACAAAGAGGGGTGCGAAGGGCCATTGGGCTGTTCCTGAATGCTGATCCGCCCTATTCATTGCAGCCGTGGGCGGATTACTCAAGCCGTCCTGACCGGATCCCATGGAGTTGCGCATGAAGTCGCTCATTCTCGCCCTTGTCGCCTGTGCCGCGATGCTTGCGGTTTCGTCCGGCGCGGTTGCGGCGGTGGCTGATCCCGGACCGCCTTATACGGAAGCCCAGTTCCTCGCGATCTCGCAGGAACGCCTGCCCTATGAGCTGCGCACCAATCTTCCCAAGTGGTGGTCGCAGGCTCCGGACTACCTGAAAAAACACATCCTCAATTCTGACAGCCAGCGCTGGCCGTCCATCATCATGTGCAACTATTTCGGTTTCCGGCCCGACCAACAGGGGGCGCTGAACTCGGCCAAGTGCGAGGAAGAGCATTTCCAGGCTTCCCAGCGCGGCAAGAAGAACTGGACGGAAGATGGCCAGTGGGTTGGTCCTTCCGAGGAATGCATCAAGCGCAACAAGCGCAGCAAGTACGGCGAGTTGCTCTGCGACTGAGGGGCGGCTGAGCCCACGCAGGCCTAGCTGAACTGCCAGACTTCCTCGAAGCCCAGGTCGAAGCTGCGGGCGATGCGGAACGCGAGTTCGAGGGATGGCGCGTATTTTTCCTGCTCGATGGCGTTGATGGTCTGGCGTGTCGCGCCCACGGCGTCCGCCAGTTCGCCCTGACTCCAGCCCCGAAGCGTGCGCAGTTCGCGGATGCGATTGCTGACCTTGCCTTTCCGGGGTGTCATGCCCGCCGATAGTTCCACACCAGCGCCGCGCGGTTGACGACTTCTGCGCCCACCAGGACAAACAGGATAGCGAAAGCGATACCCGTGCTTGATGTGAAGTCGAGCCCCGCGATGACCGGCTGCCCATAGGTGGCCGATGCCAGAACATGGAACACGATCAGGTTGAGGGCGAGGGCCATGAACCCGTAGGACGCAAGGCTCGCGCGCCGGGATATCATGAGGTCCCGCTCATCCTTCCCGACGGCCTTGCCGGCGCCGAGGGCGGCCGTGGTGCCTGCGATGATGCCTTCGGCAATGATCGCGAAGATCATGACGCCCAGATAGATGCCCAGCAGGCGTCCGGCGGATTGCTCGACGATGTTGAAGCCGATCGAATTCCCCATTGTCTCGTAGCCCGTCGTGAAGCGCATCATCAGGAACAGCATGATGCCAATCCACGCCAGAAGCGAAAGCCATGCGTAACGTTCACTCTCCGTCATCACTGCAACCTCCCGCGCGGGGTGTAAAACATTTTTTACACATAGAGCCCGCCGCACGACCTGTCAAATGTTTTTTACAGGCTCGCGTGCCCGCGTGTTTCAGCCGTAGCGTCGCTCGGCCTGGTGTGTCAGGCCGCGGGCGACTGACAGGAAGTCGTCGCCGCGCCTGATGCCGGCGCCCGGGAATTCGTCGCGCATGAGGGCTTCGATGGCCGGGACGCGGCTTGATCCGCCTGTCATGAACACGGTGTTTATGCCGGTTGCATCCACGCCAGCGAGCGCGAGGCAATTCCACACCGACAGGCGCAGGCGCATGATCTCGCTGCCGATGGTTTCGTCAAAGCCCTTGCGGGTTGCGCCAGCCTCCAGGTCCTGCTCGACGAAATGTAGCGGAATGCGGGTGCTGGTCTCGCCGGACAGGGCAATCTTGCCGCTCTCGACCGCAAATGCCATGCGGTGGCCGAGCTGCTTCTTCAGGACGGTCACAAGCCGCTTCGTCTTTTCCGGCTCGCGGGCCTGCCTGTGAACGTCCTCGGCTTCCCTCAGGATCCGCGGCGTGTAGCAGAAATTGATCGTCGGCCAGAAGGCCAGTTCCGCATAGGTCGATCGCGGCACGGGCAGGTTTCTGGTGACCAGTTCGGTGCCAAGGCCCAGCAGCGGCATGACGGATTGCAGGCTGAGGTGCCGATCGAGGTCTGTGCCGCCCACGCGTACGCCGGTGTTGGCGAGGATGTCGTCCTTCCGGTTGTCGCGCGCGCGCCTGTCGGGACCGACACGGATGATGGAAAAGTCCGATGTGCCGCCGCCGATGTCAGCCACGAGGACGAGTTCCTCGCGGCTGACGCTCTGTTCGTACTGGGCGGCCGCGGCGACGGGTTCGTAGACGAAGGAAATCTCCGCGTAGCCCGCCTGGCTGGCCAGCTCGCGCAGCGTGTCCTCGGCGCGCCGGTCGGCGGCATCGTCGCCTTCGACAAAGCGCACCGGGCGGCCATGCACGACGGCGGCGATAGGGGCGCCGGCGGCCTCCTCTGCCTTCAGCTTCAGGTGGCGGGAGAACATCGCGATCACGTCGGTGAGCTGGATGTGGCGCTTCGAGAGTGCCGTGCGTTCCGTGATGAGGTTCGAGGACAGGATGGTCTTGAGGCTGCGCAGCAGGCGTCCGTCGTTTCCGTTGACATAGGCATCCACGGCGGCGCGACCGTAGGAAGGCCTGTCATGGTCGGCGAAGTCGAAGAATACAGCGGGCGGTACCATCGTGGCGCCGTTCTCGAGCGGCGCGAGGACGGCGTGCCCCGCCCGCATCACGCCGATTGCGGAATTCGATGTGCCGAAGTCAAAACCTGCCGCGCGCATGAACCTTGGTCCCAGATGGCTCAGGCGAGGACGAGTTCGGTCTCGCGGTAGCCCTGGAGATAGAGGGCGGCCGAGAGATCGGAATGGTCGAGCCGCGCGTGGGCAGCCTCGGCGACAACGGGCTTTGCCCTGTAGGCGATGCCGAGACCCGAGGCGCGGATCATGTCGAGGTCGTTGGCCCCGTCGCCGATGGCCATGGTTTCCGCAAGCGGGATGCCGTTTGCCGTCGCAAGGTCGAGGAGCGACTGGCGCTTTGCCTCGCGCCCGAGGATGGGCTCGCGCACGGTTCCGGTGAGGTGGCCTGCTTCAACCTCGAGGATGTTCGCGCGGTCGTGGGCGAAACCTGCGAGGCGTGCCACGCGTGAGGTGAACCAGGTGAAGCCGCCCGAGACCAGTGCGGTGATGGCGCCCGTACCGGCCATGGTGGTGACCAGGATGCGGGCGCCCTCGTTGAGCCGGATGCGCTTTTGCATCACCTCGTCGAGGATCGCCACAGGCTGGCCCTTCAGAAGGCCGACGCGTTCCTTCAGGGCGCCCTCGAACTCGATCTCGCCGCGCATGGCGCGTTCGGTGATGGCCGCGATCTGGGGCTTGATACCGGCGAAGCCCGCGATTTCGTCGATGCACTCGCAGTTGATGATGGTGGAATCCATGTCGGCGACCAGCAGCCTCTTGCGGCGGTCGGCGACTGCGATGATATTCGCGTCGACTGGCGTGTCGATGAGGCGACGGCGGACATGCGCCAGGATTTCAGGATCTTGCGTGCGGAACTCGCAGGCCGTGCCGGGGGACAGCCAGTGCGGGGCCACGCCTGTCGTGTCGGCTGCGGCCGAGACGCTGGCGTCGTCCAGCTTGCCCTGCGCGGCGGTGAGTACCAACATGTGGGTCATGGCTGATTTTTTCGAATGGAGATCGCGTTGAACAGGCCGGAGGCCGTCCTTATTGCAGGGCCGACCGCGAGCGGCAAGTCGGCGCTCGCGCTGTCGCTTGCCGAGCGTCTTGATGGCGTGATCGTCAATACCGATGCGCTGCAGGTCTATCGCGAGTTGAGGGTCTTGTCGGCCCGGCCTTCGGCTGCGGACGAGGCGCGGGTGGCGCATGCGCTCTACGGGATTGTCAGTGCGCACGAGCCGTTTTCCGTGGCGCGCTGGGCGCAGGCTGCGGCCGAGGCGATTGGCATCGTCCGCGCGCGTGGCCAGGTTCCGGTCTTCGTGGGTGGAACCGGGCTTTACTTCGCGGCGCTGCTGCAGGGGCTGTCCCCCATCCCCGAGATCCATCCGACGATCCGGGCGGAGGCGCGGCTCAAGCTTGCGCAGATGGGGAACGAGAGGTTCCATGCGTTGCTGCTTGCGCGCGATCCTTCGATGGGGCAACGGCTTGATGCTGGTGACAGCCAGCGGCTTGTCAGGGCGTGGGAGGTCATCGAGGCCACAGGACAGTCGCTGGACGAGTGGCAGAAGCTCAAGGGGACACCCGTCCTGACCGGTGCGATGGCGCGCTTCGTGCTGAAACCCAACCGGGACTGGCTGAAGGCGCAGATCGGCCGGCGGTTCGAGCAGATGATGGCGCAGGGTGCGCTTGATGAGGTGCGGGCGCTGGGCGCGATCGATGAGACGCTGCCGGCAGCGCGTGCTCTCGGCGTGCCGCAGTTGCGGGCGCATCTGCGTGGCGAGATGCAGCTTGAGGCGGCCATTGATCGGGCGGTTACCGAGACACGGCAATACGCCAAGCGCCAGATGACGTGGTTCCGCAACCAGATGCAGGATTGGGTGGTGGTAGAGGCTGGAAACTCCGGCACGCTGCTTGATGCTGTCGCAGGCGAAATCAGCCGAGAAGCTTGAGCCCTGCGAACTTCACGAAGTGGCGGAAGTCACGGTCGCGCGCAATCAGCGTGATGTCATTGTCGATGCATGCCTGCGCTGCAAGCGCATCACCAAGACGCGCCTTGTGACCCTTGTGCAGCAGCATGCTGCGATTTCGGCCCGCCCTCTCCCAATATCCTTCACTGAGTGGAAGGATGGGGATGTCGGCGAGGAAATCAGCAAGGCGTGAACCGGCTTTCGGGTCAGTCAGCAGTTCGGTAACGACCACGGGCGGAAGGACCAGGTTGCCGTCATGGAGTGCCTTGGCTACGGCCTTGGCATCGGGTTCCTCCTGGCCTTGCAGGAAGGCAATGACGCTTGAGGTGTCGGCTGAAATCATCAATCCTCGCCGCGCAACTCGTCTGCCGTCATGTCGAACTTGATCTTGCCCCGCAATTTCGCGAGCTCGCGGTAGGCGCGCGCGCGGCGGAGCAGCTCGAGGCCGCGGCGGACGGTTTCGGTGACACCCTGTCCCGTCTCGGCCTGGGCGGCGGCGAGAAGGTCTTCGGGGACGTGGACGGTGATCTTGCGGATGCTGTCTTCCATGCCATAACTCATGCCATAGTTGATTATGGCATCGCAATGGTGCATGGGGCCTTGACGCGCTGCAACGAAACGGGTAGGTGTATTGGTAATATTATTGCGAGAAAGTCGCCTTATGCGGAATTTTATGCTTGTAATTGGAGGTGCCGCTGAATCCTGGACCTGATCAGGGGTCCTTAGGAGGCAGCGGCGTATGCAAGGCCCCGACGGGGCCTTTTCTTTTGCTCGAGAGCCAGACCGATGAGTTCAACGACATCCCAGACCCAGGATCCGACCGGCGCCGAAATCGTGGTGCGGGCGCTCAAGGACCATGGTGTACGCCACATCTTCGGCTATCCGGGTGGCGCGGTCCTGCCAATCTATGACGCCCTGTTCCAGGATGATGGCATCGAGCACATCCTCGTGCGCCACGAGCAGGGTGCGGCCCATGCGGCCGAGGGCTATGCGCGCTCGACCGGCAAGCCAGGCGTCATCCTTGTCACTTCGGGGCCCGGTGCGACGAATGCGGTCACGGGCCTGACGGATGCGCTGATGGATTCCATACCGCTCATCTGCATCACGGGCCAGGTGCCGACCCACCTGATCGGCACGGATGCGTTCCAGGAGGCTGATACGGTTGGCATCACGCGGCCCTGTACCAAGCACAATGTGCTGGTGCGGGACGTCAAGGACCTTCCCCGGATCCTGCATGAAGCCTTTTACATCGCGACATCGGGGCGGCCCGGGCCTGTCCTCATCGACATTCCGAAGGACGTGCAGTTCCGTCGGGCGCCCTATGTCGGGCCGTCGAATATCCGCCATCGCACGTACCAGCCGCGGCTCAAGGGTGACCTGAAGAAGATCGAGCAGGCACTCGAGATGATCGCGGTCGCGAAGAAGCCGATCTTCTACACGGGTGGCGGGGTCATCAATTCGGGGAAGCTCGCCTCGCACCTGCTTCGCGAGTTCGTGCGGATGACGGGTTTCCCGATCACCTCGACGCTGATGGGGCTTGGCGCCTATCCGGCCAATGATCCGCAATGGCTTGGCATGCTGGGCATGCATGGAACCTACGAGGCCAACCTGGCCATGCATGACTGCGACCTGATGATTGCGGTCGGTGCGCGGTTCGATGACCGTGTGACCGGGCGGCTTGATGCGTTCTCGCCCAATTCCAAGAAGATCCACATCGACATCGATCCGTCATCGATCAACAAGACCGTCCGTGCGGATGTGGGCATCGTGGGTGATGTAGCGCATGTGCTGGATGACATGATCCGCCTGTGGCGGGCGCGGCAGTTGCGTGTCGATGGCGCGAGCCTTGGCGCGTGGAAGCTGCAGATCGATGGCTGGCGTGCGCGCAAGTGCCTCGCCTACAAGACGTCGAACGACGTGATCAAGCCGCAGCAGGCGATCGAGCGGCTGTATGAGCTGACGAAGGGGCGGACGACCTATATCTCGACCGAAGTGGGCCAGCACCAGATGTGGGCGGCGCAGTACTACAAGTTTGATGAGCCGAACCGCTGGATGACCTCGGGTGGGCTTGGCACGATGGGCTATGGGCTTCCGGCGGCCGTCGGGATCCAGGTGGCGCACCGGGATGCGCTGGTCATCGACATCGCGGGCGAAGCCAGCGTGCAGATGGTGATGCAGGAGCTGTCAACAGCTGTCCAGTTCGACCTGCCGATCAAGGTCTTCATCCTGAACAACAAGTACATGGGCATGGTGCGCCAATGGCAGCAGTTGCTGCATGGCGGACGCTATTCGCACTCGTACTCCGAGGCGCTGCCCGACTTCGTGAAGCTGGCTGAGGCCTATGGCGTCGTGGGCTTGCGGGCGACGAAGCCGGACGAGCTTGATGACCGGATCCGCGAGATGATCAACACCAACCGCCCTGTCCTGTTTGACTGCGTCGTCGACCAGATGGAGAACTGCTTCCCGATGATTCCGTCGGGGGCGGCGCACAACGAGATGATCCTGAACGACAACAGCGAAGAAGCCACGGTCAGTGAGGCTGGAAAGGTCCTGGTCTGAGCCATGAGCACGCCGAAGAGGGACGAACCGAAATCCGCCTATTTTCTTGTCGACCAGAAGGATCGCGAGATCCGCACCACGTTCTGCGTTCTTGTCGACAACGAGGCGGGCGTGCTGGCGCGCGTCGTGGGCCTGTTCGCGGGGCGCGGCTACAATATCGAGAGCCTGACCGTGGCCGAGGTCGACCATCTCGACCGCACCTCGCGGATCACGATTGTCACTTCGGGCACGCCGGCCGTGCTCGAGCAGATCCGCCACCAACTCGAGCGGCTTGTTCCTGTCCACAAGGTCTTCGACCTGACGGCCGAGCATCCGGGCATCGAGCGGGAGCTCGCGCTCGTGAAGGTCGCGGGCACGGGCGAGAAGCGCGTCGAGGCGCTGCGGCTTTCCGATGCCTTTCGCGCGCGTGTGATCGACACCACGCATTCGAGCTTCGTCTTCGAGGTCACGGGCAGCGCGGGGAAGCTTGACGCGTTCATCGACCTCATGAAGCCGCTCGGGCTTGTCGAGGTTTCACGCACGGGTGTTGTCGCCATCAGCCGCGGGGCGGAGGCGATGTAGGTTTTCCGGCGCGCGGCCGGCGGCCTTGCGCCCCTGTTTCAGTTTTGTATCAACCGGAGGGTATCCATGCGCGTGTACTATGACCGCGACGCCAATGTCGGTCTCATCAAGGGCAAGAAGATCGCTGTCATCGGCTTTGGCAGCCAGGGTCATGCGCATGCGCTGAACCTGCGCGATTCCGGTGCCAAGGATGTTGTTGCCGCGTTGCGTCCGGGTGCTTCAGCGAAGAAGGCGGAAGCGCAGGGCTTCAAGGTCATGGATGTCGCCGACGCGGCCAAGTGGGCCGATGTAATGATGATGGTGACGCCGGACGAGTTGCAGGCCGACATCTATCGCGACAGCCTGCACAGGAACATGAAGGAGGGCGCGGCGCTTCTGTTTGCCCACGGTTTCAACGTGCACTTCAAGCTGATCGAGGCGCGCCCCGACCTGGACGTGCTGATGGTTGCGCCCAAGGGGCCCGGCCATACCGTTCGGTCTGAGTACCAGAAGGGGGGCGGCGTGCCGTGCCTCATTGCCATCCACCAGAACGCGAGCGGCAATGCCTCCGAGATCGGCCTGTCCTATGCCAGCGCCATCGGCGGCGGCCGGTCCGGCATCATCGAGACCACGTTCCGCGAGGAATGCGAGCCGGACCTGTTCGGCGAACAGGTCGTGCTTTGCGGCGGCCTGGTCGAGCTGATCCGTGCCGGCTTCGAGACCCTGGTCGAGGCGGGCTACGCGCCGGAGATGGCGTATTTCGAGTGCCTGCACGAGGTGAAGCTGA
>DAISVV010000088.1:0-11654 GCA_036840015.1 Micropepsaceae bacterium
CTTCACCGTGCTGCCCGAGATCTCGGTGGAGAAGGTCACGCAGGACGCACCCTTCGCCGTCATCTGCTGCATCGGCAGCGGTGTGACCACCGGGATCGGTGCCGTCATCTTCACGGCCAAGGTCGAGCCGGGCGCCAACGTTGTCGTGTTCGGCCTTGGCGGGATCGGACTCAACGTCATACAGGGTGCCAAGCTTGCAGGCGCCGACATGATCGTGGGGGTCGACATCAATCCGGCCCGCGAGGCCCTTGGCCGCCGCTTCGGCATGACCCACTTCGTCAACCCCAAGGACATCAAAGGTGACCTCGTGGGTTACCTGGTCGAACTGACGAAGGGGGGCGCCGACCACAGCTTCGAGTGTGTCGGCAACACGACCCTGATGCGCCAGGCACTGGAGTGCTGCCACAAGGGCTGGGGCAAGTCGACGATCATCGGTGTTGCTGGTGCCGGGCAGGAGATCGCCACCCGCCCCTTCCAGCTTGTCACCGGGCGCGTATGGCAGGGGTCGGCTTTTGGCGGTGCGCGCGGGCGAACGGACGTGCCGCGGATCGTCGACTGGTACATGGACCGCAAGATCCGGATCGACGAAATGATCACCCACCGCCTGCCGCTGGAGCAGATCAACGATGGTTTTGACCTGATGGCGCGGGGTGAGTCGATCCGAAGCGTTGTCGTCTACTGACAACCCTCGTTTGGCTGCTCTTCCTGGCTGCAGCGCGGCCTTGTTGCGCGCGGTGCGTGAACACGCTTGAGCGACGAGGGTTTTCCGGCGATGCTGCCCCAAGCTGGGTTTTTCCAGCCGCCGCGGAGACATTTATGAACCGATTGATCCTTCTGGGACTTGCGATCCTTGCCCTCGCCGGCCTTGCGCCGACCCATGCGTCTGAAGTGCGCGATTCCAAGGGGCGGTTCAGCCTGAGTGTTCCCGCCGGGTGGAGTTCACAGGTGCCGGAGAACAACAACGAAGTGACGGTGGTGCTGGCGAAGGTTGACACCGAGGCGGGCACGGGTGCGGCCTGCCTTGGCATCTACTTCGACATGCCCGCGACGCGCTCAGCCTCGCAGGCGGATCTCAACACCGTGGTCGAGGGGCAGTTGACCGAGACCTTCTGGCGGGACGCGCTGAAAGCCTCCGGTGACCGGCCGGTAGACCTGGTTTCAAGGGGCAAGCGGGACATCGATGGCCGGCGCATCCACAATGTCGTGTTCACGGGAGAGGTCGTCAACGGCGGCAAGAAGAGCACCGGCAAGGGAAAGATGGAGCTGCACTTCATTCCGGGAGCGATGCACTCGCTCATGTGCATAACCGAGGCCAGCGCCTTCGACGGGCACAGTGCCGCGTTCGAGCTGATCTTCACAAGCTACGTGCCTTCAACAGCGCCGATCATTGCCATGGCCCCGTCGGGGACGGCGTCTGCGCTGACGCTGTTTGCGCGCAGCTCGCAGACGGGAACTGCGCAAGTCGTCTCCCGGGACATGCCTGACGTTCGCGGCGCGGGGTTCAACAGCAAGGCCGCCAGTGTGACGGTGGACGGCATCGGCTCGTGGCTGCTCTGCAGTGGCGTCCGGTACACCGGGCAGTGTGCAATGGTCTCGGGCCCTGCAGCCACACCCTTCGAGGTCCTGTCTGCCCGCCGCGGCGAGACACAGGCCGGCCCCGCCGACATGGCGGCATCGGCGTTCCGGCGGGGGCTGGCCCTCAACGGACCCGGCGCGATCCGCTGAAATCGTCACCTGCCGAGAAGGCTGCGCAGCATCCACGCCGTCTTTTCGTGCACCTGCAGGCGCTGGGTCAGGAGATCCATCGTGGGCTGGTCGCTGGCCTTCTCCGCTGCGGGAAACGCCTCGCGGCAGGTGCGGGCTACCGTTTCATGGCCCTTGAGCAGGTTCTCGATCATCGTGGTGGCGGGGGGAACGTCCTCTTCATCGCGGATGGAAGTCAGCTTGGCGAACGCCTTGTAGGAGCCCGGCGCAAAGTGCCCCAGCGAACGGACCCGCTCGGCGATCAGGTCCACCGCGGTCCATAGTTCCGTGTACTGGGTCATGAACATGGCGTGCAGGTCGTTGAACTGCGGCCCGGTCACGTTCCAGTGGTAATTATGGGTCTTGAGGTAGAGGGTGTATGTATCCGCCAGCACCCTTGAAAGGGCGTCTGCGATGCTTGCGCGGTCTGCTGCCGAAATGCCGATATCCATGCTGAATTCCCCTGCGAAAGCCTGCTCCTTATATAGGTGCCGGTAGTCCCATATCCAAGGGCATGGCTTTTTGACGCAAATCAATCGGCCTTGCGCGATGAGCGGATCTCCGGGATGCTGCGGATCATCATTTTCGGGGCATCAGCCATGAACGACCGGGTTACCATCGACATCAGGGACGGTGTAGCGGATGTACGCCTCGTGCGGGCGGACAAGATGAATGCGCTCGACGATGCGATGTTCGAGGCCATCATTGCGGCGGGCAACCGCCTCAAGGACGAAAAGGGCCTTCGTGCGGTTGTGCTCTCCGGTGAGGGGCGTGCCTTCTGCGCCGGTCTGGACACGGGCAATTTTGCCCGCACCGCCGCTGCCGGGCGCGAGACGCGCCCCGTCGGCCGGTTGCTGCCACGGACCCACGGGATCGCCAACAATCCGCAGTATGCGGCCTGGGTCTGGCGGGAAGTGCCCGTTCCTGTCATCGCGGCCATTCACGGAGTTGCGTTTGGTGGCGGCTGTCAACTGGCGCTGGGTGCAGACATCCGCCTTATCGCGCCGGACGCCAAGATGTCGATCATGGAGATCAAGTGGGGGCTTGTGCCCGACATGGCTGGCACGGCGATCCTGCGCCACCTGCTGCGGGACGATGTCCTGCGCGAGTTGACCTTTACCGGGCGCGTCCTGTCGGGTGAGGATGCGGTGCAACTTGGTCTTGCCACACGGCTTGCCGCAGATCCGCGGGCCGAGGCCCTGGCGATGGCGCAGGACATCGCCCTGAAGAATCCGGACGCGATCCGCGCCGGCAAGCGCCTGCTCAACGCACTTCCGCTGCTCAGCGACGCGGAGGCGCTGATGGCCGAGTCCCGCGAACAGGACGCCATCATGGGCAAGCCAAACCAGGTGGAAGCCGTGATGTCACAGATGCAGAAGCGTGCGCCGACCTATTCCTGAGGCGCCCTCGCTTTCGTTGCTTCGCGGCCTGCCTGCCAGGCCGTCAGACGCTCGCCAATGTTCTGCCTTATGTCCATGTGGAAGAGCGGCACATCGAGGCCGTGGTAGTTCTTTCCCGGGAGGATGATCCCGGCAAATGCACTGCCGGAGAGGTCCTTCACGAAGAGATAGCCTTCGCGACACTCGGCCCAGGTCAGGGCCGCGATCGGCGTGCCCAGCGGGGGAAACTGCATGCCCTGTGCCGCGTCGTCGCCGAACATCTGCGCCGAGAATGAACCGCTGGCGGGAACGCCACCCCTGTGCGCCTCGGCCGCGACACGGGCGCCATCCCGGTTCCATGACAAGGGGTTGACGCAGACAAGGTCGGTGATGCCGGGCGGCAGCGTTCCGCCCTCGCCCATCGTGGCCCAGTGCACGAGGCAGCCTGTGTCGTCCGGACGGTCGCAGACCCTGATCGACTTCAGCGCTGCCACCTTGGCGTTGGTGATGTCGGTGCCCGGCACGTAGGCGGCCACGAGCCGGCCGACCAGCGGGGTTGCGTCGATGCGCTCCTGCAGCAGGCGGAATGCATGCTGCGAGCCCTGGCTGTGGCTGGCGATGATGAAGGGGCGACCCTGGTTCTCGTTGGCAAGGTAGTGTTCAAATGCCCTCAGCACGTCGGAATAGGCGAGATCCATGGTCTTGCGCGCGACATCCTCGCTGGCCGAAATGTAGCGGAAGAGGGATGCCTGCCTGTAGCGTGGGGCGTAGACGCGGGCCGCGGTGTTGAAGGCGCTGGCCTGGTTGGCCATTGACCAGCTGGTGTTCTCCTCGGTCCGGCTATTCGGATCCATGGGAGAGTTCCAATCCTTGCCGACCATGTATCCGGTAGGGTGGATGAAGAAGACGTCGACGTCGAGCCTGCTTGCGGCCTCGGCAAGCCCCTGTGGCTTGTAGTCAGCAAAACCACCTCGCCCTGGCCAGGCGGCCCACGATGCCGCCGTTGCATAGTCGGGTGCCGGCGCAAGACGCCGTTCGTCCCAGTCCCGCGGCGGTCCCGCGACCATGGCCAGAACCGTCAGGGTGTTTCCGCTCAGGACGATGCCCGCGGCGATTGCCGCGAGAAGGCCCAGCAGCGCCAGGGTCGCGATAATGGCTCTTTTCACCCTTCTGCCTCCGCCTGATGTTCAACGCACGTCGTAGTCGGCCCATGCAATGACTTCGGTGGCCTTGCCAAAGTCCCGGACATGGGATGACCAGTTCTGGGTGATGTGACCCTTGTCATTCTTGTACCAGGAGTGACACCGTGGATCGGCCCACGTGGTGCGTGCGAGGGCTGCCTGCAGGTCGCGATTGAAACGCGCCTGGGCTGCCTCTGTCACGTCCATGGAGCGGCGCTTCTGGTCGCGCAGCCCCGACAGGGCGCGGACCGTGTAGGCGACCTGGTGCTCCAGCATCGAGGTGATCGAGTTGTGCCCCAGGTTCGTGTTGGGTCCATAGAGGATGAACATGTTCGGGAAGTGGTTGACCGTGATGCCGAGATAGGCCTCGGGCGTCTCGGCCCATTCGTCCTTGAGGCGCCGGCCACCCCGGCCAATGACGTCTACGGACCACTGCCAGCCTGTGGTCTCGAAACCCGTTGCATAGACGATCACGTCGAAGTCGTGCGCCTTGCCGTCCTTCGTGTCGATCCCCGTCGGCGTGATGCGTTCGATGCCCTCGGTGACCAGCGACACGTTTGGGCGCATCAGCGCCGGGTAGAAGTCGTCTGCAATCAGTATGCGCGCGCAGCCGATGGGATAGTCAGGTGTGAGCTTGCGGCGCAGGGCCTCGTCGGGAACCTGCGCGGCCATGTGAGTGAGCGCAACGCGCGTGTAGGCGGCCCTGCCCTCGTTGGTCCAACTGAAGACCTGCCAGGCCAGATGGTCTGCAGTCAGGAAGGCCAACTCGCGTCCCTTGGCCGCGAGTTCCGGCGCCTTCATCATCAGCGCCTTCTCCTCGTCAGTGATGGTCCGGTCGAGGCGAGGGATGACCCAGTTGGGCGTTCGCTGGAACACGGTAAGGTGCGCGGCAACCTTGGCGACTTCCGGGATGATCTGGACCGCGCTTGCCGCCGATCCCACGATGCCCACCCGCTTGCCCTTCAGGTCGACGCCGTGATCCCAGCGGGCGGAGTGGAACGCCGGACCCTTGAAGCTATCGCGACCCGCAATGTCAGGCAGCTTGGGCCGGTTCAACTGGCCAAGGGCCGCGACCAGCGCCGACGTTTCGTAGGTTGCACCGGAACCTGTCGTGATCTTCCAGACCGACTTCTGTTCATCCCAGACAGCCGTGCGGGCTTCCTCGTTGAAACGAAGGTGGGGACG
Organism: Micropepsaceae bacterium; assembly: GCA_036840015.1. Lineage (GTDB taxonomy): Bacteria > Pseudomonadota > Alphaproteobacteria > Micropepsales > Micropepsaceae > SZUA-430. Next base: position 5,489 of record DAISVV010000088.1, read on the forward strand.
CAGGCCGAAATTGTCGGCGAGATCTTCGGTATACTTCTGGATCTCGTTGTAGCGCGGGAAGATGTGGCTCCATGCAAGGCTTGGGGCGAAGGAGTACTGGTAAAGCGCCACGGGCACGTCGCAGCAGCAGCCCGGATAGGAATTGTCACGCCAGGTGCCTCCCACCCGGTCGGCCTTCTCGAGGATCACAACATCCTCGAAACCTGCTTCCCTGAGCTTGCTCCCGGCGGCAAGGCCGCCGAGGCCCGCGCCGAGGATGGCGACATTCATCGTGGTGGACATTTGCTGGCGCTCCTGTTCCTGCTGTTGCCTGTCGGCGAAAAGATTGGCGGGCGGTCGCGGCTTGCGCAATTGAAAAATGACGAAAGGCGTGCGCCGGGCTCAGGTCCTGATGATCTCCACCTTCACGATCGGCTTCTTGCGCCAGAATTCGTTGATGTCCCGCCGGACCATGCGCCGGATGTCCTCGGCCATCCGGGCGTCATCATCGCTGCGCCGGAGGTTGTCGAGGGCGGCCTGAGCTGCTTCCCGGGCGCGCTCCACGGCTTCATCCGGCAAACCGACGCACTGGACCGCGGGTTCGGCCGCTGGCCTGTTGCGGCCATCGAGCCCGCCCGTCACCCTCACGGCACCGGCAAAGGCCACACCGCGCCGCTCCTTCATGGCGGGGTCGGAGCCGGCCACGAGCAGGCTTCCGTCGAGGTGGAGCCGCCCGTGCGGGGCCTCGTCGATGATGGTCGCAGGGCCCGGTGCCAGCCTGACAACGGACCCATTCGGCGCGTGGATGGCTTCGGGCACCTGCAGGCTCTTGGCGAGGCGCACATGCTCCATGAGGTGGCGTTCCTCGCCATGGACGGGCACGGCGATCTTGGGCCTGAGCCAGGAATACATGTCGGCGAGTTCATCGCGGGCCGGATGGCCCGAGACATGTACGTCGTGGTCCTCGGCTGAAATCACCTCGACGCCGCGCATCGCAAAGGTGTTCTGCATCTCGTAGATGAGGCGCTCGTTACCGGGAATGACGCGGGAGGAGAAGATCACGCAGTCGCCCGGCCCGAGGCTGACATGCGGATGGTCGCCCGCGGCGATCCGGGTGAGTGCGGCCCGCGGTTCGCCCTGGCTGCCGGTGCACAGGTAGAGCACACGGTGTGCCGGCAGGTCGGCCGCCGACTCCTCGTCGATGAGCGAGGGGATGTCCTTCAGGTATCCGGTCTCGATCGCGGCGTTGGCGATCTTGTGCATGGAGCGACCCACGAGGGCCACATGGCGCTTGGCAGCGGTGGCGGCCTTGATGACCGACTTCATGCGCGCGACATTCGAGGCAAAGGCGCTGACTGCGATGCGACCGGTACGTCCGGCGATCACCTTCTCGAGCTGTTTTGCAACGTCTGCCTCGGAACCCGAGCGGCCCATGACAAAGACATTGGTGGAATCACAGATGGTGGCCAGTACGCCCTCGTCGCCCACCCGCTTGAGGGCGGCGATATCCGTCTTGCGGCCCACGACCGGGTTCGGATCTATCTTCCAGTCGCCCGTGTGCAGGACATTGCCGAGGGGCGTGCGGATGACAATGCAGTTGGGCTCGGGGATCGAGTGCGTAATGTCGATGAAGTCCATCTCGAAGGGCCCGAGCTTCAACGATCCGCCCAGGGGCACCACGTGAAGGGGAACCTCTTCGAGGATGTCGGCTTCCTCCAGCTTGCCCCGCACGAGGGCTGCGGTGAAGGGCGTTGCATAGACGGGCACCTTCAGGCGTGACCAGAGATGGCCGACGGCGCCGATATGGTCCTCATGGGCATGCGTCAGGACGATGCCCAGCAGGTTGCGCCGATGTTCTTCGATGAACCCTGGATCCGGCAGGATCACGTCAATGCCCGGTGTGTCGTCGCCGCCGAACATCACCCCGAGATCGACCATGATCCACTGTCGCCGGTTCTCGGGACCATACCCATAGAGGTTCAGGTTCATGCCGATCTCGCCGGCGCCACCCAATGGAACGAAGACGAGTTCGTCTTCGGCCTTGACCTTGCCTTTGGCCTTGGTCATTCGATCGGCTTCCTGGGCTTGCCGGCATTGCGCTCGTAAATGTAGCGCAAGCCGCGCACCGTGAGGTCGTGGTCGACGGCTTCGATCACCGTCGTTGAATGACGGAAGAGATGCGCAAGGCCACCGGTGCCGATCACCTTCATGGGCTTTCCATACTCCTGCCTGATGCGCGCGACGAGACCCTCGATCAGCGCGATGTAACCCCAGAAAATGCCTGACTGCATGGCAGGAATGGTGTCTCGGCCGATGACGGTGGCGGGCCGCTCGACGGCGATACGCGGCAACTGCGCGGCGGCGAGGTGGAGCGCCTCCATCGACAGGTTGACACCGGGCGCGATGATGCCGCCCTCGTAGCTGCCCTGCTCGCCGACGATGTCGAAGGTTGTCGCTGTACCGAAGTCGATGAGGATCAGGTTCCCGCCATAGTCCCGGTATCCGGCGACGGTATTCACGAGGCGGTCGGCGCCGACGGCGCGCGGCCTGTCGGCGTTGATGACGATGCCCAGGTCCACGTCGGGATCACCGATCACCATGGCGTTCTGGCGGAAATACTTTGCGCAGAGGCGCCGCAGGTTGAACAGCGAGGGCGGGACGACGCTGGAGATGATCGCGCCGGTGATGTCCTTCGCCCCTATGCCCTCGAGCTGCAGCAGCTGCGCCAGCCACACATAGTATTCATCCGCAGTGCGGTTATCCTTGGTGACGGCGCGAAACTGTGCGCGCACCTGCTTGCCGTCGTGAACGGCGAAGACGATGTTCGTGTTGCCGGCGTCAATCGCAAGAAGCATGGGTGACCTCAACGCGCATCGGGGAAAAAGACCTCTCCCGCCGCTATGGCCCTACGCTGCCCGTCGGGGCACAGAAGTTCAAGGGCTCCGTCGGGGCGGATGGTTTGGAAGATGCCGCTTATGGTTTCTCCCGCCAGGCGCACGTCGATCGGCCCCCCAAGGCCTGCGGCGCGCTCGAGCCAGGCCTTGCGAATGGCCCCGAAGCCCTCTGCCTCCCACATCCTGAAGCGGTCGGCCCAGGCGGCGGCGAGCACGCTGAGAGCCTCCCGCGGACCGGGTGCTGCACCATGGGCGTTAACGAAGGTCGCAGGATAACTGACGGCCGCGGGGGCATGCACAAGATTGATGCCGATACCAATCGCCAGCCAGGGCAGTTCGCGGCGATCGCCGGCTGACGCGGTTTCCAGCAGGATCCCCGAGATCTTGTGCCCATCGACCAGCGTGTCGTTGGGCCATTTGAGCTTCACGTGCCCGGCGGCGATCCACTCGCACAGGGTGTCGTGCACGGCGAGTGCTGCGACGAAGGACAGGAGGGCGGCCTCGGCCGGGGCGCACCGCGGGGACATGAGCAGGGTGGCCATGAGGTTGCCACGCGGCGAGCTCCACTCCCTGCCCCGCCGTCCCCGTCCGGCCGTCTGAGCGTGTGCCATGATCCAGACCGGCCCCGTGTCGCCGGCCGCCGCACGGCGGCGTGCTTCCTCGTTGGTGGAGTCGATCTCGTCGAACTCGATCACCCTGTAACCGGCCGGAAAGATCGGCGCCGTCATCTCAGGGGATCAGCGCTCGCGCGGCAGCGCCGGCTGCATCGGTCACGGCAAGCGGCGAGACGATGAAGAACAGGACGAACGCCGATGAGGCTGCCAGCAGCGCCGCATTCACGGTACCGATCGGCTTCTCGAAGGGAGCGGCCGGTTCATCGAAGAACATGACCTTGACGACCCTCAGGTAATAGAAGGCGCCGATCACGCTCGAGATGAAGCCGATGGCGGCCAGCACATAAAGCTGAGCCTCGACGGCAGCAAGGAACACGTACCACTTGCCCATGAAGCCGGCGAGCGGCGGGATGCCGATCAGGCTGAACATGAGGATCGCCAGCAGGTAGGCCGTGGTGGGATCGCGCTGGGACAGCCCCGCAAGATCGGAGATCGACTCCAGCGGCTTGCCGTCGCGCCGCATCTGAAGGATGCAGACGAAGGTGCCCACGGTCATGGCGAGGTAGATGACAAGATAGGTCAATACGCCCTGCACGCCGGCCTGCGATCCGGCCGCGAAGCCAATCAGCGCGTAGCCCATGTGGCTGATCGAGGAGTAAGCCATCAGTCGCTTGATGTTGTCCTGCCCGATCGCGGCAATCGCGCCGAGCAGCATCGAGGCGATGGAAACAGGGATGATGATCTGCATCCAGGCCTGCTCTGCGGCAGCAAACGGACCGAACACCACCCGGAGCAGGAGCGCCATGGCGGCGATCTTCGGCGCGGCGGCGAAGAAGGCGGTCACAGGGGTCGGCGCGCCCTCGTAGACGTCGGGCGTCCACATGTGGAAGGGAACGGCCGAGACCTTGAAGGCGAGACCTGCCAGCACGAAGACGAGGCCGATCGTTGTGCCGATCTGGGTGCTGTCGGCGGCAACGGCGGTCGCAATGCCGTCGAATGTCGTGGTTCCGGTGAAGCCGTAGATCAGGCTCGCGCCGTAAAGCAGCATGCCCGACGACAGGGCGCCGAGAACGAAGTACTTGAGGCCAGCCTCGGTGGACCTCGTGTTGTCGCGGGCGAAGGATGCCAGCACGTAGAGTGCGAGGCTCTGCAACTCGAGGCCGACATAGAGCACGATCAGGTCGTTGGCCGAGATCATCACCAACATGCCGAGCGTCGCGAGCGTGACGAGCAGCGGATACTCGAAGCGGGTGAGTTTTTCGTCGCGCAGATAGTCGAGCGACATGAGCATGGCGATCGCCGATCCACCAAGGACCAGCAGTTTCAGGAAGCGAGCGAAGGGGTCGATGACCATCGTCCCTGAGAAGGCCAGTACCTTTTCGGCGGGACCTGTCGCCACGAGGTAACCCACGAAGCATAGTAGCGCGACGCAGGCCCATGTCACGAGGGCATGACGCCGGTCTCCGGCGAAGACGCCGATCAGCAGCAGCGCCATGGCCCCGACCGCCAGCGCGATCTCGGGCATGGTCGCGGCCACGTCGGCCTGGAACTGGATCATGTCGACGCCGCCGCTCATGGGGCTGCTCCTTCACCTGCGTCCGCGGTCTTCAGCTTGCCCTCGATCTGGTCGAGGGTGGCCTGGACCGAGGTACCGGTCATCTCGAAAATTGGCTTCGGGTAGAAGCCGAAGAAGATTGTCGCGGCCACCAGCGGGGCGAGGATGAACATCTCCCGGCCATTGAGGTCCTCGATGTCCTGGAGTTCGGGCTTCTCGAGCTCCCCGAACACCACCCGGCGATAGAGCCACAGCGCATAGGCGGCGCTGAGGACCACGCCTGTCGTGGCGAGGATGGCGATGGTGGTGTTGGCCTCGAAGGCCCCGACGAGGGGCAGGAACTCGCCCACGAAGCCGCTGGTTCCCGGCAGGCCGACATTTGCCATCGTGAAGACCATGAACACGGCGGCGTAGATCGGCATGCGGTTAACCAGACCGCCATAGGCCCTGATCTCGCGGGTATGCATGCGGTCATAGACCACGCCGACGCAGAGGAACAAGGCGCCCGACACGAAGCCGTGGCTGATCATCTGCATCACCGCGCCGTCGACGCCCTGGCGGTTCAGCGCAAAGAGGCCCATCGTGACAAAACCCATGTGAGCCACCGACGAGTAGGCGATGAGCTTCTTGATGTCCTCCTGCATCAGGGCGACCAGCGAGGTGTAGATGATCGCGATCACGGACAGGACCATCACGAAGTCGGCAAAATAGGCCGATGCATCCGGGAACATTGGCAGCGAGAAACGGATGAACCCGTAACCGCCCATCTTCAACAGAATGCCGGCGAGGATCACGGAGCCGGCGGTCGGGGCTTCGACGTGGGCGTCCGGCAGCCAGGTGTGGACCGGCCACATCGGCATCTTCACCGCGAAGGAGGCAAAGAAGGCAAGCCAAAGCCAGGTCTGCATCTCGACCGGGAACTCGTAGGCCATCAGGGTCGGGATGTCGGTCGTGCCCGCGGTCACGTACATCGCCATCACGGCGATCAGCATCAGGACCGAGCCCAGCAGGGTGTAGAGGAAGAACTTGAAGGACGCATAGACGCGCCTTGCTCCACCCCAGATGCCGATGATGAGGAACATCGGGATCAGGCCGCCCTCGAAGATGAGGCAGAACAGCACGAG
>DAISVV010000089.1:0-11465 GCA_036840015.1 Micropepsaceae bacterium
GTCATGGGCCGCAAGCCAGGACCAGCCGCTCGCCGCCCTTGGTGCCACGGCCGCAGTCCGGCAGCTCGTCGACGGGGCCTCGGGCCCCGTCCAGGCGCTCGCGGCACTGCCGGGACAGGGCATCGCGCTGGCAAGCCGCGACGGCGACATTGCCGGCCTTGGTCCGGATGGAGCCTCGCCGTTCCGCCGCGGCGCCGCGCGCATCGACTGGCGTGTCGCCGACTGGAACGCTGCCGCGCGCGACTTCCGCCTCTCTCCCGATGCCAGCCGCGTATCCATTCGCCTCGAGGACGGACGCGTGGTGCGCTTCGATCTCGCCCGCCGCAACACCCAACCACGCCCCTTCATCGCAGCGACCGGCAATGACCAGGGGCTTGCCGGCCCCGAACTGCGCCTTGCAGACGCGACCATCTCGCTGGCCGATCCCGGTGTGCCTGTGATCACGCCTGCCGACGGATCGGCCCCTGTCGACTGGTGGCTCGGCGAGGGCGAGCGCGCCATCAGCCACGCCGCAGGCAGCGCCGCCGGCGCTTTCGTGCTCGGCACCAATCACCGCCTGCGCATCGCCGATGCAACCGGCGAAGAGCGCGGCTCGATCGCTGTCCCCGAAACCGTCGAGCGCGTGGCGATCGCGCGGGATGGTCGCCTCGTCGTGGCAGCCATCGGCGACGGCACGCTGCGCTGGTACCTTATCGGGCGCGACGACAACAGCGAGCGCTGGACCCTCGAGCCCATGCTGGCCCTCTACCTCGACGCCGACGGGCGACGCTGGATCGCCTGGACGAAGGGCGGGCACTATGACGCCGCCGCCGGCGGCGAGGAGCTGATCAACTGGCGGGGCAACCGCGGGACGGATGCAAACGGCCTGAACTTCTCCGTCGGCCGCTTCCGCGACCTTTTCCGCCGCAGCGACATCATCGACCGCGCGCTGGTCGAGGCCCGGGCGGCCCCCGACGCATCAGACCTCGTCGCAAGCAGCCCGCCCGTGATCCGCGTCACACGCTGGCGCCAGCTCGACAATTTCAAGCTCGAACTGTCCTACGACGTCGACTGGCTGCCCGGCGCAACGCGCGAGCTTGGTGACGTGACGGCCTTTGTTGATGGCTCGAGCCAGACGGCCGCATCGCGCGGCCTCAGCGCGGTCGAGACCAACCGCACGGTGGTGGTGGATGTGCCGCCCGGCACCGGCAACCGGCGGGTTGAGGTGCGCGCTAGCACGCCGCGCAATCTCGTCTCCGATGCCGCCATGCTCGAATTGCCCGCCCTCGTGGCCCCGCCGCCATCAAGGCGCAGGCTGCATGCCGTGGTCGTCGGTGTCTCGGGCTATCGCAACCTCTCGGCCGGCGAGCAGCTCCAGTTCGCCGATGACGACGCCCGCGTCTTTGCCGACCTGGTGCGCCGCCCGGCCGGCCTCGGCAGGCTCTATGAACAGGCCATCGTCAACCCGCAGGCCGGCCGCCCGCTGACCGACGAAGCAGCCACGCGCGAGAACATCCTGCGCGAACTGCGCGCCATCACCTCCGGGCCGCAGGACCTCGCGATCCTCTTCCTTGCAGGCCACGGCACCGTCTCGCGTCCCGACGGCATCACCGGCGAGACCTCGCTCTTCCTTCCGCACGATGTGCGCACCAGGGCAGGGCGCGTCGATCCGGCAAGCGCCATCAGCGTGGCCGAGATCACGGCCGCCTTCTTCAACCCGAACAACCGCGGCCGCAAGCTGGTTTTCGTGGACGCCTGCCGCTCGGGCAATTTCGCGCGCAACAACGGCAACCTTCTGGCCGCAGCGCTCAAGGACAATCGCGCCGACGTCGCGGTCTGGTCGGCGGCGACCGCCGAGCAGCTTGCCTATGAAAGCCCCGACTATGGTGGTGGCCACGGCGCCTTTACAGCCGCGCTGATCGAGGCCTTCAGCGGCAAGCCCGACTTCGCACGCATCCTCGAGAACCCCGAACGCTTCTCCGAGAGCGAACTCAACCTCTGGATCGAGCGCCGCGTGCCGCGCATCGCGGGCCCCGGCCCCGACGGCAATCCCCGCCAGACCCCCGAACGCATGCTCGCCGGCGTCGGCGGCGAAATCGCCGCCATCGTTCCCTGAAACCCGCAGGAATGACCCTGCGTCAATTTGTTCTCTTTTTGTTTTCGGCGATTTCGGCGATGTTCGGCGCTGTCGATACATAGCGTGGGAATCCGCCCCGCGCCCCCGACCCCCCAAAAACTGATTTCGGTGACAGTGCACATCCCGGCGCACGCGACCCTGTTGCGCCCACGCCGCTTGCCTGCGCCTCTTGAATGGAAACCGAACCATGACCTGCGACATCTGCACCCGGTCCGTCGACGGACCAGGCATCATGCGCCTCGTGCGCCACGGCACCCTTGTGGGCATTGCCATCCTGCGCGCCGATGGCTGGCATATCCACGCCTGCCCACAAGACGACCCGACCCCGCCCGGAGACAGCGGCAAGCCCGCCCGGGTCAGGGCAGGTCCGGCCAGAAAACGCAAAAAACAGGGAAAATGGTGCCTGGGGCCGGAATCGAACCAGCGACACGCGGATTTTCAATCCGCTGCTCTACCAACTGAGCTACCCAGGCCACCCGCACAAATGGCGCAGAGGGGCGGGTTTATAGGGGCTTGTGGCTCACCTGTCCAGCAAGGAAAGCAGGGCCGATTTGGTACCCCGCCGCCCCATGCTATGAAGGCCACAACCGCCATTCGCCCTCCCTGAGGATCACTGACCATGACCGCCTGGACCTGTTTTGACGTCGAGACCAAGGACAAGATCGCCCACATCCGCCTGAAGCGCCCCGAGGTGTTCAACACCATGAACCGGGCCTTCTGGAACGAGCTTCCGGCCATCGTGAACGCCATCAGCGACGAGGCCGAGGCCCGCGTCATCGTCATCTCCTCGACCGGCAAGCATTTCTCGGCCGGGATGGACCTTTCGGTCTTCACCGACGGGCAGGGCGTCGCCTCCTCGGCAGGCAAGGCCCCCCGCGAGGAAGGCCGCGCCCGCCTGTCGCTGCGCGCCGCGGCCCTGCGCCTCCAGAAGACTTTCAACTGCCTCGACGAGGCCCGCATGCCAGTCATCATGGCCGTCCAGGGCGGCTGCATCGGCGGCGCTGTCGACATGTCGACCTGCGCCGACATGCGCTTCGCCACGAAGGACGCCTTCTTCGTCATCCAGGAGATCAACCTCGCGATGACCGCCGACGTGGGAACGTTCCCGCGCCTGTGCCACCTGCTGCCCCAGGGCATCGTGCGCGAACTCGCTTTTTCCGGCCGGCGCCTGCCCGCACACAAGGCCCACGCGCTCGGTTTCGTGAACGAGGTCTTCGACACGCACGAGCAGATGCTCGCCCACGTGCTCGAACTCGCCCGCGAGATCGCCGCAAAGTCGCCACTCGCCGTCCACGGCTCGAAGGTGATGATCAACTATGCCCGCGACCACTCGATCGCCGATGGCCTCGACTACGTCGCGACCTGGCAGTCGGGCATGTTCAATCCGACGGTCGACATGTACGAGAGCTTCCGCGCCAAACAGGAAAAGCGCGATCCCGTCTACGAGGACCTTCTCCCCGCCCGCAAGGCCATGTGACGGGACGAACAAACCTCATGGCAAGCGAGAAGCGGCCGGCGCTGCCCGGCTATTCGGAAGTCTTTCCTGACGCAGGATTCAACGCCTTCGTCGGCCCCGTCTGGCGCGCCGATGACGGCGCGCACTATGTCTTCGACGTGCGCGACGTCCATCTCAACGGCGGTGGAACCCTGCATGGCGGCATGGCGATGGCGCTCGCCGACATCGTGATGGGCCGCACGGTGCGCGACGCCCTCGAGGGCGGCCGCGCGCTGACGATCTCGCTGAGTTGCGACATCGTCACGCCCGCAAAGGCAGGCGAGCGCATCACGGGCCGCGCGACCATCACCAAGCGCACCCGCACGATCGTCTTCATCGCCGGCGAACTGAAGGTCGCAGACCGCGTGATCCTGACTGCCACCGGCATCTGGAAGATCCTGGGGGACGGCTAGGAGATGGCTGACTACAACGACAGGCCGCTCCCGCCCGCGCGCAACGTGCCCGCCCCCGAAGGCTGGCGCGCCGCCGAGCAGTTCGATCCCTTCGAGGCCGCAATGGGCCCGTATTTCGAGCGCTGGCACGATGGCAGGCGCGAATTCGCCTTCATCATCGACGATCGCCACACCAACGCGCAGGGCGTCGCCCACGGCGGCGCATTGCTGACATTTGCAGACGCAGCGCTCGGCTATGCCCTCTGGGACGCCACCGACCGCAGCCCCTGCGTGACGATCAGCCAGCAGAGCCAGTTCATGGCCCCCGCCTTCGCGGGCGACCTCGTGACCTGCCTGCCCGAGATGGTTCGCAAGACCCGCGACGTCGTCTTCATGCGCGGCGATTTCAGGGTAGGGGAACGCGTCGTCTTCACCGCCACGGCGGTCTGGCGCATCTGGCCCAAGGGCTGACGTGGTTAACATCCTGAATACCACTGTCTGCGATGCTCACCGCCATGAGCACTTCGCAATCGCCGGCTGAACTCGTCCTCGGCACCGCACGGCTCGCCAATCCGCAAGGAGAGGCCGAGGCCTACCAGGCGCGCGCGGTCCTCAAGGCAGCCCTCGCCGCCGGCATCCGCTGGTACGAGACAGGCCCCCGCCACGAGACAGCTGAAGCCCTTGTCGGCCAGGCCTTCCGCGGCGACCGCCGCGCCCGCCTCATCGCGCGCCTCCACAAGGCGACCGCCCAAGCCGCAACCCGCAGCGCCATCGAGGCCGACATTACCGGCACCGCAAGGCGCCTCGGCCTGTCCTGCATCGACGTGCTCACGCTCGACAGCCCCGACGCCATCACAGCCGACGGCGGACAGCTCTGGCGCATCGTCCGCGAGCTGCGCGACGAAGGCCGCATCTACGATCTCGCCATCGAGGTCGCCTCGCCCGAAGAAGCCCTGCGCGCCCTCGCCGAACCCGGGGTCACCGGCCTCCAGCTGCAGTTCAACGCGCTGGACTGGCGCTGGCACGAGGCCGGCGTCGTCGATGCGCTGAAGGCACGCCCCGGCATCCGCGTGCACGCGCATTCCGCGCTGCTCCACGGCATGCTCGCCGGCGCGCCCGGCACGAAGTGGCCCGCCCTAGGCGCCATCGACCCCGAGGCCCTGCGCCTCACGCTCTGGACAATGGCCCGCGACATGGGCCGCGACTGCCCGGCCGACCTGTGCATCGCCTATGTCCGCGCGCAGCCCTGGATCCACGGCGTGATCGTGGGCGCCGCAACCCAGGCCCAGCTCGCCCTCAACATCGCGCGCTTCCGCAGGCCCGCCCTCACGAAGGACGAGGTCGCCCGCGTCAACGCGTTGCTGCCGAGGCCCGCCACGTCCCTCCTCGAACGCAGGCCCGGCATCAGCCGCGCCGCCTGAGGCGGGCAAGAGGGGGCCCCGATGGAAACCAGGCGGTTTGCCTTCCTCCAGCGCTGGCTCGGACGCGCATCACCCGCAGCCGAACCCAGCCACATCGCCCCCGAGCTGCGCCAGCGCCTCGAGACATTCCCGATCACCGCAGGCCTCGGCGACGAGGCAACGGCAGCGCTCCTCACCCGCGCGACATGGTTCCTTCTGCCCGGCGGCGAGACCCTGGTTCGCGAGGGCGAGGACGACCACGCCGTCTTCATCGTGGTGACGGGATGCCTCGGCGTCTTCACCCCCGACGACCACGGCAAGGACCGCCTGCTCGCACGCATCCCCGCGGGCGAGACCGTGGGCGAAATGGCCGTCATCTCGGGCAGTCCGCACTCCGCGCGCCTCGTGGCACTGCGCGACAGCGAGCTCCTGCGCATTGCCAAGCCCGACTTCGAGGATCTTCTCGCCCGCCACCCGCGCCTGTCGATGAACCTCATGCGCCTGCTGGTCAGTCGCCTGCAGAGCACCTCGCGCAGCACCGCGACAGGCCCGCAGATGGCCCGCACCGTCGCCGTCGTGCCGCTGCAGCCCGGCATCGACACGCGGGCGCTGGGCCAGAGCCTCGTCAGCGCCTTCCGCGGCCTCGGCCTCGAGGCCCAACCCGTCGCAAGCGATGCCGCCGCCAACGACAGCAACTGGTTCTCGCGCTGCGAGGTGGAAAACGACGTCGTGCTCTACATGGCCGACGCCGGCGAGACGCCGTGGACGCAGCTCTGCCTGCGCCAGGCCGACCGCATCTTCCTCGTCGCGCGCGCAGGCGAACCCGTCACCGTCCGCATCGCCGACCCCGAGGCGCTTGGCCGCCTGCGCCGGCAGCACGCCGAACTGCTCCTCCTGCAGGCCCCCGGCCAGCCCGGACGCTCGGGCCTCGGCCTGCCGCCCGACATGCCCGTGGGCCAGCACTATTATCTGCGCGAGGGCAGCCGCGCCGACCTCGCGCGCCTCGCCCGCATCTTGACGGGCAGGGCCGTGAGCCTGGTGCTGGCAGGCGGCGGCGCCAGGGGCTTTGCCCATGTCGGCGTCATTCGCGCGCTCAAGGAGGCCGGCGTCCCGTTCGACTTCGTCGGCGGCTCAAGCATGGGCGCGATCGTGGCCGCCGGGGTCGCCATGGGCTGGGACACCGCCGAGCTCCAGTCGCGCATCCGCAGGTCCTTCGTCGAGCAGAACCCGCTCTCCGATTTCACCGTGCCGCTCGTCGCCGTCCTGCGCGGCCGCAAGGTCTCGAACCTCCTGCGTGAGAATTTCGGGGACACGAGGATAGAAGACCTTCTCCTGACGCATTTCTGCGTCTCCTCGAACCTGACCCTCGGGCGCACCCACATCCATGCCGATGGCCTGCTCTGGAAGGCCCTGCGCGCCACCGTCTCGATCCCGGGCCTCCTGCCGCCCGTCGTGCACGAGGGCCAGCTCCTCGTTGATGGGGGGCTGATGAACAACATGCCCGTCGACATCATGTCATCGATTGCCGAGGGGCCCGTTATCGGCGTGGACGTCGCCGGCGACGAGCCGCTCCTTGCCGACAGCGAGGACTTCCACGAAGGCCCCTGGCACCAGGTCCTCGCCCGCCAGTGGCAGGGCGCGCCCTCCATCGTCTCGATCCTCATGCGCACCGGCACCGTTGGCAACGAGGTCCAGCGCCGCGCCGCTCGAGCCCGCGCGACCGTGCTCTTCACCCCGCCAATGCCCGGCATCGGCCTCAGGTCCTGGAAGGAATTCGACAGCGCCGTCGAGCAGGGCTACCGCCACGCCCTCGAGGTCATCGACGAAGGCGGCCTCGACTTCATGTGGACGATCCGGGGACACGGCGGCGCCTGAACGCTTTCCTGCTCATCCCGGCCGAGGCGAAGCCGAGAGCCGAAACTCGAGACCCGGCCCACAGCTTCACCACCACAAAGACTTTAACCGCGTTTCTTGCCAGCAATATAACGGGGGTGGTCTTCATTGCGCCAAGCATTGTCATGGTCTACGCAGGCAGACCACCCACGTCTTCCTCTCCAGTGCCGACGCTGCGAAAGTAGGGATAAAAGTTCGCTTACGCCGCTCGGGCACACCAGTATGAACGGCGCGTTACGCATTCCTCCGCGAGCCGAGAAGTTGGCCACCGATTGCAAGAATCAAAGACAGCGCCTGCAGATATTTGATGAACAAGTCTATATCCACGGCTTCAGACTTAGCGCCGCTCGAAGTCTCCGTCGTAGTTATGGCACCGAGAAAGTCGCCGAGACTGGCAGCAACTGTCGTATACGCATCTGCAAAGATCGCGACATAACCCTTGAACATGAACGACGTGCCAGTGAACTCAGTTCCAGTGAACGCTCCATAGATCATGAAGCCTAAAGCCAGCGCGAACGGAAGGAGAAGCCAGAGTGTACACGTCGCAAAGCTGTACACTAAGTAAAGCCAGCCGACACTCTCAATGTATTCCGCGAGTTCAAATAGTTCAGCAAGTATTCGAACCCCTACGTAGAACAAAAACAATGACAAGCAGACATCTGCGACGTGCTGCATCTCAACATGAAAAAGGCCATGCGAAACGACGCCAATGAGCGTGCCTGCCAGAACGTATGACAGCCAGGCCGAGAGATAGCCCGACCAAGCTGCTTGCAGGGCCAGCGGGCTTGCGCTGGTGGCGAAATGCACAATCAAGGAAGCGCGTTGAAGTTCCTTGTTGTCTGACGAAATTTCGTCAGTTGACGAAAGAGCGAGATCATCAGAGAAAACATCAGCGTGTCGAACTTGTTCACGCAAGCTTGAAGCGTCGATCATGAGCATCTCCTCAAAGAGGAGAAGAATGTACGATGAGAAAGTGCATTCTCACCAGAGTAGTATTTTTGGAACACTTCGGCACTCAGTGCAGTGATGCGTCTCCATAAGCATTAGGAGCGTCCATGGGCCGGTCAGGTTGCTGGTTTTCCACATCTGCAAGGCGCAGCAGGCGCGTCAAAACAAGAGAAGTGATGCGCGCACGCAACGGGCGGTCGGGCCGATATCCCCGGCGACGAAACTCAGCGCGCCAGTCCCTTAACATCTTCGGCGAGCAGCTTGTGCTTGACTTTGCCATGGACAGACAGGGGACACAGCAGCGCCTGACCACGCCCCCATCCGTCACGCCGCTGCCGCGGCGCAAATGTCAGGGGGCCGCCTCACCGCCCCCCGAACGCCTCGAGCGCCGCGCGTGCGATCTCCGTGCCCCATTCCTGCACGAAATGCCCACCCTCGGCGATCTCCATCGGCGCCGGGCAGCCGCGGATGACGCCCCGAAGCCGCGCCATCACGTCCGGCCCCAGCACCGGGTCCTTCATGCCGACAGCCATGAAACTCTGCCCGCGCCATTCCTCCTGCCACCACCGGACCGCCGCACGCGAGACATCAGCTCCCTCCATCTCCGGTGACACCATGACCATCTGCGGGAACCGCCGCACGCCCGCCTTGTAGCGCATGTCGGGGAAGGGCGCGTCATAGGCCGCAACCTCCGCCGTGCTCAGGTGCGGCGTACTGCGCTTCATGAGCGCGCCCACCGGCAGGTCGGGGTTCGCCGCCGCATAGGCCTTCCATGCATCGAAGCCCGGCCCGGGGCTCGCGCCCGTGGCCAGCGTCGTGTTCATGGCGATCAACCGCGAGAAGCGGTCCGGCATTTCCATGGGCAGCGTCAGGCCGATCAGCCCGCCCCAATCCTGCACGACCAGCGTGATGTCGCGCAGGTCCAGCCGCTCGATGAAGGCAAGCAGCATGTTGCGGTGGAACGAGAACGTGTAGGTCGCATCGTCGAGGGGCTTGTCCGAGCGCCCGAAGCCGAACAGGTCGGGTACCACCACCCGCGCACCCGTCGCCGCAAAGACAGGGATCATGTGCCGGTAGAGATAGCTCCACGAGGGCTCGCCATGCAGGCACAGGAAAACCGGCCCGCGCGCCGCCGGGTTCTCGTCGAGGAAGTGCACCCGCAACCCCGGATAGCCCGGAAGGTCCTCAAGATAATGCGGCGCAAAGCCATATCCGGGAAGGTCCGAAAAGCGGTCCTCCGGCGTACGAAGGGCAGGGATCGTGGTGGTCGCGTCCGTATTGCCTGTCATGAGAAAACCCTCTGGAAAGCATGCGGAGCAAACTGTCACAGGGCAGGGTGTGAAAGCAAACAAACCCCTCGCCAAAACCCCCGCCGAGGGTCTAGGTTCCGCCTCAACACCCACATCTCATCCAACCGATCGAGGAGTATCCCGACATGCGTGAGGCCGTCATCGTTTCAACTGCGCGCACCGGACTGGCCAAGTCCTTCCGCGGCGGCTTCAACAACACCCACGGCGCCGCCATGGCGGGCCATGCCGTCAAGCACGCCATCGCGCGCGCGAAGATCGAGCCGGGCGAGGTCGAGGACGTGATCATGGGTTGCGGCCTGCCCGAGGGCGCGACCGGCCAGAACGTCGGCCGCAACGCCGCCATCTGGGCCGGCTGCCCGGTGACGACGTCGGGCTCCACCATCAACCGCTTCTGCTCCTCGGGCCTTCAGTCGATCGCGATCGCCGCCGGCCGCGTGCTGAACGAAGGCGTTCCCATCGCTGTTGGTGCGGGCGTGGAATCGATCTCGCTCGTCCAGGGCAACATGAACATGAACCGCATCGTCGAAGAAAAGCTGATGCAGACCTATCCGGCGCTCTGGATGCCGATGATCGATACGGCCGACATCGTCGCCGCGCGCTACAACATTTCGCGTGAACGCCAGGACCGCTTCTCGCTCGAAAGCCAGAAGCGGACGGCCGCCGCCCAGCAGGCCAACATCTTCGCCGACGAGATCGTCCCGATGGATACCGTCATGACCGTCACCAGCAAGGAAACGGGCGAGACGAAGAACGTGCCCTATACGGTCACGAAGGACGAATGCAACCGCGCCGACACGACCTATGAAGGCCTCGCCTCGCTCAAGCCCGTGAAGGGCCCGGACAAGTTCATCACCGCCGGCAACGCCAGCCAGCTCTCCGACGGCGCCTCGGCCTGCGTCGTCATGGAAGCGGGCGAGGCAGCGAAGCGCAACCTCAAGCCCCTCGGCGTGTTCCGCGGCTTTGCGGTGGCCGGCTGCGAGCCCGACGAAATGGGCATCGGCCCGGTCTTCGCCGTGCCGCGCCTCCTGCAGCGCCACGGCCTGAAGGGCGATGACATCGATCTCTGGGAACTGAACGAGGCCTTCGCCAGCCAGGTTATCTATTCCATGGACCGCCTCGGCATCCCGCACGAGAAGCTGAACGTGAACGGCGGCTCGATCTCGGTCGGCCATCCCTTCGGCATGACCGGCGCCCGCCTCGTGGGCCACGCGCTGCTCGAAGGCCGTCGACGTAAGGCCAAGTACGCGGTCATCACCATGTGTGTCGGCGGCGGCATGGGTGCAGCCGGCCTGTTCGAAGTCGTCAACTGATCAAGGCGGGGAATTCACGCGCCATGCGTCTGGCTCGAACCCTTCTGCTCGCCGTGGGCCTCGTGGCCCTCGGCGGTTGCGATGCGTCGCTGTTCTCTGGCGCATCCCCCGGCATGACCCCGGTCGTGCAGGGCCCTGAAACCGAGCGCGCCGTCGAGGCCGCCGCCCAGCGTTATGCCGGCCTCCTCCTGGCAATGGACGCAACAGGCGTATCGAACATGTACGCCCCCGAAGGCATGTGGGACCGCGCCAGCGGCCCCCTCACGGGCCGCGACGCGATCCGCAACGCACTCGCCAACGCCAACGGCGTCACCGTGCTCGGCGTCGAGATGAAAACGACGGGCTTTACCTATAACGGCCCCGCAGTGATCCAGACCGGCGAGATCGCCCAGACCGTAAAGCTCCCCAACGGCCGCACCCCCACCTCCAGCGCCCGCTTCGAAGCCACCTGGATCCGCGCCAGCAAGAACGACTGGCAGATCCTCCGCATGGTCACCCGCCCCAACACCGCCAAACCAGCGGGCTCCTGACCTCTCTCCCTCACTGCGTGAGGGAGCATCTGTATCGCGGGTCAAGCTGTTTTCGGCGCTTGGGTCTGCCA
>DAISVV010000090.1:0-11457 GCA_036840015.1 Micropepsaceae bacterium
CTGGCGGACTACGTGTCAGGACTGCAGCTCTGAAGCAACCCCGTCGTTCTGGGCGACAACGCTGGGTCCCGGATCGCAAGCTTCGCGACCGGCTGCGTTCCGCAGCCGTGCTGCGCTAGCGTCCGGGATGACAGGCGTTTTCAATTCAATTGATGTCATCCCGGACGTTACACGAGCCCGATCGCGGAGCGATTGGCCGCGAGTGTCAGATCCGGGACCCCGCTTGGAAGCCCAACCCTACGGCGCCGCCGGATCGTCCCGCGGCACCCGCGCCAGATAAGCCTCCAGCGTCAGCGCCACCAGCGGCTTGTAAAGCACGTCGATCAACACGGTACGACCAGCGCCCATCTCTGTCGCTCTCTGCCGGGTCGGCTTGTAGCCCTGCCGGTCCCAGAAGGCCGCCCCACGCGGATTGGTAGTCAACACGCCAAGGCGCAGCGCCTCCATGCCCCGCGCGGCCATCCAGCGCTCAAGTGCGCCATAAAGCGCCGGCGCGAGGCCGGTTCCATGCAGCGCCTCGGCAACCTGGAACAACCCGATATGACCGACGCGCGGATCGATCAAACCCAGCGTCACATCAAGGATCGCGGCGATGCTGGCGTCGTGCGGCTTGCGCACGACCAGCTTGTAGGTTGGCCCCGGGTGGAACGCCTCCGGCGGTAGCTCAGTGAGAAACTCCTCGGCCCAGATCTCTGGCTGCGAGACCTCACCGTTGACGAGGACATCATAGCCAGGATTGTCCCGGCAGAACTGCATGAGGTCAGCCCGATCGGCTTCCCCCGCTTCACTGATGCGCCATCCGTAGAGCTGGGGCAGCAAGGCAAGCGAAGGCATCCAGCCCTCCCCCGCCTCAGAGATACTGGGCCGGCGCAAGAAAGCGCCCCGCCCTACCCCATAGCATTCGCGAGGGCCGCATTCAGGTCTTCCGGAGGCTCGACGCCGATCGAGATGCGGATCAGGCCGTCAGGAATGCCGAGCCGGGCCCGGTCCTCGGCGCTGAAGCTCGAGTGCATCGTCGTCGCCGGATGGCAGGCTAGGCTCTCTGTTCCGCCGAGGCTGACAGCAAGCTTGACCACTTGCAGCGAGTCGAGGACGCGGAACGCCTCATCCTTGCCGCCCTTCACGACAAAGCTGAAGGTCGAACCTGTGCCGGTGCACTGCTTGTCGAAGATCTGGCGCTGCAGGTCCGTCTTGGGCCACAGCAGCGGAAAGTTCACCCGCTCGACCTTCGGGTGGCCAGCAAGGAACTCGGCCACGGCACGCGCATTGTCGGCCGCCTTGTTCATGCGCAGGGCCACCGTCTCGAGCGAACGCGTCACCATCCAGCACGAGTTGGGATCGCGCTGGCATCCCAGCCAGCCGCGAAGCGTGCGGATCGTGCCCAAAGCCTTTTCGCTGCCCGTGACCGCACCCGCAACAAGATCGCTGTGGCCCGCGACATACTTCGTCAGCGAGTACATGTTGAGGTCGGCGCCATGCTTCAGCGGATTCTGGAAGATCGGCCCCAGCATCGTGTTGTCCACCACGATGATCGGCCGCACGCCACCCGCAGCCTCGAGTTCGCCGGCCACCGTCGCCAGCGCGGCAACATCGCACAGCTTGTTCGAAGGATTGGCCGGCGTCTCCGCCAGGATCATCTTCACCCTCGACGCCCCCTTCAGGCACGCGCGGATGCTGTCCGCCGAAGACGCATCCTCGATCGCCACATGGCGTACACCGAACTCGGTAAGGAACTTCTCGATCACGGACGCCGTTGCACCATAAAGCGGCTTGGTGAAGGCAACACAGTCGCCCGGACGCAGGAACGCCATCAGCGTGGTCGTGATCGCCGCCATGCCCGACGAGAAAACGAGACAATCCTCGGCATCGTCGATCAGCGCCAGGCGATCCTCGAGCATCTCGAGATTGGGATTGTTGTAGCGCGAATAGACAAGGCCACCGGACTGCCCCTCGGGTGCCGGGCGCCGGTTGCCGATGACGTCGAACAGCAGCTTGCCGTCTTCGGCGCTGCGGAAGACGAAGGTCGACGTCAGGAAGATCGGTGGCTTGATCGCGCCTTCCGACAGCATCGGATCATAGCCATAGGAGAGCATCTGCGTTTCGGTGTGCAGCGGACGGCCGGCAATGGTCCGCTTGTGGTAACGGGTCGTCTTCATGGGTGCGCTTGTCCTGCAAGGGGGCCCCGGGGCCCAAGCCCCGCGGAATCTGGCTCCATAGTACCGTGCCCCAGCGTGAAACGCGCTGCCCGTCCGTTTCAAATTTCAGCCGGAAAGCGCAATCTTCTGCCGGTGCCGTGGTCGCCGGGGCTAGACGCGGTCCCAGACCGAGCGAAACCCGTCATCGCCGCCAAGGATCTGGGCGGGGCTTTTCTTGTCGATGTGCCCGATCAGACCCCGGTAGACACCATAGCCCACAAGCTCCTGCAGGCGCGGCGAGAAGGTCCGTACCAGTTCGGGTGACAGGCCAAGCTGCTGGTTCTCCTGCTGGCGGATGAAGCCGGCACAATAGTTCATCGCAATCCCGGTGCGGCGCTGCGATGTCTGGTTGGCGCCCCCACCATGCCACAGCGCCCCATCCCAGATCAGCACGCTGCCGCGTTTCATTTCAGCCGGTATTGTCTCGTAGGTGCCGCCGTAGACAGGATTGTCCTTGAGGTGGGAGCCCGGCACAAGCCGTGTTGCCCCGTTGGCATCGGTAAAGTCGGTCAGCGCCCACATCGAGTTGCAGACAAACGGCACATGCGGCTTGGCTACCGGGATCACCATGTCGTCGGCATGAATCGGCTGGGCGATCTCGCCCGGATCAATCGCAATGGAGGAAAGCGACGACACCAGGCACCCTGGATCAAGCACCTGCTCCACGATCGGCAGCACGCTTGCGTGAAGAGGAACCTCCGTGAACGGAGCACCGAAGGCCAGCAGGTTGTAGATACGCACCGTTCGGTGGCCCTCGAACCCGTTCATGGCCGGACGGACATCACGCTCCCTTTCCAGGCGAGCCAGCGTCTCGGAAAGCCGCTCCACAAGCGAAAGCTCGATGGCATTCTCGACAATGGTGAAGCCTGTCCGGCGGACTCGCTCGACATGGCCCTTGACCGCCTTGTCATCCATCTCATGGCCTCCCTTCGTGAATTCCGCTGGATTCCGGAACGTGGCGCAGTCTAGCTTCATCCCCTCGTTCCGGGGAGGGCTTGTCATGGGTTTCTTGCGTTGGCTGGGTTATGGCGCAATCGCCCTGCTGGTCATGTCGCTGGCCGGCTATTACTGGCTCTTCGTGGACAGCCACATGCCGTCGGGCACCTATGCCGTCGACCTCGTCGAGGTGCGCAAGCTGTCCGACACGGTCGCAGGCGAAAAGCCTGTCGAAATCCGTGTCGAACGGGTGACATCGTTCCGCTTTCCCATGACAGCCGCTGTTTCCGGTGCCGGCTGGAACGAGGTCGAGGTCCCGGTCTACAGCTACCAGGTCGCCTACGCAGACCGCACGGTCGTGATCGATGCCGGTGTGGAGGGTATCGTATCGGCCAAGGATCCGGCCTTCGACACGCCAGCCCATGAGCGCATGCTGGCCGCGATGCAAAGCGCCTCGGCCGTCGTGATCACGCACGAGCACCCCGATCATATCGGTGGACTGGTGACGCACCCGAAGCTGCCCGACGTGCTTGCCCGCACGCAACTGACGCAGGAGCAGGTCGGGCACCCAGAGAAGATGTTCGGCCTGAAATTCCCGGAAGGCGCGCTAGCAAGCTACCGACCCTTGGCCTATGACCGCTATCACGCGCTGGCACCTGGGATTGTCCTGATCAAGTCCCCCGGCCACACGCCGGGCAGCCAGATGGTCTTCGTGAAGACAGCTGGCGGTCGCGAGTACCTCTTCCTTGGCGACATCGCCTGGCGCTTCGAAAGCGTGGAGCGCCTCTCGGCCCGCGCACGCTTCGTCTCGTTGTTTTTCCTCGGCGAGGACCGCGACGCAGTCCTCCTGCAGCTCGCCGAACTCAAGCGCCTGCATGACGCCAATCCCGATCTGGTCATGGTCGCAGGCCACGACATCAGCCAGATGTCCGAACTCGTGAAGACGGGCAAGATCGTCCAGGGCTTCAGGTAGCTGCCGAAGGAACAGGCAAGCGCCTCTTGCACGGGCTGGACGGTAGTGACATTCTGAATGTCACAACCAACCGGGAGATTCAGTCCCTGCGCGCCGCCATCAGCCGCACGATCACAACCCTCATCACGAGCCCCGGCCTGCGCGAGGTCCGGCGCACGCTCAACGCCCTGCCACGCCGCATCGGCGGCAGGCAGGCTGTGGTGAATTACTTCCACGAACCCGGCGATCCCTACTCCGAGCTCGCCGCACAGCTCATCGCACCCCTGGAGAACACATACAATGTCTCGGTCAGGCCATGGATCGTCTCGGCTCCAGGTCCTGCGGCAGCGCCTGAACTCGAGCGCCTGAAGGCCCTCGCCATGCGCGACGCTGCCCTGCTCGCCCGGGCCCATGGGCTCGCATGGCCGCATGAAGCACGTCATCAGGGCGCACAGGACGGCAACGCCCTGCGCCAGAAGCTGGGACATTACCTCAGCGGCATGTTCGCATTCGAAGGCGAGTGGTACTGGGCAGTCGACCGCTTCCACTTCCTCGAACGGCGCCTGCGCGAGGCTGGCCTTTGCCGTAACCCGCAAGCCCCGCTCATCGCCCCGCCACGCGATGTCACGCTCAAGGGCGAGGCCGGCAGCGCGCGAGGGAAAACACTCGACTGGTTCCTCTCGTTCCGCAGCCCCTACACCTGGATCTCCGCCGATCGCGCGAAGGTACTGGCCGATCATTATGGTGCCACGTTGCGCCTGCGCTTCGTCCTGCCGATGGTGATGAGGGGCCTTCCGGTACCCGCAGCCAAGCGTTTCTACATCACCCTCGACACCAAGCGCGAAGCCGAACGCCTGGGCATCCCCTTCGGCACGATCATAGATCCCGTGGGAAAGCCGACCGAGCGCGGGCTCGCTGTGCTTCATCACGCGATCGCCGCCGGCAAGGGACATGCCTTCGCGCGCTCCTTCCTGTCGGGTGCATTCGCGGAAGGCATCGACGCCGGCAGCGATGCAGGCCTGCGTATCATGGCAGAGCGCGCTGGCCTCATGTGGCGCGACGCCGAGACCGCCCTCGCTGACGACAGCTGGCGCAAGGTCGCCGAAGCCAATCGCGAGGAACTCTTCGATCTCGGTCTCTGGGGCGTACCTTCGTTCCGCGTCGACCGGAATGCAGGACACTGGGGACAGGACAGGCTCTGGGTCATTGAACAGGAACTTCAGGCAACAGCACCATGATACCGACACCGCTCACGCTCAACGGCGCACCGGGCTCACCCTATACGCGCAAGATGGTGTCGCTGCTGCGCTACCGGCGGATACCCTACAAGCTGCTGCAATACGGCATGGGCAACCCGCCCGGCATGCCCCGCGGAAAGATCACGCTGCTGCCGACATTCTATTTCCCCAACAGCGAGGGGACGCTCGAGCCCGTCGTCGACTCGACGCCAATCATCCGCCGCCTCGAAAGGGAATTCGAGGGCCGTTCCGTCATCCCGCCGCATCCCGTGACGGCGTTCATCGACTACGTGCTCGAGGATTACGCGGACGAATGGCTGACCAAGGCCATGTTCCATTACCGCTGGCACTACGCCGAAGATGCGGACAAGGCCGGCGAAATCCTGCCGCGCTGGTCGCGCATCTCGGCAACTGACGAAGAGATGGCGCAGATGAAGACCTTCATCAAGGACCGCCAGATCTCGCGCCTGTATGTCGTGGGTTCGAACGCAACAACCGCACCGGTCATCGAGGCCAGCTACGAGCGCTTCCTCGACCTCTTCAATGCGCATCTCAAGGTAACGCCATTCCTGATGGGAAACAGGCCCGGCGCGTCCGACTTTGGCGTGCTGGGCCAGCTGACCGCCCTGACCCATTTCGACCCGACGCCCATGGCGCTAACCTTGAAGAAAGCCCCGCGCATCTACGCATGGGTCGAGGTCTGCGAGGACCATTCGGGCCTCGAACCGCAGGACAGCGACTGGATCGACCCAGGCAGCATCCCGCAAACGATCATCGCGCTGCTCAGGGAGTGTGGACGCGTCTACGTCCCGGCCCTGCTCGCAAATGAAAAAGCGATCGCCGAAGGGCGCGACACCTTCGAGACCGAGATCGACGGCAAGCCCTGGAAGCAGCAAAGCTTCGCCTACCAGGCCAAGTGTGCTCAGTGGATCCGCAACGCCTACGCCGACCTGTCCGGCCCCGACCGTGCAACCGTCGACAGCGTGCTCGCAGGCACGGGGATCGAAGCCTTGCTGCGCCGGTAGCCTCGGCTAGCCGTGATCATCGCCAAACCAGCGGCGGCAGGCGCGGCTGAAGCTGGTTGGATCCTCAAAGCCGAGGTCATCGGCCATCTGCGTACGCGACAGGCTGCCTTCGTCGAGCATCGCGCGCGCGCGGGCCTTGAGTTCGGCATCGAGCATCTGGCGGAAACTGGTTCCGCTGGCCGACAGGCGTCGCACGAGGGTTCGCCGTGACAGGCCAAGTTCGCGGGCCGCATCATCCTCGCTGAGCCGCGTCCTGCGCTGGCGCGCCATCAGCGACTGAAGCTTGAGAAGCAGCTGGTTCGACGCGCGGATGCGCCGCGCCGCACTCTGGAGTTCGGCCAGCGCCACGGCATGCAGGCCAGGATCGGCGAACGGCGAGATTTCGCCACAGAGCGCGACCGGTACGCTAAGGCAAAATTCGGGTTGCGAGAATCTCACATCCGTCGTGAAGGCATCGCGGATCCGCGACACATAGCCCGGCTGGGGCCAAGGGTACCTGACCTCGACCTCGCTCATCCGTCCTTCAAGCAAGGGCGCCAGCATCGATGTCACGCCAAGCATGGCCGCAAGGCTCAGCGAGCGCCACGTTGCCGGCTCGATCTGGACCGCACCTTCGCATGCAAGGCGCAAGGCACCGGCGTCGCGCTTCGGCTCGATGCGCAGGAACGGCGCGCGCACATGGCCAAAGCGCCCAATGACATCGAGCCCTTCACCAACCGTTGGCGCGCTGCGCACGGCCGCCTCGAGAGCCCCCTGCATCGCCGTGCCCCACGCCGGCAGGCAATCGAGCGGCCAGGCTTCGCCCACCTGCCGCGTCAGGTTTTCGCTAAGCGTGACAAATGTGAAAAGCGTGACTTCCGCACCGGGACGGTTCAACCGCTCCTCATCGATGTCCGTTCCGGCAACCAGCCCGGCCCGCAGAGCGTCGGTTGTCCCAAAACGCTTCAATACGAAGCGCACATAGCCTGCCGGGGCAGGTATCAGTTTCTTAGGGTCTTGCCGACTATCTAGAATCATCACGTGGCGCAAAATGCCACACAAACGGCGCAAGTAACAACACGACTTCGGCTAGTCTGATCCTCGGTTTTCCAGAATTGTCGGGAGCAGGAAATGGCATTCACGGGCCAGACCCAGAGTGGAGAGACCGTCACCTATGTCGACGGCAAGCGCCATCTCTACATCCTGTCAGTCATCTGGCCGATGATCCCGACGCTCGCGGTTGCTGCGTTCGTCCTCAGCGGCAACACCGTGCTGATGACACTTCTGCCAGTGATATTCATCTTCGTCGTTGTCCCGATCATGGACGCCATCATCGGCGAGGACCGGAACAATCCGCCCGAGGAAGTGGTCGCCGAGATGTCGAAGGACCAGTATTACCGGCTCCTTGTCATCAGCACCGTTCCGATGTTCTGGATTGGCTTCGTGTCGACAGCGTGGCTTGTCGGTACGCATGAACTGCCATGGTGGTCGATCCTCGCGCTCATCATTGGCGTTGGCACCACCAACGGCAGCTCGCTGACCACCGGGCACGAGCTGGGTCACAAGCAATCATCCGTGGATCGCTTCTTCGCCAAGCTGGCCTGCGCCGTCTGCGGTTATGCCCACTTCTGCATCGAGCACAACCGCGGACACCATGTCTGGGTATCGACGCCGGAAGATCCGGCCAGCTCGCGCATGGGCGAGAGCATTTATCACTTTGCCTCCCGCGAACTGCCAGGCACGTTCGTGCGCGGCTGGGAACAGGAGAAGCTCCGCCTGTCGAAGCGCGGCAAGGGTTTCTGGTCGGTCGAAAACGACATCCTGCAGGGCTATGCGATCACACTCACGGTCGTCGTCGCGCTGGTCGCCTGGCTGGGGCCCGACGTGCTGCCTTTCATCATCGCACATCACTTTATCGGCTGGTATGGCCTGACCCAGGCCAACTATGTGGAGCACTACGGCCTGCTCCGCCAGAAGCTGCCGAACGGTCGCTATGAGGCTGTCCAGCCGCGTCACTCCTGGAACACGAACCACACCTTCTCGAACCTGATCACCTTCCACCTGCAGCGTCACTCGGACCACCACGCGAACGCGCTCCGGCCATACCAGGCGCTTCGTGACTTCCCTGACCTGCCACGCCTGCCAAGCGGCTATCCGGGCATGTACCTCCTCGCAGCGATCCCGCCCCTGTGGTTCAGGGTCATGGACCCGAAAGTGGTGGAATGGGCCGGTGGCGACCTGAGCAAGATCAACATGCACGCGCCCGCCGCGAACAGGATCAGGTCAGCCTACGGCGAGCAGCAGAAGGTCGCCTGACGATCCGCCCATCGGGTTCACCATCCGGTTGCGGAACCGGCAGCTAAGCGCGTATCCTGACGGCCGTTTCCAAGGCAGGGCAAGCGCGCATAAATGAACCTCAGGAAGATTGCACTTGTGGCAGGCGGCATCGCCGCCATCGCTGGCACGGCCGGCTATCTGGCGTTCCAGCAGTACTGGTACTATCTCCCCGGCATCCGCCAGGCGATCCTCGACCCCGTCCAGCCGAACCGCGAGGTGATCTGGCAGAAAGGTCCCGACACGCCGGCCAAGCCGCCCGCCGAACGCCCGCCCAACGTCATCCTCATCGTCGCCGATGACCTGGGCTACAACGACATCACGATATCGGGCGCAGGCGTGGGCAACGGCATCGTGCCGACGCCAAACATCGACTCGATCGCCAGGGACGGCGCCAACCTGACCCAGTCCTACTCAGGCAATGCCACATGTGCGCCGTCACGGGCCGCGATGATGACAGGCCGCTACGCCACCCGCTTTGGCTTCGAGTTCACGCCCGTGCCTGTCCAGTTCGCGCAGGTCCTCGGGAACATGTCCACCAACCCAGCACACCCGCCGGTCTATCACAAGGATCGCGAGCCGCAGGTGCCGCCCATGGGCGAAATGAAGGTTCCGGCCGGCGAGACGATGTTGCCCGAGATGCTGCGGGACAGCGGTTATCGTACGCTGATGATCGGCAAGTGGCACCTCGGCGAGACAGCCGAGACAAGGCCCGAGGCCCGAGGCAACGACGAATTCCTCGGCATCCTGCCCGGAGCCGCGCTGTTCCTGCCCAGCGACCACCCGGACGTGGTCGAAGCCCGTCAGGACTTTGCACCCATCGCCAAGTTCCTCTGGGCCAACCTTCCCTTTGCCGTGATCAGAAGCGGCGAAGAGGGTCGCTTTGCGCCATCGAAGTACATGACCGACTATCTGTCGGAGGAAGCGGCAAAGGCAATCACGGCAAACCGCAGCCGGCCTTTCTTCCTCTACCTTGCCTACAACGCCCCGCACACGCCCCTGCAGGCGCTCAAGTCCGACTATGACGCCCTCGCGGCGATCGACAGTCACACGCTGAGGGTCTACGGCGCCATGATCCGGTCGCTTGACCGCGGCGTGGGCACGGTACTCCAGGCCGTGAAGGATGCAGGCCTCGAGGAAAACACGATCGTGATCTTCACCAGCGACAATGGCGGCGCGCACTACATCGGTCTTCCGGAGATCAACCAACCCTTCCGCGGATGGAAGGCCACTTTCTTCGAAGGCGGCATCCGCGTGCCCATGCTCATGAAGTGGCCCGCGAAGATCACGCCCGGAACGACCTTCAACGCGGCCGTCGGCCACGTCGATATCTTTGCCACCGCTGCAAGCGCGGCCGGCGCAGCCCTGCCACAGGACCGGCCGCTTGATGGCGTGAACCTCGTGCCCTTCATCACCGGTGAAGCCACGGGCGTCCCGCACGAGACGATGTTCTGGCGCTCGGGTGCCTACAAGGTCGTTCTCGCCGGTGACTGGAAGCTGCAGGTCTCCGCCAACCCGGCAAAGGAATGGCTGTTCAACCTGAAGGACGATCCGACGGAACAGAAGAACCTCGCCGAAATCGACCCTGCGAAGCGCGCGCAGATGCGCGCCATCCTCGACCGCCTCGATGCGGAACAGGCGACACCCATCTGGCCATCGCTGGTGGAAGGCTTCATTCCGGTCGACCGCCCCCTGGGCCAGCCCGCACCCGACGCAGAGGAATACATCTATTGGTCAAATTGAGCGTGACGCGACGACGGATCGCCATCGCGGCTGGTATTGCCGCGGCGGGATTGCTGGGGTGGCTCCTGCTGACGGGCACTGGGCCCGCGCCGGAACAGGCGGCAGCCTGCCCGCTGCCCCCGGCCAGCGGACCGCATGCCGGAATGGTACTTGTCCCTGCCGGCACATTCGCGATGGGCGATACGCTGTACCCTGAAGAAGGCCCGATCCGCGAGGTCAGCGTGCGCGGCTTCTGGATGGACAGGACCGAGGTGACCAACGCCGACTTCGCCGCCTTCGTGAAGGCAACGGGCTATGTCACCGCCGCTGAGCGGCCCGACCAGAAGGGCGCCGCCGTCTTCGTGATGCCCTCAGGCAGCGCGGACCTTTCGTCCTTCACGTCGTGGTGGCGCTATGTCGATGGAGCAAACTGGCGACAGCCCGGCGGCCCCGGCACGTCGATCGAGGGGCGCGAGAATTACCCCGTCGTCGCGGTGACGCTCGAGGACGCACAAGCCTATGCGCAATGGAAGGGCCGGCGGCTTCCAACCGAGGAGGAGTGGGAGCGTGCAGCGCGTGCCGGCGCCTCGACACCCCCGGACCACGAGCAGCCAAGCGCCGCCAACACATGGCAGGGACTCTTTCCGGTCGTGGACGCAGCCGAAGACGGCTTCGCGGGCATGTCGCCCGTGGGCTGCTTCCAACCCAACGCCTACGGCCTTTTCGACATGGTCGGAAACGTCTGGGAGATGACGGCCACGATCTACGAGGGCCACACACCCAGGGCCCAGGTGATCAAGGGTGGATCTTTCCTCTGCGCGCCAAACTATTGCAGGCGCTATCGCCCCGCGGCACGCCAGCCACAGGAAGCAGACCTCGGCACCAGCCATGTGGGGTTCCGGACGGTCATCCCGGCAGACTAAGGTTAAGTCGCGACTGTCATGCCCGCGTCACACGGCCTCCGCTAGCATCTGCAACTGCCAAGAGGCGACCAACCGATGCAACTGAATGCAGGCCTCAAGACCATCGATCTCGCGCGGCGCTTCCGCCAGGACAAGCGCCGCGTCATCCGGGAC
>DAISVV010000091.1:0-11417 GCA_036840015.1 Micropepsaceae bacterium
GTGATCTGGCCCTCGGCATCGAGGCCGTGCTGCCGACCGGACAGGTGTGGAACGGGCTGCGCGCCCTGCGCAAGGACAACACGGGCTACGATCTGAAGAACCTTCTCATCGGCGCCGAAGGCACGCTTGGCATCATCACGGCAGCCGTGCTCAGGCTCTTCCCGCGCCCGCGCGAGATGGCAACGGCGATCCTGTCGATCGAGAGCGTGGAGGCAGCCCTTCGCCTGCTCAACCGGCTGCGTGACGCAGGACTCTTCGTGACGTCGTTCGAACTGATGTCCGACAACGGCCTCGACTTCGTGCTCCGCCACATCCCCGGGACACGCCGGCCCGTCTCGCTTCCATCTCCCTGGCACGTGCTGGTCGAGGTCTCGCTGTTTGATGCCGCCACCGCCGAGGCCGCACGCCAGGAACTGGCAGCCGCGGCGGGGCTGCCGGGCGTGAGGGATGGAGCCATCGCGCAATCGCAGGCGCAGCGCCAGGAATTCTGGCGCCTGCGCGATGCCATGTCCGAGGCCCAGAAGCCCGAAGGCGCAAGCATCAAGCACGACATCTCCGTGCCCGTCTCGGCAATACCGTCCTTCATCGCCGAGGCATCCCGCGCCGTGTGCAATCTGGTCAAGGGCGCAAGGCCCGTGCCCTTCGGCCACCTGGGCGACGGCAACATCCACTTCAACATCAGCCAGCCGCAGGGCGCCGACCCGGCAGGCTTCCTCGCGCGCCTGCCCGAGGTCAACGCCATGGTGCACGACATGGTCCACCGCTACGGTGGGTCGATCAGCGCCGAACATGGACTGGGCCAGGCCAAGGTGGACGAGATCACGCGCTACAAGTCTGCGGTCGAAATCGGCACCATGCGGTCAATCAGGCGGGCGCTCGACCCGAACGCCATCATGAACCCCGGCAAGGTGGTCCGCGCCTGAGCGCGGATCACGGATACCTGAGCGCCTTGAGCCCCGCCGCCGCATAGACGCCATCAAGCACTTCCTGCTGCATGATGATGGCCTCCCCCTCGGTCGGAACCGGCATCTGCGCCTCGAGGGCAAACAGGATCGTGTCGAGTTGCCACGTATAGGTCGAGATGCGGCTGATGCGAGGAGAAAGTGTCTTCGGCCCGGCCTTCAGCGTCAGCACGCCAGCATGATGCGGCGCCAGAGGATTGACGAACAGGATCTCGCCCTTGGATCCTTTCACGTGCAGGCGCGCGGCAAAGGCTTCGCCCGCCGACATTGACGCCGACAGCCGCGCCGTGACAGCTCCGGGAAAGGTCAGCGTGGCTTCCATCTTCTCGTCGACGCCACGCGGCGTCAGCGACGCCCGGGCATCGATATGGACAGGCCGCATTCGCAGCATGCTCAGCGTCCAGCTCAGCGGATAGCAGCCAAGGTCCATGAAGGCGCCGCCACCGGTTTCAGGCTGGTGCCGGATCTCGGTGCCACCGCGATCATCAATCCCGAAATTGAACACGGCGTCGATCGAACTGACGAGGCCGATCTCGCCGGCATCGATCCAGGCAAGCGCCTGCAGGAACCCCGGATGATAGCGATAGTGAAAGGCCTCGATGACACGCTTGCCCGCGGCCCGTGCCGCAGCAAGCACCTGCGACGCCTCCCGCACGTTCATGGCGAAGGGCTTTTCGCAAATCACATGCTTGCCGGCCTGAAGTGCCCTGATGCTCCATTCGGCATGCAGGTTGATCGGCAGAGCGTTGTAGATGATATCGATGTCGGGTGCGCTGACCAGCGCGGCATAGTCCGCATCATGCCGCTTGAAGCCATGCGCTTCGGCAAAGCTGCGCGCCCGTTCGGGATCGCGGGCCGCGACGGACTGCAGCATCGCCCCCGGCCGTACCCGCGCAGGGTGGACAATGGCGTTCGGCGTGATCCGCGCCGCGCCGAGGCAGCCTATTCTCATGGGTGTGATCCTCCCGGATGGCGCGCGAGCGACACCACTTGCGACGGTTTTCCAGTTGATACTTGTCAATTGCAAGCGTTAAGACCGTGGCTAATCTACTTGCGACCGATTTTCAAGAAATCAGGAAACCCGGGAAGCCCAGTCGATGAAGCTCCACGAACTGAAAGCCCGGCAAAAGGCGCGGATCCGGTCAATCGCCACCGGCAGCGAGCAGATGGACATCAAGCTGCGCGAAGTGGGGTTCTCCGAAGGTGACGAGGTCGAGATGGTTGGGGCAGGCCCCCTCGGTGGACGCACGCTGGCCGTTCGGCTGAACCGCTCCCTGATCGCCTTGCGCACCTCCGAGGCGGAACTTGTCGAGGTCGATCCGGCGTGACCACCTTCCGCCTCGCCCTCGTCGGCGCACCCAACAGCGGCAAGTCGACCCTCTTCAACGGGCTCACAGGCGGTCGCGCCAAGGTTGCCAACTATGCCGGCGTGACGGGCGTGCGGCGCAGCGGGCATTTCCAGACACCCGCTGGCCGCGACGTGGAACTGATCGACCTGCCAGGAATCTATGGCCTTTCCGCCCGCTCGCTCGACGAGCGCATCGCCGTGGACGTGATCAGCGGGACGGCCGGCGCCGACGCCAGGCCGGACGCACTGCTCGTGCTCATGGATGCGGCTGACCTGCGCACCCATCTCCATCTCGCACTGCAGCTCAAGTCGCTCGGCCGCCCGATGCTGCTTGTCCTGAACATGATCGACCTCGCAAGCCGCGACGGTGTCGAGATCGACGTGCAGCGCCTGGAAAGCCTGCTGGGCTTTCCGGTGGTCACCGCCTGCGCCACGCGCAAGGCCGGACGCACAGCCCTCCTGGAAAGGCTCGATGCACTCATCAGCGCACCAGTGCCGGCTGAGACAGGGGGCGAAGCCGCCAGCCTCGCAACCATCCAGCGTTCGGCACGGGCGATTGCACGCGAGGTGATCGTGCGCGAACCGCCGATGAACAAGGTGACGCGCGCCATCGATGGCGTGGCACTTCACCCCTGGTCAGGCCCGCTGCTTCTCGCCGCAATCCTCTTCCTCGTTTTCCAGGCGGTCTTCAGCTGGGCCGAACTCCCCATGACATGGATCGAGGACGGCTTTTCCACCCTCGGCCATGCCGTTGCCACCCACGTCCCGGAGGGCTGGCTGCGCGACCTTGTTGTGGACGGCATCATCGCCGGCATCGGCAGCGTGATCGTCTTCCTGCCGCAGATCGTGATCCTCTTTGCCTTCATCCTGGCCCTCGAGGCTTCGGGCTACATGGCACGCGCCGCGTTCCTGATGGATGAATTGATGTTGCGCGTCGGGCTGAACGGCCGCGCTTTCATCCCGCTCCTGTCGTCATTCGCCTGTGCCATCCCCGGCATGATGTCGGCCCGCACGATTGAAAACGAGAACGACAGGCTGACGACCATCCTCGTGGCGCCGCTGATGACCTGCTCCGCGCGTCTTCCCGTCTACACGCTCATCATCGCAGCCTTCATCCCGCCCAGCGCGGTAGGGCCCTTCATCCTTCAGGGCCTTGTCATGTTCGGTCTCTATCTGGCCGGCGTGATCAGTGCCGTGGGGATGGCCTTCCTGCTCAAGCGCACCCTGACCCGGGGCAAGCCGCAGCCGCTTTTGATGGAGATGCCCACCTACAAGCTCCCCGACCCGGTGGATTTCGCGATCAACCTCTGGCTCCGCGCGGCATCCTTCGTGGTCCGGGCGGGACGCTTCATCTTCTTTGTCTCGATCATCTTGTGGTTCCTTGCCGCCTTCCCCACCGACGCGAACGGCATCCGCGAAACCTGGGCCGGCACGATGGGAAGCTGGCTCGAGCCACTTCTGCGCCCCATCGGCTTCAACCTCGAGCTCGCCATTGCCCTTGTGCCGGGCTTTGCCGCGCGCGAGGTCGCAGTCGGCGCGCTCGGCACGGTCTATGCGATCCACGGAGATGACACCACAGGGCTTGCAACAGCCCTTCAGGGCGCCTGGTCGCTACCGACCGCGCTCGCCTTTCTGGCCTGGTATGTCTTCGCGCCCCAGTGCATGGCAACGCTGGCAGTCGCCCGAAGGGAGATGAACTCGTGGCGATGGACCGCCTTCATGTTCATCTACCTCTTCGCGCTTGCCTATGTCGCAGCAGGACTGACCTACTGGACTGCCGTCTGGATCGGGCTCTGACCGCGCCGGACCGGGCGGGCACCGGGTTTACTTGATCTTGACGAGCTCGACGTCGAACAGCAGCACCTGGTCGCCCTTGATGACGGCACCCTTGCCGCGACAGCCATAGGCAAGCCCCGAGGGGATGGCGAGTTCGAACTTGTCGCCTTCGCGCATCAGCTCAAGCGCCTCCTGCCAGCCCTTGATCACCTGGCCGGCTTCAAACTCGATCCCCTGGTTCTGGTCGAACACGGTGCCATCGATCAGCGTGCCGCGATAATTCACCACGACCTGCGAGGCCCACGTGGGCTGGCGCGTGCCCGTACCCTTGCGGACCACCTTGTACTGGAGCCCGCTCTCGGTCACGACAACACCGGGCTTGGTCTTGTTGGCATCGAGGAAGGCCTGCATGCGCGCCCAATTGGCTTCGTCGCGGGGCGGACACGCATCGACGGCACGAACCTTCGGCTTGGCATCCTCGGAGGAAAGATCAAACACGCAACCCGTGAGAGACAGAGCCGCCACGGCAACAAGGGCAAACCGGCCGAACATGGATCCAAGGACCTCCTGCTTGAAAAGAGCAGCGGAAACTGCCCCGACGCCCCTGTCAAATGCAAGCGGCTTGTGCAACCTCTAGGATAGCGAAGAAGTCGGAGACCAAAGTGACAGGGCAGCCGCGCCAGGCCATCTTCATCACGGGCGCCGCCTCGGGCATGGGGCGGGAGACCGCGCTCCTGTTCGCCGGCAGGGGCTGGTTTGTTGGCGCGACAGACGTAAACCACGATGGGCTCAAGACCCTCGAGCAGGTTCTGGGCTCGGAGAACTGCTGGATCCGCAAGCTTGACGTAACGTCGAAGACGGACTTCGAGACCGCACTCGCGGACTTCTGCGGCAAGTCGGGCGGACGCCTCGACCTGATGTGCAACAACGCGGGCATCGGCGAGTCCGGCTGGTTCGAGGACGTACCCTATGACGCCGCCATGCGCGTGGTGCAGATCAACTTCGTAGGCGCGCTGAATGGTGCCTACGCCGCCCTGCCCTGGCTGAAGAAGACACCCAATTCGCTGCTGTTCACGACATCCTCCTCGTCGGCAACCTACGGCATGCCGCGGATTGCGGTCTACGCCGCCACGAAACATGCCGTGAAGGGACTGACCGAGGCCTTGTCTGTCGAGTGGGAGCGCCACGGGGTCCGGGTCGCGGACATCCTGCCGGGACTGATCGACACCGCGATCCTGCGCTCGACCCCGAACCGGACGGGCGACGTGCCCAAGCCGACCGAGGAACAATTCTACGCCAATGCGCCGAAGAAGGGCATGTTCCGCCTGATGCCGGCTTCAAGCGTGGCGGAATGCGTCTGGAAGGCCTACCACGGCAATCGCCTGCACTGGTATGTGCCCGCGGAAATCGCCTGGATCGACCGGATCAAGGGATTTGCGCCCATGTTCATCAGGGCGCAGATCCTGAAGCTCTTTCCCGCCCTGTCGGCCAGGAAGCCCTGAGGGCTCAGAGATGGCGGCCCGGCAGGGGCCGGTAGAAGATATGGGTGCCGATCTCGGCCACCTTGATCATGCGCGAGGCCCAGGAGGGGCTCACATAATCGGCATGGTAGAACGTGGCGCCACCGGCGACAGGGTTCACCTTGCCGCCCGTCCGCATGACATTCGCGGCGATCCGAATGGCCTGGCGCCAGGCATCGCGGTCCCGGACGCGGTCAGCCACGCCATCACAGGTGAACGAGAACTGGCAACCCGTCTTGCGGTGCGAGCCCTCGTAGACCACGCCGCAGATCGTCCGCGGACGACCCGGCACGCGGGTACGGGCAACGACGACCTCGGCCACGGCCTTCTGGCCAACGGCGCTTTCACCCCGGGCTTCGAAGTAGATCGCGGTCGCAAGACAGTTCTTCTCGCGAACATAGGTCTGGTAGGAGGGCCGGTTCACGAGGTTGCGCACCACCGTCCGGGGCGTTGCTGCCACCGCCGTCTGGGTCGCCGCCGCCAGGGTCGGCCTCAGCACTGCGGGAGCAACCGCAGCCTCGACCGTCGCCGCAGTGCTTCCGACCGGCAGGTCGGGCATGACGGGGATGGCTGCCGCGAGCGCACAGGCATACACCAGCGAGCCAACGAGAGCCGTCGTCATGATCCGGTTGTTCCGGCGAAAGTGCGCCAGGATTCCATACGTCTTCGCCATGTGACCTCCATGGTTAGGAAGGCGTTCACCCCAAGGTTCAGTCCGGGCCCCTTGAGGGGCCTCTTGTTCTCGGAGGGCTGCTTGCAGCCTTTGGGCCAGTAACCACTCCGGCGGTCGCGCCGGGACCTCTTGCTGGGAAATCAGCCGGACCGGTGCACAACCGTTGCGCGCATCGTTAAGGATGCTTGCAGGGAACGGGTAGTTCCTGTCCCGCTGCGGTGCAACAAACCGGGCGTTGTATAGGCACGAAGTACTCACGTGTCAGCCCGGGACACACGCAAAACTCTATGTCAAGCTGTCGCACGAAGCACACGGTTACCAACCCATGAAAATCTGGGGTAATTTAGTCTTGATGTAATAAAATTCGTAAACTGGTCTGTAAGAGGAAAAAACAGATTTGAATCTTTACTTATCAACGCCGAATTGTGATGCCAAAAGGCGACATGGTTTCAACAAGGTCATGAACACGATTTAATGGGGAAAACAGTCACCCCAACACCTGCTGGGACGCGCACGACCCACCGCCAGCCCGGTCTGACCCGGGCCGGTCCGCGTGATAGGCATCTCAAAAAATGCCAGAAAACAGGGCTTTTCGCGCCTTGTGTCCGAACAAGGCTTGCGCCGGCGGCCTTGCGGCCGCCAGACGCCCCTACCCCAGCGCCGCCTGGGCAGCCGCAAGCCGGGCGATCGGCACCCGGAAGGGTGAGCACGAGACATAGTCGAGCCCCGCGGCCTCACAGAAGCGGATCGAGGCAGGGTCGCCGCCGTGCTCGCCGCAGATCCCAAGTTTCAGGTCAGGCCGGGCCTTCCGCCCACGCTCCTTCGCAATGCGGATGAGCTCGCCCACCCCTTCCGTGTCGAGGCTGACGAACGGGTCGTTCGGCAGCAGCCCCCGGCTGACATAGTCAGGCAGGAACTTGGAAGAGTCGTCCCGGCTGAGCCCGAAGGTCGTCTGCGTGAGGTCATTGGTCCCGAACGAGAAGAACGCGGCGGACTGCGCGATGTCCCCGGCCCTCAGTGCCGCCCGCGGCAGCTCGATCATGGTGCCTACCAGGTAGGAAAGCCGCCGCCCCGTCTCCCCCTCGACAGCCTTGGCCACGGCATCGACCCGCGCCTTGAGGAAGTCGAATTCGCCCCGCATGGCGATCAGGGGGATCATGATCTCGGCGCTCAGGGTCTTGCCGGTCTCGGTCTCGACCTGCACCGCCGCCTCGAAGATGGCCCGCGCCTGCATGTCATAGATCTCGGGGAACGACACGCCCAGCCGGCAGCCCCGATGACCCAGCATCGGATTGAATTCAGAGAGGTCCTCGAGCCGGTTGCGCAACTTGCCAGCCTCGATCCCAAGCGTCCCGGCCACTTCGTCGACCTCGTGCTCCTTGGGCAGGAACTCGTGCAGGGGCGGATCAAGCAGGCGGATCGTCACCGGCAGGCCGGCCATGATGCGGAACAGCTCCACGAAGTCCTTGCGCTGGTGCGGCAGCAGCTTCGCCAGCGCCGCATCCCGCCCACCCTTGGTGTCAGCCAGGATCATGCGCCGCACGTCGTTGATGCGCTCCTCGTCGAAGAACATGTGCTCGGTCCGGCAGAGCCCGATGCCCTCGGCCCCGAAGTCGCGCGCGTGCCGCGCATCCGACGGCGTCTCGGCATTGGCCCGTACCTTCATGCGCCGGAACCCGTCAGCCCAGCCCATGAGGGTGGCGAAGTCACCCGACAGCTCGGGCTGGATCGTTGGCACGCGGCCCTTCATGACCTGCCCCGTCGAGCCGTCGATGGTGATGACCTCACCCTTCTTCAGCGTCTGCCCGGCCGCTGTCACGACCTGGCGCGTATAGTCGATCCGAAGGCCGCCGGCACCCGACACGCAGGGCCGCCCCATGCCGCGGGCGACGACGGCCGCATGGCTCGTCATGCCGCCACGCGCCGTCAGGATGCCGCGCGCCGCGTGCATGCCATGGATGTCCTCGGGGCTTGTTTCAATGCGCACAAGAATGACATCCCGCCCGTCGCCTGCCAGCCGCTCAGCCTCGCCGGCATCAAAGACGATCTCGCCTGAGGCTGCCCCCGGCGAGGCAGGCAGGCCCGAAGCCAGCACCTGCCGCGGCGCCTTGGGATCGAGCGTGGGGTGCAGCAGCTGGTCGAGAGAGGCAGGATCGATCCGCTTGACCGCTTCTGCGCGGGTGAGCACGTTCTCGGCTGCGAGGTCGACGGCAATCTTGATGGCAGCCTTCGCCGTGCGCTTGCCATTGCGCGTCTGCAGCACCCACAGCCGCCCCTTCTCGATGGTGAACTCGATGTCCTGCATGTCGCGATAATGCGCTTCGAGCCGGCGCACGTGGTCATGGAATTCCTTGAAGACCTCCGGCATCTTTTCCTCAAGCGACAGGTCCTGGGCACCACTGACCGCACGCTCGCGCCGTGTCAGCGACTGGGGCGTCCGAAGTCCGGCCACGACATCCTCGCCCTGCGCATTCAGCAGGTACTCGCCATAGAGCGCCGCCTCACCGGTCGAGGGATTGCGCGAAAACGCAACACCCGTCGCCGAATCCTCGCCCATGTTGCCGAACACCATCGCCTGGATGTTCACCGCCGTGCCCCAGTCATCCGGGATGTTGTGGAGCCGCCGATAGGTGTTCGCCCGCGCATTCTGCCACGAGCCGAAAACCGCCCCGATCGCGCCCCAGAGCTGCGCCGCCGGGTCCTGCGGGAAGTCAGTTCCAAGCTCTTCACGGACCTTGGCTTTGTACTGACCCACGAGGTTTTTCCAGCCGTCTGCATCGACCTCGGTGTCGAGCGACAGGTCATGCTCTTCCTTGTAGGACCCCAGCAATTCCTCGAAGTGCTCATGCCCAACACCCAGCACGACGTCGCTGTACATGGTGATGAAGCGCCGATAGCTGTCATAGGCAAAGCGGGGATTGCCGGTTTCCCGGGCAATCGCCTCGGCCGTGGCGTCATTGAGCCCGAGGTTGAGCACCGTATCCATCATGCCCGGCATCGACGCCCGCGCCCCCGAACGAACGGACACGAGCAACGGGTTCGATACATCACCGAATGTACGGCCCGTCAGCCGCCCGATCTCGACGAGCCCCGCCTCGACCTCCGCCTTCAGCGCGTCAGGATAGGTTTTGCCGTTCTTGTAGAAATGGGTGCAAACCTCGGTCGTGATGGTAAAGCCGGGAGGTACTGGCAACCCAAGGCTGGCCATCTCCGCAAGATTGGCCCCCTTGCCACCCAGGAGCTCCTTCATCTTCGCGCTGCCATCAGCCTTGCCGCCGCCGAACCCGTAGACCCATTTCGTCATGGCTGGACCTTCCATTCCCCGTCAGTCTGTCAGGACTTGCCATGTGCGATGCAGCAATTCAAGCGAACCAACAGGTTGATTTGCCGGCACACGATGTTATGTCCGACAGGAATCGAGGAATATTCGCATGCCGCACGAGACACCGCTCATTGCGACAATTTCCATCGGCCTGGGCCTGGCCTTCCTTCTGGGGCTGATCGCTCAGCGAATACGCCTGCCCCCAATCGTCGGCTACCTGGCCGCCGGGATTATTGTGGGACCCTTCACGCCAGGTTATGTCGCAGACCAGAAACTGGCCGTGGAACTGGCGGAGATCGGGGTGATCCTGCTCATGTTCGGTGTTGGCCTTCACTTCTCCCTGAAGGACCTGCTGTCCGTTCGAGCCATTGCCATCCCCGGCGCCATCGGCCAGATCGCCGTCGCCACCGCAATGGGCACGGTCCTTGCGTTGCTGCTGGGCTGGTCAGTCGGTGCAGGCGTCGTTTTCGGGCTTGCCCTGTCGGTAGCAAGCACGGTGGTTCTTCTGCGCGCACTGCAGGAACGCAGGCAGGTTGAAACGGAAAAGGGAAGGATCGCCGTCGGCTGGCTGATCGTGGAAGACCTGGTCATGGTGATGACGCTGGTCTTGCTGCCGCCGCTGGCAGCCCTGCTGGGGGCTACACCAGCACCGTTGAACGGCATCCCGGAACAAGCGGCATCATCGCAAAACCTTTGGTCCGTCCTGGGCATGACCGCCTTGAAAATAACCCTCTTCGTAGCCTTGATGCTGGCACTTGGCCGCAAGGCAATCCCCTGGGTTCTTCACTACGTCGCGCACACCGGCTCACGGGAACTCTTCCGGCTGGGCGTGCTCGCCATCGCTCTGGGCGTGGCTTTCGGATCCGCCAAGCTCTTCGGCGTTTCCTTCGCGCTCGGCGCATTCTTTGCAGGCATGGTGTTGGCCGAATCGCAATTGAGCACGCAAGCCGCCAAGGAAACCCTGCCGCTGCGCGACGCTTTCGCCGTTCTCTTTTTCGTCTCGGTCGGAATGCTGTTTGATCCCTCGATCCTGCTCAGCGACCCGCTGACTGTCATCGCAACATTCATCATCATCGCCTTCGGAAAATCGCTCGCGGCATATTTCATCGTCAGGTCGGCAGGTCACCCGCGGAGTGTTGCCCTGACGATTTCAGCGAGCCTCGCGCAGATAGGCGAGTTCTCGTTCATTCTCATCGTGCTCGCCGTGAACCTCGCCATCGTCCCGGAGCAGGCAAGAGACCTCGTCGTCGCCGGCGCAATCATGTCGATCATGTTCAACCCGCTCATGTTTTGGTACATCGACCGTCTTGAGGCGCAGCGCTCAACAGCCAAGGCAAAGTCACAGCCCCCAATCGACCAGATGGCAGCAGGCGCCCCAGACCCCTGCACGCCCCCATTGGGACAACCTGCCGCAACGCCTCCAACCGAAATCGACCAGGTCTCGCCGACCAGAAAATCGGGGCACACAATACTGATCGGAGCAGGACGGGTGGGCTCCATCATCAGCGACCGTCTTGCAGAACTCCAGATACCCTTCGTTCTTGTTGACGAAGACCTGGTGAAAATCGAGGCTGCCCGTGCCCGCGGGATCGAGAGTTTCATCGGACCGGCCGGCGAACGCACCACGCTTGAGCTGCTCAACCTCGGAAGCGCCCGCTGCCTCATCACGGCCATACCCGACGCTTTCGAGGCTGGACATCTCGTGGAGGCAGCACGCAAGGCCAATCCCGCGATCAGGGTCATCGCGCGCGCTCACGACAAGCAGGCGATCGACTATCTCAAGGGCGTGGGCGCCGACGAAGTCCTGCTGGGCGAG
>DAISVV010000092.1:0-11415 GCA_036840015.1 Micropepsaceae bacterium
GCGTCCGCCCCCCGAGCCCACCTGCATCAGCTACCTGAAGATTCCGCTGAACGCGGTGGGACGCTCAGCCAGCGCGCGGCCGGATCAGCAGCGCCGCGCGCGCCCGCTCGCGGTGCTGCGGCATGATGTTGGCACCCGCCACGGCGATCGCCGTCGCAAGCACCGCACCGTCGTCGCTGAAACCGACAAGCGCAAGCACGTCGGGAATGGCATCGATGGGAACCACGAAATAGGCAACAGCCGCGATCAGCGTGGCCCGCACCGCAAGCGGCGTCGCCGGATCGATCGCGCAGTAATAGGCAGCCACGAGATCCTCGGCGAAGGGCAGCCGTCCGGCCAGCCGCCTGAGCTTGCGCCAGAGCCCCTCGCGGGCAATCCGTTCATGCCGCTCGATCACGGCGGGTAACGCAACGTTTTCCTCGGTCCAGGTCTGCATGACGGCCTCCGCAGGGCGGCGCACGCTCTAGCCACGGCCCGAAACCGGGGCTATGAAGGCGCCGAATTTCAACCACCCTAGCAGAAAGTGTCATCCCATGCAGCTGAACTCTTCCGTCACGGCCGTCGTCACCGGCGGCGCCGCGGGCCTCGGCGAGGCCACCGCGCGCGAACTCGCCGCGGCCGGCGTCAAGGTCGCCATCTTCGACCGCGACAAGGCCAGGGGCGAGAAGGTCGCTGCCGAGATCAAGGGCGTCTTCTGCGAAGTCGACGTGACCTCCGAGGAAAGCGTCATCGCTGGCTTCAAGAAAGCACGCGAGGCCCTGGGCCAGGAGCGCATCCTCGTGAACTGCGCCGGCACCGGCATCGCCATCAAGACAGCGGCCCGCAAGAAGGAGACGAACGAAGTCGTCCCCCATCCGATCGAGCACTTCGACCGCATCGTCCAGATCAACCTCGTCGGCACCTTCCGCTGCCTCGCGAAGTCGGCCGCAGGCATGCTGTCCCTGGATCCCGTCACCGAGGACGGCGAGCGCGGCGTGATCATCAACACCGCCTCGGTCGCTGCCCAGGACGGCCAGGTCGGCCAGGCCGCCTACTCGGCCTCGAAGGGCGGCGTCGTCGGCATGACGCTGCCCATCGCGCGCGATCTCTCGCGTGATGGCGTGCGCTGCATGACGATCCTGCCGGGCCTCTTCAACACGCCGCTTCTCGCCGGCGCGCCGGAGGAAGTGAAGAAGAGCCTCGGCGCCCAGGTGCCGTTCCCCTCGCGTCTTGGCCTCCCCTACGAGTACGCCAAGCTCGCCCGCCAGATCCGCGAGAACTCGATGCTCAACGGCGAAGTCATCCGCCTCGACGGCGCGATCCGCATGGCCCCGCGCTGAAGCACG
The DNA here is from genome assembly GCA_036840015.1 of Micropepsaceae bacterium. Taxonomy (GTDB): domain Bacteria; phylum Pseudomonadota; class Alphaproteobacteria; order Micropepsales; family Micropepsaceae; genus SZUA-430. The sequence continues at coordinate 1,326 of DAISVV010000092.1, forward strand.
CAAACCAGCGACAGCATCTCATCAAGGGGGCGCCATTGGTGCCCCCTTTCGTTTCAGGGAACGCGGGAAGGGCGCGCAAGCGCTGTGGCCACAAGCCACGCAAGGCCGGCAGCACCGCACCCCCAGATCAGCCCATTCGAGAACGGATTGTTGAAGCGGTACTCCGGATGATCCCGGAACACCCAGTGCAGCCCCACATGCACGACGCAAAACAGGCAGAACCAGAACCTCAACCGTTCTCCTGCCAGCGCCCCCGCACGAAACGCCCAGTGCAGGATCGCAATCACCAGAGGCACATGCGCCGCCACGAACACGTGGAAGCCCAGATTGTCGTCCATCCACGACGTCAGCGGCAGCACCCGCCACTCCATCCGCGCCACCGCATCCAACTCGTGCGTCATCATCAGAGCGAACGCCACAAGGAACAGCGTTTCGCGGTTGGCCCATGCGGGGCCGGGGGAGAAAGAGGTCATGGTTCGAGCTCTACCTGATGGGATAGGACCTTGCCGAGGGGCATGTGCTGTCCACCGACATTGACCTGGTCAAAGTACGTGTACCAGCCCGCTTGCACCAGAAGCGCAGCAAAGGCCTCCAGCTGCGCGGCCTGCGCCGCTTTCCAGACAGCGAAGTAACGGCAGGGGAGGGCGTGGGGCAGGTCGTCGCGCGCGAGCCCGGAACCAAGCAGGACAAGATCCTCCGTCATCACGGGTTGCACCGCAGCGAGCACGCCATCCACGAAGGTCCGCCGGTCTGCAGGGTTGAGCGCAAGCCACGCCGGCTTTGGCGTCCAAATCTCGATAAGCAGGTGCAAGATCCATCCTCGAAGTCAGAATACGTGGGTTTGGCCAACCGATGAGGGTGTGACGCGCTCACCGAAGGCATTCGCAAGCGCGCCGACCGCGCGCCAGCCCGTGCAGTGGCCCGGCACGATCCTCGCAAGCCCGAAGCGCGCCATGTCCGACACCGTCTCCTGGATAGTGGCCTCGACGCCCGGGCCTGCAAGATGGAACCCGCCCATCACCGCATGGATCGGAACAGGATCAAAGACGCGCCTTGCGTGGGTGAGCACATTGATGACGCCGGCATGGGAGCACGCAGTGAAGACGACAATGCCCTTGTCGCGCAGGTGAACGGCAAGCCACCTCTCGTCGGCTATGAGTGGGTCATCCCGCCATTCTTCCGTCGAAGGATCCCAGGTCTGATGACCCGGCAAGCCCCGTTCATACGCTGTCAGGCGCGGAATTTCGCCACTGAGATAGACGTATCTCTTGCCGATCAGCCGCGCATCGACCGACAGTTCGACAGTTGCACCAGCAGCCGCAAGCGCGCCGGGCGACGGTGGGTCGCGGAACGAAATGCGCGCGCCGCCGGGTTGGCGAATGCAGCGCCGGACAAACATGCCCTCGTTGGCGTGCAGCGGTGTTCCCGGCCTGCAGGCAGCCGGCAAGCCGCCCGCGTGGTCCCAGTGGCCGTGGGAGAGCACGATTCCGTCAAGCCCCTCGAAGGAATAGCCGAGAAGTTGGGCATTGCGTGTGAGCGTGTCCATGTCTGGTCCGGCGTCGAACAACACGCGCGTCACGTCTCCTGTGAGGCCCACGATGTCCAACCCGAGCGACAATCCCCAGTTGGCGCAGCAGAGACATGAACCGCTGAGCGCCCACGCCTCGCCGCGCGCCACGTTGGCAACATGGCCGATGATCCCGCCCGTCGTTGTCGACGCGATGTCGGTCACGTTGTCAACGAGCACATGGACGGCAAGGCGTTCAGCCCTCAGCAGCTGTCCGGCCGGGGCCTCAGGCATTGACCTCGTCCTCGGTGAGCACCCGCTTTCCCGCGGCAAGGATTGTTTTCGGCTTCGCGATTTCGCCGAGGTCAAGGCGTGGATCAGCCTCCCACGTGACCAGGTCGGCAGGAGCGCCTTCCTCGATAAGCTGCAGACCCATGATCCGCCGACCCACGCGCGTGGCTGCGTCGATGACCTCGGTCGGGGTCATGCCGTGGCGCATCATGGCCTCCATCTCGGACAGGATCCGGCCATGGGGAACTTCGTCGCTGCCGACGAGGATGGGCACACCGATGTTCATCGCCTCCCGCAGCGACGCGGTGATGCGCGCGCTCCAGGCCTGGCGGACGGCCGGCGAAAGGCCAGCGGCTTCTGCCGTGCGCAGGTGGGTCTCGACGGTCGCCAGTGTCGGTGTCCAGTGCACGCCGTGTGCCAGCATGAGCCGCACTGTCTCCGGGCTTGCGCTCATGCCATGCTCTATCGCATCCACGCCAGCCTCGATAAGCGCCCCGATAGACGGGCCCGTGCTGTGCGCCATCACCCGCATGTTGCGCGCGTGAGCCTCGTCGATCGCTTTCTTCAGCACGTCGACAGGATAGTTGAGCGGCGCCGTGAACAGGTTGCGGCTTTCATCGGGAAAGTCTGCAATGACCTTGAACCATGAGATCCCGGCATCACCCACCTCGTGGACACGCGCGTTAAGTTCGGCGCAGCTCGTGTGCTTGCCCACATCGACGCCCGGAAAGAACCGTCCCTCCGGAACAACCAGCCATCCACTCCTCTGGATGATGGGCATCGGCGGAAGGTCCACCCCATCAAGTGCGAGTTGCTGGACATAGCCGGCATCACGCACGGCAAGAACGCCGGACTTCAGGTGCCGCTGGGCATTGTCGATGACAAGCGTCGGATCACCATGGGCTTTGCCGATTCCCGCAAAGTCGATCGACAGGTGCACATGGGCATCGACAAGTCCCGGCGCCATGAAATTGCCGGAAAGCGTCTGCGCCCCGTCCACCCGGTGAAAGGTGAAGCGGCCATCAACCACCCAGACATCGACGGGGTCGGAACCCTGTGGCAGTGACACCGCCCGGACATGGTAAGTTTCGCTGGACATGCTTGATAACCCTGCCGCTTCGCGTGAAGGGTTGTAATGACGGTGCTGCCGCCTCTATAGTGGATCAGCCGTCAATTAGTGGTCATTTGACGACATGTTGGGTTCACACCAGCCAGGACTCATGCCGGCAACCTATGCCCGCATCGTGAGCAGGCATTGGGCCGACGACGAAAGCCTTTCGCTCGAACTCGCCAAGCCGCCGGATGGATCCGTCGCAATTTCTGTCGATGAGCAGCTCTCCCAGGCCAAGGTGCTGGCTCGGCGGCTATCGGCAGGATGGGGGCTGCAGCTTGGTAGGCTGTTTGACGCCGCGGCGCACGGCCCGGTCGGCGTCGCAGCACTTTCAGCGCCAAGCCTCTACGAGGCCTTGCACGTGATTGCCGCCCACGGCTCATTGCGCACGCCATTCATCCGCTTTGACATCGTAGAGCAGGGCGATCACGCAGGCCTTTCGCTCGCACCCGTCGGATCCTTGTCCTCCAGCGACGCTCGGCCGCTGCTGGAAGCCACCCTTGTCGGTGTGCAGACCCTGCTGAGGCAAATCCTTCAGCGGACCCTGGGTCAGACGCGGGTGCTGGTGAGTTGGCCAAGACCCGGATACGCCATGATGTACGACACCATTTTCGAGGGAAGCGTGACGTTCGACGCCACGCTGTCGGCGTTCCTCGTACCCGCGCACTGGTTTGCCGAGCAGTCGCCATTTGCAGATGCTGCATCCCATGCCGCAGCGATGCAGCAGCTCAAGCGGCTGCCTGGGTCGCAGGCGAGCCCGCCCACGATGGTGCAGGCCGTCCAGCGCATTCTTGAGTCATCGAACGGAACCTGGTCGCTCAAGCGGGTGGCGCGAGAGCTTTCGGTTGGCCCACGCACGCTCGAGCGCCACCTCGCTGCCGAGGGCGCGGGGTGCGGCCAACTCGCGGACGAGCGACGCAAGACCGTAGCCAGCGAGCTTCTGTGCGACACTCGTCTGTCGATCGACGAGATTGCCTTCAGGCTCGGCTACGCGGACAGATCAAATTTCGGTCGGGCCTGCCGCCGCTGGTTTGGCGTTGCGCCGGCCACATTCAGGGCGGAGAAGCGCTGAGCCGGCAGCCAGCGCACCCGGCCGGATGAATCGCCACGCGCCAGCGAATCGCTCCGGAGCAGCCCAGCCACTGATCCCCCACCGCGCGAGCACATGCTTCAGCCGCAACTGCCGCGTCGCCCGTTTTCCGGCAGCCGCGCTGCACTTTTCCGTTTGAACGCCGTTCATCCACGAAGCCGCACCGGGAATTCTTGCTGCGTGCCATTCACGCCGTTACTTTCCCCGCCGCGTATTCACGCCCAATGAATCAAGGGGATCCGGATGAATAGAAACGTCATGATCGGCGGCGTTGCCGCCGTGGTTGTCCTGCTGGGGACAGCGGGCTATCTGATTTTTGCAGGCCGCGGCCCGGCCGGCGGCGGCGAAGGCGCGCCGGCTGGCGAGCTTGGCCCCGTGACCACAAATGCGGTCAGCGTCATCAGCGAGTACACGAACAATCTCTCGCAGGATGGCAAGCGCCTCAACCTCGGCTTCCCGGCCTTCGAGCTGAAGGCCAAGGCCGGCGAGACCACCTCATCAGTGTTTTCGACCACCTGGCGCGTCAAGCTGCCCGCCGACGAGCGCGTGGTCGTCGCCACGGCGACGCTGAACGGCTTCATGAAGTCGACTGGCAATCCGCCGGTTGTCGCCCCCGCGCCCGCCGTGCCGGAAGCTGCCGCGCCTGCCGCCGCGCCCGCCGATGGCGCAGCCGCTCCCGCCGCCACGCCGGCAGCCGCCGCGCCAGCTGCCGCAACGCCGCCCGCCGATGGCGCTGCAGCCACGCCCGCCGAAGCGCCGGCCAAGCCCGCGCCCGCAGCCCCCGCAGGACCCGTTGCAGGGGACGGCATCGTTCGCATTTCGGTCGCGCTGGGCAGCGAAGCGTCAATCACAGAGTGGCGCGACCACACTGGCACGGGCCTGAACCGTCGCCTGTCGAAGGCCGTCTCCTACATCGCCGCCGACAAGGACCTGCGTGATGGCGGCCTCGTTCCGGTGACGGTCACCGTCGAAGTCTCGGGCGGAACCGCGCTTGAAACCATCGCGAAGCTCAACAGCATCGATGTCCAGGTCCTGACCGAGAGCGCACCGCTGCCCGCGCCGGCAGCCGAAGCGCCAGCCGCGCCGACGACCGATGCGCCTGCAGCCGACGCGCCGGCCGAGATGCCGGCCGCGACGCCGGCACCCGCGACCGACGCGCCGGCCACCGCGCCCGCGACGCCGCCGGCGGCCACGCCGTAAGCCTCACCTCTGCGCCGGTCCGCCCTTCCACAGGGGGCGGGCCGGTCCTTACGCCACGCCGAAGCCGCGCGCGATGCGGTCCATCGCCAGTGCAAGGTCGACATCCTTGCGCGTCAGCCCGTTGGCATCATGCGTGGTCAGCAGCACCTGCACGGTCTTGTAGACATTCGACCACTCGGGATGGTGGTCCATGCGCTCGGCGACCAGTGCGGCCTGGCTCATGAAGCCGAAGGCCTGGACGAAATCGGCAAACACGAATGTCCGCACGATGGCATCCCGCCCCGGTTCATGGCGCCACGACGGCAGGTCACCCGCAAGGGCGGCACGTTCGGCGGAACTCAATTTGCTGGTCACGAAGCCTCTCCACTTTTCAGCCGATCATAGGCTATGGTCGGCCTCAGGGAGAATATCCATCCGAGGACCGCATGAGCACCGACGCGATCTATGATCTGGTGGCGCCAAGCCTGGACGACTTCGAGGACCTGGCGCGAGAGATCTTCGACCGCCTGCCCGGACAGTTCCGCCAGAAGTGCGGCCAGATCCTGTTTCGCATCGAGGATCTGCCGGACGACGACGTGACCGCCGAGCTCGAGCTGGAATCGCCCTTCGACATCCTCGGCCTCTTCCAGGGCATCGACATCACGCAGGCCGGTGTCGAGGAAGGCGCCAATGGCGAACCCAACGTGATCTATCTCTACCGCCGCGCCATCCTCGACGAATGGGCTGATTCGGAAATCGCACTCGGCGACATCATCGCTCATGTCCTCATCCACGAGATCGGCCACCATTTCGGCTATTCGGACGAGGACATGGAGCGCATCGAGGCCGAGGTCACCGACACCTGACCTCAGCCAAGCGGATAACGCCGCTCGAGCACGTAGTGTCTTCCCTGCGAACCCGCATGGCTTGAGTAGAGCCCGAACGCGTTGACCGTGAACGGCCCGGCCGTGAACGCGGCATGGTCGGCCAGGAACGCCTGCACCCGCGGCGCAGGTGCATCCTTGAGCCGCGCCAGCGTGACATGCGGCGTGTACTTGCGCGTCTCCGCCGCAAGCCCCATGCGCTGCAGCAGGCTGTCGATCCGCGCCACAAGGTGCAGGAGCGGCGGGCAGGGCCCAACGCCGATCCACAGCGAATGCGGATCCTTGCTGCCGAAGCTGCCGCAGCCCATGAGGGCCAGGTCGAACGGCGCCGCCCGCAGGCCCGTCAGCATGTCGTCGATGTCATTGGCCACCACTTCATCGACCTCGCCGATGAAGCGCAGCGTAAGGTGAAGGTTCTCCGGCGGCGACCAGCGCGCCCCCGGCACGCCGCCCTGCATCAGCGAAAGGCGCGTGACAAGGTCAGCCGGCAGGCCGATCGCGGTGAAAAGCCGGATCATGGTTCCTCACGGGGCCGGGTTGGGCTGCGCGTGATGCGCCTCGTCGATGGCCTTCTCGATCGCCTCGGTCCACTTGACCTGGACACTGTCGATGTTGGTCTTGAGCTGTTCGAGCGTCGTCGCGCCGATGATGGTGGACGTCACGAAGGGACGCGTGGTGACGAACTGAAGCGCCATCTGCGCCGGGTCGAGCCCGAACTGCTGCGCGATGCCAAGATAGCGCCCGATGGCAGGCTCGGTCTGCGGCCGCTCATAGCGCTGCAGCCGGTTGAACAGCTTCTTGCGCGACCCCTCGGGCAGGGCACCCTTCTGGTACTTGCCCGTCAGGTATCCCTGCGCCAGCGGCGAATAGGCAAGAAGCCCCACCTGTTCGCGGTGCGTGATCTCGGCAAGGCCCAGCTCGAAGACGCGATTGAGCAGGCTGTAGGCATTCTGGATCGACTGCACGCGCGGCAATCCGCGCGCCTTGGAATGGTGCAGGAACTCCATCGTTCCCCAAGCCGTCTCGTTCGACAGGCCGATATGCCGGATCTTGCCCGCTTTCACATGCGTCTCGAGTGCGCCCAGGATTTCCTCGATCGGCACGCTCGGCGCATCAAGGCGCCGGTCCGTCAGCCCCGCCGCCCCGAACAGCGCGGTCAGCCGGTCAGGCCAGTGCAGCTGGTAGAGGTCGATATGGTCGGTATTGAGCCGCTTCAGGCTTCCATCGACCGCCTCGGCGATCTGCCTCGCCGTCTGGTCTGTCGGCGCGCCATCCTTGCGCAGCCACGTCATCGGCGAGCGGCCAGCGACCTTGGTCGCCAGGATCACCTTGTCCCGCTTGCCGCGGGTCTTGAACCACGAGCCGATGATCCGCTCGGTCGCGCCCTGTGTCTGCGGCTTCGGCGGCACCGCATACATTTCGCTCGTGTCGAAGAAATTGATCCCGTGGTCCAGCGCCATGTCCATTTGCGCATGGCCCTCGCTCTCGCTGTTCTGCTCGCCCCAGGTCATGGTTCCAAGGCAGAGGGCGGATACCTTCACGCCCGTGCGTCCAAGCTCGCGGTAGTCCATGTTCGGTCTCGTTTCAGGAAAGTGAACTGTTCAGCGCTTCTTTCGCGACTTGATCTGTGCGATCAGGGATTCGACATGAGGCAGGATGTTGCGCACGATGACCTGTGTGCCTTTCTCGTTGGGATGGATGCCGTCCCTCTGGTTCAGCTTGGGATCCGCAGCAACCCCCTCGAGGAAGAAGGGAAAGAACAGCACGTCATGCTTCTTGGCAAGGGCAGGGAAGATGGCGTCATAGGTCTTCACATAGTCCGCCCCGAGGTTGCGCGGCGACTTCATGCCCGCAAACAGCACCGGCAGCCCGCGCTGTCCCAGGATCTCGAGGATCCGGTCGAGGTTGCGCTCGGTCTCCTTCGTGTCGAAGCTGCGCAGGGCGTCGTTCGAGCCCAGTTCGACGATCACCCCGTCAACCTTGTCCTCCAGCAGCCACTCCAGGCGCGCCAGGCCCCCCGACGTCGTGTCACCCGAGACACCCGCCATTATGGATCGCCCCTAGTGGCCCCCCGACTTCAGTTGTTCCTCGAGAACAGCGCAGTAATCCGTACCGGGAGGCAGGTTATAACCCTGCGTCAGGCTTGTCCCCAGGGCAAGGATCCGGATTGTCGGGGCCTCGGCAGCCCGAAGATCGTTGATTCCGGACAGAAAGATCGCGAGAATTGCCAGAAGGCCAAAGAACGAGCTTGAGCCGCTGGCCCTCACCCTCGTATTCCGGTAACGGGATATCATTCCAGACCCTCTTGTTGGTAGTCCGACGTACATGGTGCGTTTGATCGACGCTGAACCCGTGCTCAAGCTCGAGGCTGTCAGGCTCACACTCGGGAGTCTGGCCGGCCCCGTCAATATCCTCAATGGTATCGAGCTGGTCGTTCGTCAAGGCGAAGCGATCGGCCTCGTGGGCCCCTCGGGCTCGGGCAAGTCGACGATGCTGATGGTGATGACGGGCCTCGAGCGCCCGACATCGGGCCGCGTCCTCGTCAAGTCGCGCGAGATCTCGGCCATGTCCGAGGACGAATCCGCCCGCTTCCGCCGCGGCAATGTCGGCATCGTCTTCCAGTCATTCCACCTGATCCCGACCATGACCGCCCTCGAGAACGTGGCCGTGCCCCTCGAACTCGCACTGGTGCCTGACGCCTTCGAGAAGGCCCGCCAGGAACTCGTCAATGTCGGCCTCGGCCACCGGCTCGAGCACTATCCAAGCCAGCTCTCCGGCGGCGAACAGCAGCGCGTCGCGCTCGCCCGCGCCCTCGCGCCGCGCCCGAGCCTTGTCTTCGCCGACGAACCCACGGGCAATCTCGATGGCCGCACCGGCGCCGAGATCGTCGAGATGATGTTCCGCCTCCAGCGCGAGCGCGGCTCCACGCTGGTCCTCGTGACCCATGACGAGGCGCTCGCCCGCCGCTGCGACCGCATCGTGCGCCTGCGCGACGGCCGCATCGAGGCAATCGAGGACGCGCCCGGCGAGGCTTCGGTCGAACCCGCACCCGCGCCGGCACCGGTCAGCATCTCCGTGAGCCCCGAACCACCGGCACCCGTCGCCCCTGCCGCGATCGTGGCGCCGGCAGCCGTCGTCGCCGAGCGCCCGGCGCCCGCCGCCGATCCGGCACCCGCCGGACAGCCCCACGCGGCGACGCCGGAACCATCAACCGGCGAGCCGCCCGCACCCGCACCGTCCGCTGAACCCGAACCGGCTCCGCCCGAGACCCCCGCCGAGCCCTTCCGCCTCGTCGAGGAAGACACCGTACCCACCGATGCGCTTGCGGCGATCGACCCGGCGCCCGCCAGCGAACCGGCGCCGACGCCGGAACCTCCATCTCCGGCGGCGGCCCGCGTCGAATGATCAGGCGTTTCAGGCTCGCCTTCACGCTCGCCCGCCGCGAATTGCGGCAGGGCCTCTCCGGCTTCCGCATTTTCCTCGCCTGCCTCGTGCTGGGCGTCGCCTCCATCGCAACCGTCGGCTCGCTGTCGGCGGCGCTGCTCGAGGGCCTCGCCGTCGAAGGCCAGCGCCTTCTCGGGGGTGACGTCGAGCTGCGCCTCGTCCACCGCGAGATGACCGACGAGGAACTGAAATGGCTGCGCAACCAGGGCAAGGTGTCGATGGTCGCCGAGCTGCGTGCGATGGCCGTGACCCTCGACAACAAGGCCCGCGCGAACATCGAACTGAAGGCCGTCGACCGCTTCTATCCGCTCTACGGCGTCGCCGACGTGTCCCCGCGCCAGCCTTTGGGCGAGCTCTTCGCCAACCGTGAGGGTATCTTTGGCGCAGCCGTCGAGCCGCGCCTGCTGAAGAAACTGGGCCTGAAGCAGGGCGACATCGTGAAGATCGGCGACGCACGCTTCCGCCTGCGGGCGCTGGTGCGCCAGGAACCCGACCGCATCGACGGCGGCTTCTCGGCAGGTCCGCGCGAGCTGGTCTCCGAGGTTGCCCTGCGCGCGACCGGCCTCGTCCAGCACGGCAGCCTG
>DAISVV010000093.1:0-11279 GCA_036840015.1 Micropepsaceae bacterium
GGACAGCCCCGAGGTCCACCTCCTTGTGGTCGATGACGATACGCGCATCCGCACGCTGCTCCAGCGCTTCCTGTCGGAGAACGGCTACAGGGTGAGTGTCGCCAAGGATGCCGCCGAGGCACGCCAGCTTCTCGAGAGCCTTGCCTTCGACTTCATCATCCTCGACGTGATGATGCCGGGCGAGGACGGGTTCTCGCTGACAAAGGCCATCCGTGCGCGCTCGAGCGTGCCGATCCTCCTGCTCACGGCACGCGGTGAGTCGGTTGACCGGATCGAGGGGCTCGAGCGCGGGGCCGATGACTATCTTCCCAAGCCCTTCGAGCCGCGGGAACTCCTGCTGCGGGTTGCCACGATCCTGCGCCGTGCGTCGAGGCCGGCGGCGCCGCAGAAGAACATCGTGCAGCTGGGTGTCTGCCGCTTCGATTCCGAACGCGGCGAACTTACGCGGGAGGGAAAGCCGGTGAAGCTGACCTCGGCTGAGTTGCAGCTGCTGCGGCTCTTGTCTGCGAATGCAGGGCAGACGTTCACGCGTTCGGAGCTTTCGCAGCAGATGGGTGCGGTGCTTGAGCGAACCGTGGATGTGCAGATCACGCGCCTCAGGCGCAAGATCGAGGTCGATCCGAGGCTGCCGCTTTACCTGCAGACCGTCAGGGGCATCGGCTACGTGCTTGTCCCGGACAGGGCAGGCTAGCCCCGATGTCGCCCGGCCTCTTCAGACGATCGCTTCCCCGCGGGCTGTTCCTCCGGTCGCTCCTGATCATCGTCATGCCCGTGATCCTGGTGCAGGCGGTGGTGACCTATCTGCTGTTCGACCGGCAATGGGATGCGGTGACGTTGCGCATCTCGCGCGCGGTTGCCGCGCAGGTGGTGCTGTTTGTCCAGAGCTACGATACCAATGGCCCGCAGAGGTTCGAGAGCGAGGCCGTGAAGCTGCGTGAGACGTCCTTTGGCCTTGTGCCCGTCGTGCGCGCGGGCGAGCGCATCCCCACGACAGAGTCACCTGCCTATGACGTGCTGAAGCGCGTGTTTGCCCAGGAATTGTCCGCGCGCATCAACAGGCCCGTGTGGATCGATTCCTACAGCAGCCCGGACCATGTCGACATCCGCATCCAGCTTGACGGGGCGGTGATGACGATCCTTGCGGAAAAGAAGCGGGTGATGTCGACCAATACCCATGTCTGGGTGCTCTGGATGATCGGCACCTCATTCGTCTTCCTGGGCATTGCCATCCTGTTCCTTCGCAACCAGATCCGGCCGATCGTGCGGCTTGCCGATGCGGCCGAGGCCTTCGGCAAGGGACGCGACGTGCCGGACTTCCGGCCTTCGGGCGCGACCGAGGTGCGGCGTGCGGCGCTGGCCTTCATCGACATGCGCGAGCGCATCTCGCGCTTCGTGCAGCAGCGCACCGAGATGCTTGCGGGCGTGAGCCATGACCTGCGTACGCCGCTGACGCGCATGAAGCTCGAGCTTGCGATGATGAAGGATGATCCTTCTGTCGTTGCGCTGAGGGGGGACCTCGAGGAAATGGAGCACATGCTCGAGGAGTACCTGGCATTCGCGCGCGGGCAGGCAGGCGAGGCGGCGAGCGACACGGACCTGTCACAGCTGCTGCGCGACGTGGGCGCCAATGCGCAGCGCAAGGCCGATGGCAAGGCACCGGGCAAGCGAGTGGATGTCGAGGTGGATGACAACCTCGTCGTATCCGTGCGGCCCAATGCGCTGAGGCGCTGCATCGTGAACCTGGTCGAGAATGCCGTGCGCCACGGGACGCATGTGCGCGTCTCCACCGTCGAGGAGGCTCATGCCGTCACCATCGTGGTCGATGATGATGGTCCGGGCATTCCGGCCGAGCGGCGTGAGGAAGCCTTCCGGCCCTTCCACAGGCTGGACAGTGGACGCTCGCTGGTGACGGGCGGGGCGGGGCTCGGGCTTGCGATCGCGCGTGACATCGCGCGGGGGCATGGCGGGGAGATCACGCTCGAAGACAGCCCGATGGGCGGGCTGCGGGCGGTCGTGCGGCTTCCCGTCTAGGAGCCGAAGGGCTCGTCGTCATCGGAGCCGGTGGCTGCGTCGCGACGCAATCCCTGGAGGCTTTCGTTCCATTCCTCGATCATGCGCAGCCTGCGGTCGAGATGCGCCATGGTACGCGCGAGATCGCGTTCGTCATCAAGCCAGACGGGCAGCGTGTCTGCCATCAGGAGGGCGATGCCACGCGTCACGGCGAAGCCGCGCCAGCCCGTGTCCGGCAGGCGTGCGACCTCGGCGATCCAGTTGGCGCTGCGCGCTGCCATGGGCAGGAGGTCGACGAGGAGGGCCGGGTCATCCTTGCCGGCGTCGCGGATCGCGACGAGGACTGGCCTGATCGGCTCGAGATGCTCGAACCAGTAGAGGATCGCATCAAACGCGCGGTCGCGGGCCGCCATTTCCGGGTCCACCGCGTGATCCTGCCTCAGGAAGGCGAGATCGACCTCCTTGCCCATGAGCGAGAGCAGGGCCGACTTGCCGGGGCAGATCTCATAGAGCGTGGCGAGCGGGATGGCGGCCTTGCGTGCGGCCTTTGTCAGGCTGAATCCTGACCAGCCATGCGCCACGATCTCGGCCGTGGCTGCGGCGATGAGCTTCTGCTCCGGGGTCTTCCTCGCCGTCATCGCATCCTTCGCTCCGGATCCGGTGCGGATCCTGCTGCGTGCTTCGTCCTGTTGTCGATCCTGTCCACTAGCCAGCCAGCTCGCGTGCGCGCCGTGTCGCGGCCGTGACGGCCTCGACCAGCAGGTTCTGGTTGCGCTGATCGTCCATCAGGACCTTCAGGGCTGCTTCGGTCGTGCCCCCGGGACTGGTCACCGATATCCTCAACTCCTCCGGCGAGCGGTCGCTCGCCGCGAGGAGCGCGCCTGCGCCTTCGACTGTGCGGCGCGCGAGGATGGCGGCAATGTCGGCGGGCAAGCCCTGGCTGCGGGCGGCGGCGGCGAGACATTCCACCAGATGGAAGACATAGGCCGGTCCTGATCCGGAGACGGCCGTGACGGCGTCGATCTGTGCTTCAGTGTCCAGCCAGACGAAGTCGCCGACCGAGCGCATGAGGGCTTCGGCAGCGGCGCAGGCAGGGGCCGGCGTTCCGGGCTTTGCGATGCCTGCCGTGATGGCCTTGCCGAGCGAGGCGGGAAGGTTCGGCATGCAGCGCACGAGGGCAGTAGGGGCGCCGAGCCACGTGTCGAGGCTTGCGAGCGTCGTGCCTGCTGCTACCGACACGAAGAGGGCCGAGGTGGCCAGCCACCTGTAAGCCGGTGCAACGGATGCCATGGCCTGCGGCTTGACGGCGAGCAGGACGATGGCCGGCGGGCTTGCCGCCAAGCCCGAAGCATCCGGATGGATCGCGACGCCCGCCGCCTTCATTGCGCTGGCGATGTCGGATTGGGGATGGGGATCGATGAGGACGAGCTGACCGGGCCCGAGGTGCCTGAGGAGGGCGCGGGCGATCGCGCCGCCCATGTTGCCCGCGCCGATGATGGCGACGGGCCCTGGAACGGTGTCGACCGTGTGCTGTCCGCGGGTGCTGTTCAGGCTGTTCCCTGACACTGGAATACTGCCGATGCTGCTGCCTCGGCAGCAGATTTGCCAGCCCAGATCACAAATTGGAAGGCCGAATGATAGCGCTCGCAGGCTTCGAGCGCCGCGTCGATCATGCCTTCGCACTGCTCGGGCGTGCCCATCGCGTTGCGCAGCAGCAGGCCGTGGCGGTAGGTGACCTGCCCGCTGTCGGGCCACATCTCGAAGTGACCGAGCCAGAGCTGCTCGTTGATGATGTTGATCAGGGCGGCGACCTCGCCGCGCTTGTTGCGGGGTGCCTTGACCTCAAGCTGCACGGAAACCTGCAGCGTCTCGACATTCGAGCGCCAGTTGAAGGACAAATGGTGGTCGGTGTTCTGACCTGGGAACGAAAGGTGCATTTCATCCTCGCCCTGGCGGTCGTACAGCCAGTCATTCTGGGCTGCGAGCTGCTCGACGAGGTCCAGGGGATTGTCTCCGGAGGAGGGGGCAATCAACTGCAAAGTGCTCATCTGACGATCTGCCTTTTCGGCCCCCCAGAGTCAGCCCGCCGCCGGGGTGGGCCGGCGGCGGCTGCACTTGAGAGCAATGTAGAAAGGTACGCAGGCAGGTCCTCCGTGTCCGGAATTACGCTTGGTCCACATGTAGTGGTCCGGCGCGAAGCACCTCCCATGAATTGGAGCGTGCACCAAAGGTTGAATCCCGTGCAAGAGTCCTCCGATCGAATGACGCATTCTTCATGTGGACTGTGTCACCGCTGGGAATCCTGCTTGGGGATGTCCTGCGGACAGACGGATTTCCACGGCTGTGAATCATTTTTTCACGCCATTTCTGGCGCCCTGCTGCAGCATTTTCCGCCAGCATGGCGCCGGTTCCGAGGGGCATTGTGGCTGCGGATCAGCTATGAATCGCCAGCGGGTGACCTCGCGCGGACCGGCTTCATGCTGTCACCGTATCAAATTGATTCTGAACGCAAGAGCTGACGTCAATGCTTCCCTTTCCGGACATCGATCCCGTCCTCATCCAGATCGGCCCCTTTGCGATCCGCTGGTATGCGCTGGCGTATATCGCGGGGCTGCTTGCTGCGTGGTGGTACATTGTCCGGCTCATCCGGATGGATCGCCTGTGGACAGGCTTGCCTTTCAACGGGAAGCCGCAGGCGACGCCTGACCATATCGGTGACCTGTTCGTCTGGGCGGCGGTCGGCGTGATCCTGGGCGGTCGCATCGGCTATGTGCTGTTCTATGGCCTTGTCTACGAGACCGAGAAGTTCCTCAGCGAGCCCTGGCGGATCATTGCGGCGTGGGAGGGCGGCATGTCCTTCCATGGCGGAGCGATCGGTGTTGCGCTTGCGGTGATCCTTTTTGCGCGCCGCAACAGGCTCGACATGGTGGCGCTCGGGGATCTCGTGGCGGTGGCTGCGCCAATCGGCCTGTTCCTCGGGCGGGTTGCGAACTTCATCAATGGCGAGCTCTACGGGAAGATCACGGATGTGCCTTGGTCGTTCCAGTTTCCTGCGGCAGCCATCCGTGCGCCGGACGGCACGGTGCTCAGCAATCCGGGCCGGCATCCCTCGCAGCTCTACGAGGCCTTCCTCGAGGGGGTCGTGCTGTTCCTGATCCTGCACGTCATGGTGACACGGTTCAGTGCGTTGCGCAGGCCCGGGCTTGTCATCGCGGTCTTCTGGATCGGCTATGCTCTGTTCCGCATCTTCGTCGAGGTCTTCTTCCGTGACTCGGGCCAGCTTGTGTTCGGCGGTCTCATCACCATGGGCACGCTCCTGTCGCTGATGATGCTGGGCGTGGGTGCTTTCTTCACGTGGTATGCGCTCTACCGGAAGGGGCCGGCACTGCTGACGCCATGAATGAGGTCGAGCGTTTCATCAAGGCACAGATCCGCGAGAACGGGCCGATGAGTGTCGAGCAGTTCTTCCTGATCGCCGCCAGCGGCCACCCGCAATCCTATTATGCGCAACAGGAGCCATTCGGGCCAGAAGGCGACTTCATCACTGCGCCGGAGATCTCGCAGGTGTTCGGCGAATGCATCGGTACGTGGTGCGTCGACACCTGGGAGAAGATGGGGGCTCCAGCCTCGTTCCGGCTCGTGGAGCTGGGGCCGGGCAATGGCACGCTGATGTCGGACATCCTGCGAACGGCGCGGATCAGGCCCGCGTTCCTTGCCGGTGTCGAGGTCGAGCTTGTGGAGGCCAGCCCGCGGCTGCGCGCGCAGCAGGCGACGCGGCTTGCCGGGATGGGCAGGATCACGTGGCATGCGAGCGCCGCGATGCTGGCGCCGGGGCTGCCTGCGATCATCGTCTGCAACGAGTTCTTCGATGCCTTGCCTGCCCGCCAGTTCGTCAAGCTGAACGGGCGCTGGCGCGAGCGGATGGTGGGGCTCGATGCGAACGAACGGCTGGTGTTTGCGCTGGACGAGGAGGCCGATTTCTCGCCGCTCGTACCGGCGGCGATTGCGGGTGCTGCCGATGGCAGCGTGCACGAGATCTCGGCTGCCGCGATGCGCGTGGCGGGGCTCGTGGGTGCCGTGCTCCGGTCGAGCACCGGCGCGCTGCTGGCCATCGACTATGGCCATGAGGGGCCGGCGACCGGGGATACGCTGCAGGCACTGAGGGCGCATGCGCCGTGTCCGGTGCTGGCCGCACCGGGAAGCGCCGACATCACTTTCCATGTGGATTTCGACGGGCTGGCCCGCAGCCTGCGCGCGTCAGGCGCTACCGTCTGGCCCATGCGCGGGCAGGGGGCGTTCCTGCTGGATCTGGGCGCGGGGGCCCGGACAGAGATCCTGTCACGCCGGGCGACGCCGGCGCAGGCCCAGGCACTTGCGAATGCGCTGGCGCGGTTGACGGCGCCTGAGGCAATGGGCACCCTGTTCAAGGTGTTGTGCGCTTCGTTTCCCCCTTCACTCGTGCCAGCAGGGTTCAGTCGGTGACCGCCACGCTTGTTTCAGGGCTGCTCGCGCGCTGCGATCGGGTGGCGCACGGGTTCTGGGGACGCCAAGGTGGTGTCTCGCAGGGCATCTTTGCGTCGCTGAATTGCGGCTATGGGTCGGATGACGATCCTGCGCTGGTGCGCCGGAACCGGGGCCTTGTGGCCTCGGCGCTTGGCGCTGATGTCGACAGCCTCATTACGGCCTACCAGATCCACAGCGCGGACGTGATTGACGTGACGGCACCATGGCCGCGCGAGGCGGCGCCCCGCGGGGATGCCATGGTCACGACGGTGCCGGGCATTGCGCTTGGCGTGCTGGCCGCCGATTGCGCGCCTGTGCTGCTTGCTGATGCGCAGGCAGGCGTGATCGGCAGCGCGCATGCCGGCTGGCAGGGTGCATTCGGCGGCGTGATCGAGGCGGTGGTCGCCCGCATGATGCAGCACGGCGCGCAGCGCGCGCGCATCGTCGCGGCCGTCGGGCCCTGCATCAGCCAGGCCAGCTATGAGGTGGGACCCGAGTTCCATGCCCGCTTCGTTGCGGCGGATGGCGGGCTTGCCCGGTTCTTCACGGCGTCCGCGCGGCCGGGGCACTTCATGTTTGACCTGCCGTCGTTCGTGGACAGGCAGCTTGAGGCGGCGGGCGTTGTCCAGCGCGAGGTGCTTGGTGTTTGCACCTACAAGGGTGCCGAGACACATTTCTCGTTCCGCCGCACCACCCATCGCGGCGAAACGCAATATGGCCGCAACCTCTCCGCGATCATGCTGAAGCCATGAGATTGTTCATCCGCTCCCTCGGTTCTGTCCTGATGCTCTTGGTTGCCGGCTGTGCGGCCATCACCGAGCCGCTGGGGGTGGAAGATCCGTTTGCGATCCCGAGAGCGTTCGAGGGCATGCCGCGCAACGAGGCCATCCTGGTGCCGTCGCTGGGCCTTGCGAGCGTCGTCGTCGAGGCGCCACGCGGGCTCGAGGCGAGCTTCGGTCCCGACATGCAGTCCCGTGTGATCCGGGCGCTCGACGCCAAGGACATCGCGACGCCGACCGTGAGCACAGCCGGGGCCTGGACCCTGCGGGGACGGTTTGCCGGAACCTATGTCTCCGACAAGCGCGGACCGCGCGTGGGCGTGATCGTCTGGCGGCTGATTACGCCTGATGGCGAGATGCGCGAACAGTTCACGACCACCTTCACCGGCGACAATGCCGATAACCTGGTTCCACGCCTTGCAGACCAGGCCACCAGCGTGGCTGACCGGGTCATGGCTGTCCTCGCCAAGGCAGGATCGGCCACAGACCCGGTCGCGAGCGGGGTGGTGGCGGAGGAACCGCTGAAGGTGCGCGTGGGGCGGATCACGGGCGCGCCGGGAGACGGCAATCGTGCCCTTGCGCTTGCGCTTGAGGGTGCCCTGCGCGGGAAGGGTGCGCGGATCGAGAAGGTGCGCAACGCCCAGGCGTGGCGTGTCGACTGCGCCGTCTCTGTCTCGCGCCTCAGCCCCACGGAGGATCGCGTGAGGCTGGTATGGTCGCTCGTGGATGCGGATGGAAAGCAGGCCGGTACGCTCGTCCAGGAGAATCCGGTGCCGCGCGGTCAACTGGCGCGAAAGTGGGGTTCAACCGCTGCCTACGCGGCGGAGGCCGCAGCCGATGGCATGTGGCAGGTTCTTCAACAGATTCGCGCAGGCGGGGGCAGTTAAGTCGCGTTGCATCGGCGGTGCCTGGTTGCTACAAGCGCCCGCGTCTTCAAGGGTATCGCCGCATGAAGCTTCTCTCCGGCAACAGCAATCATCCGCTTGCCACACAGATCGGCGAGTACCTGCATGTTCCCCTGACCAAGGCCATCGTGCGCCGCTTTGCGGACATGGAGGTTTTCGTCGAGATCCAGGAGAACGTTCGCGGCGAGGATGTCTTCGTCATCCAGTCGACGTCTTTCCCAGCGAACGACCACCTCATGGAACTGCTGATCTGCATCGATGCGCTGCGCCGCGCTTCGGCCAAGCGCGTGACAGCCGTGATCCCGTATTTCGGCTATGCACGCCAGGACCGCAAGCCGGGCCCGCGCACGCCGATCTCGGCGAAGCTTGTCGCCAACATCATCACGCAGGCCGGTGCCGGGCGCGTGCTGACGCTTGATCTGCATGCGGGTCAGATCCAGGGGTTCTTCGACATTCCGACGGACAACCTGTTTGCGGCGCCGATCTTCGAGAACGACATCAAGAAGAACTTCGCCGGCGAAGCGCTGATGGTGGTGTCGCCGGACGTCGGTGGCGTGGTGCGCGCGCGTGCGCTGGCACGGCGGATCAATGCGGACCTCGCCATCGTCGACAAGCGCCGCGAGCGGGCCGGCGAATCGGAGGTCATGAACATCATTGGCGACGTCTCGGGGCGCATTTGCATCCTCATCGACGACATCGTCGACAGTGCCGGCACGCTCTGCAATGCGGCCGAGGCGCTGATGCAGAAGGGGGCCAAGGCCACCTATGCCTATGCTACGCATGGCGTGCTGTCGGGCGGTGCGGTCGCGCGCGTGCGGGGCTCGGCGCTCAAGGGGCTCGTCATCACGGACTCGATCGCGCCGACAGAGGCGGTCCGGGGCTGCGCCAATATACGCATCCTGCCAACGGCTGAACTGCTCGGGGAAGCCATCAAGCGGATCGCCGAGGAACGATCGGTTTCCAGCCTTTTTGACTAAGGCCCAGACCGGTTAACACGATTTTCCCTGTGAAAAATTGGCGCGGGACTGACACCGCGCGCCGCATTGAGTTATGGCAGGGGTTCGGCTACATCCCGCGCCTCTTTCCGATTGGCGGACAGAACAAGATAGGGGGCCCCGACGGGGCTGCCTGAAAGGGTTCACACATGAACAAGCAAGTCGACAGCACACTCACAGTCATCCCTGCCAAGAAGCGCGAGGCCACCGGCACCGGTGCGGCGCGCGCCGTGCGCCGGACGGGCGACGTGCCCGGCGTGATCTATGCAGAGGGTGGCAAGTCCCGCCACATCCGCATCTCGTATCGCGACATGGAGAAGCCCTACCTGACGGGCCGTTTCACCTCGACGCTGTTCATCCTGGATGTCGAAGGCGAGAAGACGCGCGTCATCCCCCGCGAGGTGCAGCTTGACCCGGTTACTGACCGTCCGATCCATGCCGACTTCCAGGCGCTCGTCCCGGGTGCGCGCATCCGCCTGTTCATTCCCGTCCACTTCAACAACCATGCGGATTCGCCGGGCCTGAAGCGTGGTGGCGTTCTGAACATCGTGCGCCACGAGATCGAGTTCGTCTGCCCGTCGGACAACATCCCGCAGTTCATCGAGGTGAACCTTGCCGGCATGGACATCGGCGACAGCCTCCACATCTCGGCGATCAAGCTGCCGGAAGGCCTTGTGCCGGTGATCCGTTCGCGCGATTTCACCGTGGCCACCGTGGCTGCGCCGTCGGCGTTCCTCGAAGCCGAGGCCAAGCCTGCAGCGGCCGAAGCTGCTGCTGCGCCTGCTGCTGCCGCGGCGGCCACGCCGGCTGCCGGCGGCAAGGCGCCGGCTGCAGCCCCGGCTGCCGCTGGCAAGGCGGCGCCGGCGAAGAAGTAACGCCGATCCGCGTCGTTGCGGCACTTGTTGCGGCTGCCATCGGTCCATGGCAGCCGTTTTTCTTTGAGGCATCGAGGTTCGTCCGGACATGCTGCTCATTGTCGGTCTCGGGAATCCCGGGGACACGTACCAGAACAACCGCCACAACATCGGCTTCATGGCGGCCGATGCGATTGCGGATGCGCACGGGTTCGGTCCGGCGAAGGCGAAGTTCCGCGGGGTCCTGCGCGAGGGCAACCTTGCCGGCAAGGGTGGCGCGCGCAAGGTGCTGCTGCTGAAGCCGATGACCTACATGAACGAGAGCGGCACCTCGGTGCAGGAGGCGATGGCCTTCCACAAGATCGGGCTTGAGGATGTGTTCGTGATCTATGACGAGCTTGACCTTGCGCCCGGCCGGGTGCGCGTGAAGCGCGATGGCGGCAATGCGGGGCATAACGGGCTGCGGTCGATCTCGGCGCATGCGGGCAATGCCTACTGGCGCATCCGGCTGGGCATCGGGCATCCCGGCGACAAGGCGCGGGTACAGGGCCATGTGCTCGGCAATTTTTCGAAGGACGAGCGGGTGTGGCTCGAGCCGCTGCTGAAGGCGGTGGCAGATGCGGCGCCGCTGCTTGCGGACCATGACGATACGGGTTTCATGAACAGGATTGCGCTCTCCACGGCGCAGGCGGATGGAAAGCCTGCACCCAAGGACGGCGCCAAAGCCAAGAAGGAAGGCTGAAGATGGGTTTCAAGTGCGGGATCGTCGGGTTGCCGAATGTCGGCAAGTCAACGCTGTTCAATGCGCTCACGCAGACAGCGGCGGCGCAGGCGGCCAATTATCCCTTCTGCACGATCGAGCCGAACGTGGGCGAGGTTGCGGTGCCTGATCCGCGCCTCGATGCACTGGCTGCAATCGCGAAGTCGGCGCAGATCATCCCGACGCGGCTGACCTTCGTCGATATTGCCGGGCTCGTGCGCGGCGCCTCGCAGGGCGAGGGGCTGGGCAACCAGTTCCTGTCGCATATCCGCGAGGTGGATGCCGTGGCCTATGTGCTGCGCTGCTTCGACGATGGCGATGTCACCCATGTGGAGAACAGGATCGATCCGATCGCGGACGCCGAGACGGTCGAGACCGAGCTGATGCTGACGGATCTTGACAGACTCGAGCGGCGGCTTCACGCGATCGAGAAGAAGGACAAGAAGGGCGACAAGGAATCAAAGGTGCAGGCG
>DAISVV010000094.1:0-11242 GCA_036840015.1 Micropepsaceae bacterium
GAGCTGACGGGCCTGAGGACCAGTTCCGAATGGTGACGTGATATTGAAACTCGTGCCGTTCACGAAGTAGCCAATATCCGCACCACCGTTCCGGTCCGCGATCCCGTTGACGCTGACGAACGGAAGACGGCTGTGGTAGTTCTGGTAATAGAACCCGAATTCGGTGCCGTTCAGCTCTTCGGCGAACAGAGACAGCTTGATTCCGTACTGGTCATCGTCCGAGGCTTGATAGTCATTGCCACGGTAGAGCGCGCCCAGGTTGCCAGACGTGTAGCCCTCACGCGAGAGGTCGACCTGGCCACCGGTACCATTGAGCTGGCCCACGCGGATCAATTCGTGCTTACCAGTCGTGTAGGGATTGTCATACCTCACGAACGCGCTATCGGTACAATCCAGCCGGTTGTTCCCGAGGTTCGCGGCACTGACCGCACCGTAGGAGACCGGCAGCAGCGCCGCATTGGGACCAAGGCCGTTCTGCACGATCTGGGTACCCGTGGACGCCAAATTGTCACAGTTCCGGCGCTGGCCCGCGAACGGACCCCCCGTCACAAATGAGAAGCCGTTGTTGCCGCCAAGGCCAGAACCCAGCGCAATCGTGTCGGCGGTGGAGAACGGCGTGCCCGACGGGTCAATCTCGAACGGCTCCCAGTCAAGGGCGTACCAAGCCGAAACGCTGACGTTGATCGGGAAGGACACCGAGGCAAACACCGAGTTCACCGGAACCAAGGCTTCCTTGATTTCCGAGCCAGGCTTGCGGATCGCCGCCACGTCAATCGGGTTGAACGCGTTCAGGCCGTTCTGGATGAAGGTCGATTCACCCCAGTTGATCACCTGCTTGCCGGCGCGCAGGTTCACGCCAATGTCGCCACCGAGCGTGTAGTCAGCCGACACAAACAGGTCGAGAAGGTCGTAGTTGCGGCCAACGTCGCCAAGGGCGGCGTCGGTCAGCTTCGAACGGCTGCCGGCATCCTCGTCATTCATGATGACGTCGTAGAAGCCGACGGCCCGGGCGAAGATCTTGTAGTTCTGCCAGGAGACGATCAGGTCGTGCGACGCCTTGACGTTGGCGCCGATCAGGTCGCCCTTGTCAAAGTTCAGGCGGCCGTCATCCGTATTGATCGAGCCGTCATAGTTGAAGCCGTTGTTCGTGTAGATGTTCGAACCGCCGCAACCGGCAAAGCCTTGCGCAATCACGCAGGGAGCGCCGCCGAAGCCGGCAAACGTGCTGCGCGTGCTGGCCGCGATCGAACCCGTCGCACCGATGGCGCCAAGCGAAACGTCAGCGCGCGGATCAACCGGGCCGCCGTTGGCTTCGTGGAGGAAAGCAGTCTCGCGATCCTGCACCAGCATCGAGGCGCCCATCGACACCGTGGTGTCGAACACGATCGAGACATCACCGAATTGCGCTTCGGCAGCCTGTACCGGCGCGGCGGCCATAATGGCCATGACAGCGGCCGATCCCAACAATCCGGTACGCACCGTTCTTACTTTCGACATGATGATAGTTCCCCCTACCCCTTTAAAGTTCAAAACTTGAGACCAAAGCCTGGGGAAAAACGCACACGACGCCACAGCCCCCCCGACTTCTGGCATTCCTCACCCACCACAGCACACCTGACGGGGGTGCAAGTCAACTTGGGACTGCGGAGTGGTCACAAATCGTGCACATAGTGCGGCAATAACGACACGCCTCGTTTCTGATAATTACCGCAGTTTCGAACAGGCGCTTTAATGTTCGTGCGAGAAAACCACTGCCGGCCCGGTTGTGCTGCTTGAAAAGTGGGCGTTCGGGGTGCGTGCCTGATTATCCGGCGATTGAGGCTTAACGGCGTCGCGAAAGTGGAAAAGGGGGGGGCGAGGGGCGGGGGCGGAGGGGGGTTTAGTGAAGACGGAAGGAGAGGGGAGAGGAGGGAAAGTGGAAAAGGGCCAGCCTTGCGGCTCGCCCTTTCGGAATTTTCAGACAGTCCGACGGATCAGAACGAGTAGCTCGCGGAAACCGAGGCGAAGTCCTGATCGCTGGCCTTGTTGTTGATGTGGCCACCGAAGAAGTTCGAGTAGTTCACACCCAGGCGCAGGTTGTTGTTCAGAGTTCCGGTGACGCCCACGCCGATCGTCTGGCGATCCTCGAGGAACGTCGAGTACGGGGCCGGCGTGGTGCCGGTGAAGTCCCACGAATATACCAACTGCGGAGCGACCGTGAAGCCGGAATCCAGGAAGTTGTTGTACTCGGTCCGGAACAGCATAACGAGACCACCGGACAGGTCCGTCGGGCGGCACTGGCTGATGTTCTTGCCGTCCAGGCCCAGGAGACCGCCGAGACCAAGGTTCGAACCGTTACAGCCCGTGTTCTGGTACTGCACCAGACGCGTGCCGTTCGCGGCGGTGGGGGTCAGGAGCTGCTCGTTGCGCGCCTCGACGTCGGGCACGTAGGCGAAACCCACTTCGGTCACGACCACGCCGAGGGCGGCGCCGAGGGCAGCCACCCACCAGTCTGAGCCGGTGAAGGTTGCCGTGGTGCCGATCTGGCCCTGGTACATGTCATTGCGGATCACACCCGAGATCTTCTGGCCGATGCCCGAGTTCGGAAGACATTGCGGCGCGACGTTCGAAGCGTCGGACTCGCGAGTGGTGGTGAGCACGCCGGTGGGGCCACCAATGGACGTCGATCCGGCCGGCGAGGCGACCTGGAAGGTGCAGCCATACCATACACCCGCGATGGTCAGCGAGTCGGTGTCGGCCTGGAACGGTGCATCCTTGCGGTAGGTGAAGTCGCCCTGCACGCCCCACCCCCCGAGCGTGGTGTTGAAGCTGAAGCCGAAGGTCTCGATGTCTTCCGGATACTCAACGATCAGGCCAAGGTTCGGGTTGGCGACCAGCGTTTCGGCGCCGTTCACCAGCTGAAGGCCAAAGCCAGAGGCGGCGAGATTGTCAGTCGACTGATAATACGCGAGGGCGCAGTTGAGACGCATCGCATTCAGGACGTGGTCGTAGGAACCACCGGTGTTGGCGGTGAGTTGGAGACCAGTAAAGCCGGCCTGTACCAGCGCCGCGTTAACGGCCGGGTCAAGCAGGTTCTGCGGGTCGAGGACCGGACGGTTGACAAGGTCACCGCCAAAGCCAACCGAGTTGACGGCATTCAGAGTACCTGCCGCCGTCGCGTTGGCTACCGGGAGGGACATCGCGGGCGCAAATCCACAACCAGCCGGAAGCAGCTGACGGCTACCGATGCCGCCAGCAGTGGCTTGGGCAGAGTCGCCCTGGACGGCGATGCTGAGGACCGGTGCGCCGTCGACCACTTCGCTAATGATCGGCAGGCGGCTGTGATAGTTCTGGTAGTAGAAGCCGAACTCGGTGCCGCCCAGGGACTCCACATAGAGCTTCGCGGCGACGCCGAACTGGCCGCTGTCACGCGCGAAGACGTCGTCGCGGCGTTCGATGCCGGCGCCGACTTCCATCGTGTAGCCCTGGCTACCCAGCGTGTCGACGAGCAGCTGGCGGGTGTATTCGTTGTAGCCCGTGGCCCAAGCCTGGTTGTAGGCCAGCGCGTTGGCAGCGATGCCCGTCGTCGGGTCATCAAGGCAGTCGATGCGGCCAGCTGTGGCGACCGTGGGGTCACCGCCGGTGCTACCGGCTCCACCGGCGAGAAGGCCCGAGCCCGCGAGCGTCGAGGCGGCGTCAAGCTGCACACGGCGTGTGCCTGTGGTGGCTCCTGCTGTACAATTGCGACGGCCACCCGCGAACGGACCGCCACCAATGAAGGAGATGCGGTTCACGTTGCCGAGGGCGCCCGAGCCGCGCGTCAGTATATCGACGTTAGAGAAGGGTGTGCCCGACGGGTCAACTTCAAACGGCTCCCAGTCGAGCGCGTAGTAGGCCGACAGCGAGACGTCAAACGGGAAGGAGACCGTACCCGAGACCGCATTGACGGGAACGAGAGCTTCCTTGATTTCCGAGCCAGGGCGGCGGAACGCACCCACGTCGATCGGGTTGAAGACGTTGTTGCCGCCAAGGATGAATGTGCTCTCACCCCAGTTTATCACCTGCTTGCCCACACGCAGGTTCACCGGAAGCTCGCCAACCGTGTAGTCGGCCGAGACGAAGAGGTCGAGGAGTTCGTAGTTGCGGCCAACGTCACCCAAGGCGGCGTCCGTCAGTTCCGAACGGTTGCCGGCGTCCTTGTCATTCAGGATCACGTCGTAGAAGCCGACGGCGCGGGCGAAGACGGTGTAGTTTTCCCACTTCACGAGAAGGTCATGGTTCGCCTTTACATTCGCGCCCGTCAAGTCGCCGCGATCAAAATTCAGGCGGCCGTCATCCGTGTTGATGCTGCCATCAAAGTTGTCAGGGTTCCGCGTGTAGGTCGCGTTGCCGCCAAGGCCGGCCAGCGTGGCCACCGGCAAATTGATCACGACATTGCCGTTGGTGCCGTTACGGGGGTCGACTGGACCGCCGTTGCCTTCCGGCAGGAAGCGCTCGTCGATCGAGGCCGTCTTGACCGACACGCCCATCGACACCGTGGTGTCGAAGGTGATCGACACGTCGCCGAACTTGGTTTCGTACGCCTGAGCTGCGGTGAATGCGCCAACCATGGCAATCATTGCTGCCGAACCCTTGAGGCTCCAACGTAACATTCTTGAATTCTGCATTTTGCGCATCCCCTGCTAACTCTATTGCTGCTGCTTTCGACGGCGGCCGCGGCCCGGCAGTAGCCGGCCCGATTTCCTCCATCGCCCCCTCGCGGGGCTTTTCCACACGCAGCCTCAATCTCACCCTCTACCTAAAAACGTGGTTAATTTCCCCGTCCGGGAGACGGAACGTGGTTAAGGACCCGTTTTTGCCTTTCGGTTGAATCAATCCGGCAACATGAAACCGTTGCGTGTGCGAACTCCCCAACGATCGTTGGTCGCGAATGGGTCCCAATAGCGCCCCATTTTGCTGGCCTCATGCGCCGCATGACACGTTCCTTCGTTCTTTCGTGCGTGCTGGCGAGCGTCCTCGTGACGAGTTGCGATTCGTCAACACAGGGTGATTCGAGCGACCGGCACCGGGCTCCGCGTGAAACGGAGACGCTGGCGACCGCGCAGGCGGTCAATCGTGACTGGCGCTCGGGGCGCATTCCCTTCGGCTTGCGGCTCTCGGCGGCGGCGGAGGAAAGGGCCCTGCAGATGGTGACCTATGACGCGGCCTATGTGAGGATCCCCTACCCCAACGGCGATGTCGCGCCAGACCGGGGTGTTTGCTCCGACGAGGTCGTGCGGGCCTATCGGCTGATGGGCATCGACCTGCAGCGCCTCGTGCACGAGGACATGCGGCGGGCGTTCCATGCCTATCCCAAACGCTGGGGCCTGTCGCGGCCGGATCCCAATATCGACCATCGGCGCGTGCCGAACCTCGCGACCTTCTTCACACGGCACGGGACGTCGCTCCCGGTCAGTTCGCGCGGGCGCGACTACAGGGCTGGCGATGTCGTGACCTTCGCGCTATCGGACGGGCGGCCCCATATCGGGATCGTGACCGAGCGGATGTCGGCCGACGGCGCGCGCCCGCTGGTCATGCACAATATCGGCTTTGGCCCTCAGATCGAGGACATGCTGTTCAGCCTGACGATCACGGGCCGGTACCGCTATGAAGGACCTCGCGGCGGAACGGGTTAGGCGCGCCGCGGGACACCAGGAAGCGCGTGGCCTCGGCGAGTGAGCGGGCGTCGGCCAGCGCATCATGGATCCTGCCCTGCGCGGCGGCGCCGACGTGGGCGGCAAGCTCGCCGGAATGCACGCCCGAGAGCGGCACGCCCACCCTCTCGAGCCACAGGCGGAGATTGGTGGCCGGCGGCTGGCGCCAGAGGTCGGGCCTGTCACGCAGGGCTGCGTTCCTTGCAATCACGAGATCATCGCGGCCATAGCAGAAACAGGGATCGGTGCCGGTGAAGCGAACGAAGCGTGACAGCCCCTCCTCGAACGGCACGGCTTCGCGCTCGAGACGCTCGTTGGTAATCCGGGTGAGCTCGACGAAATAGGGCGAAAGAACGGGGTTGATCACCGGCCTGATCAGTACCTGAAACGAGGCCAATTCCTTCAGTTCTTGCGCGTCCAGCCTGACGGCACCGATTTGCACGATCTCCTGGTGCTCGCCTGGTCCCTTCCAGCCACGAGCCATCGAACCGCGCCAGGCGGTGAATTCGGTGTCGTAGAGGATGACATGGGCCATGGCCGGCACCCTTCTGGCTTGCCCATCATTGGTTTCGCATCTGCGAGAGGCAAGCGTTCGCGCGGAAAACGGTAAAGCGGAGGCGCGTGACAAAGGCTGCTTGCGCGCGGTTCAATCCAACATTAAGCGAGCACGCCGTAGCGTGGCACGGACGGCGCGCGCCTTTCCCTGACCTGCCCGCCTGTGCCGCGGGTCCTTTCGCACTGGTAACCCATGAACGCCCCACTTGCCGACCACAAAGACCTTTCAGGCTTCACGGCTGCCTTCTTCAAGGAGGCCGAGCCCGAGGATATCGCATCGTTTCCGGCAGCAGCGCAGGCCTGCCTCGCACGCGTGTTCCTGGATGCGGCGCGGACGCGACGGGTCGGCGAAAGCCTTGTGCGCGTGTTCTCGCCGGACTGGGAGAAGGAAGGGTTCGGCTTTCCTGTCACCGTCGTTGCCACGATCAATGACGACAAGCCTTTCCTCTTCGGTTCGATCCTGAGCGAACTGGGTGAACGCGGCGTGGGCATCAAGGCCGTGTTCCATCCCATCTTGCGCGTGCGACGGAGCGGGGGTGTGTTTGCCGGCCTTGCAGGGGCGAGCGAAGAGGGCGCGAACGAGAGCATGATCTGCGTCGTCATCCGACGCGTCTCATCGGACGCGCAGCATGCAGCGCTTGAAGGCGCAGTGCGCAGCGTGCTGAAGGATGTCAGCATCGTCGTTGCCGACTGGCGGGCGATGGTCGACCGGATGGATGCGAGCATTGCGGAGCTTGCGGCCAGTCCGCCTCGCATCGCGCAGGCCGAGATCGACGAGTCGCTGGCCTTCCTGCAGTGGCTGAAGAGCAATCACTTCACGTTCCTGGGTGCGCGCGACTATGTGTTCAATGCTGCCGGCGAAGGCACGCATACCGCAATTGCCGAGAGCGGACTTGGCCTCCTGCGTGACCCGGAGCGCCGGGTCATCCGGCGCGCCGACAACAGTTCGCAGCTGACGCCTGAGGTGCGGGCGGCATTGTCGCTGCCCTCGCCGCTGATCGTGACGAAGTCGATCGAACGATCGAAGGTGCACCGGCGGGTGCCGGAGGATTATATCGGCATCAAGCGCTATGACGCGCAGGGACGGCTGACCGGCGAGCGGCGGTTCATAGGCCTGTTCACCTTCTCGGCCTACAACGACAGCCCCCGCGAGATCCCGTTCCTGCGGCGCAAGGTTGCGAACGTGATCGAGCGCTCGGGATTTCCGAAGAGGAGCCATAACGCCAAGACGCTTGACGTGGTCCTTGAGACCTTTCCGCGCGACGAACTGTTCCAGATCTCGGAAGACGACCTGCTGCGCATCGGCCCGGCACTGGCCTATCTGGGCGACAGGCCCGATACGAAAGCCTTCATCCGCTTCGACGCCTTCAACCGGTTCGCCTCGGCGCTGGTCTATTTTCCCGCCGACAAGTTCCGCGTGGGACTTGTGCGCACGATCGGGACGCTGCTGACAGAGACGCTTGGCGGACAGATCGCCACGGCCTTTCCGCATACGGAAGAAGGCCAGATGACGCGGATCCACTATACGCTGACGCTGCCGGAGGACGGCCCGCGCCGCTTCGACATGAATGCTTTGCAAGCGCGGATCGCCGATGCGGTCCGTCTGTGGACCGACAATTTTGCCGCTGCGCTGCAAAGACGGTATCCGGGTGAGCGCGCCGAGGCGCTGAACGGGATCTATGCCGCGGCCCTGCCCGAGGCCTATCGCGTGGCGTTCGCGCCCGAAGAAGCGATCGTCGACATCGAGAAACTCGAAGAGGTGGCGCGGGCCCCCGGATCGATTGCCCTGAGGACTGCCGGGGGCGAGGCGAGCGATGACGGCGTCATCGGGCTCAAGATCTATCACGCGGGTCCGGTCATCGAACTGTCGGACCTGATGCCGGTCCTCGAGAATTTCGGCGTGCGCGTCATCGAGCAGGTGAACTATCCGCTGCGCCGGACAGACGGCGCGCTGACGATCCATGACCTGAAGCTGCACGGCCTGCCGGCAGCGGAGCGCGAGAGCGCGATGGGACTGTTCGAGGATGCGTTCCTGCATGTCTGGAGCGGCCTTGCGGAGAGCGACCGGTTCAACCGGCTTGTGCTGCAGGCAGAACTGAACTGGCGGGACGTGGCGCTGCTGCGAACGATTGCGAAGTACCTCCGCCAGGCCTCGTTCCAGGCCAGTCAGACGCTGATGGAGGACGCACTTGCGCGCAACCCGCGCATCGCGGGCCTTCTTGTGCGCCTGTTCAAGACGCGCTTCGGGCTTGACGTTCCAAACCGGCCCGAAGCAGAGGCGGCGCTTGACGCCGAGATCTCCGCAGCGCTGGCGAAGGTACCAAGCCTCGATGACGACCGCGTGATCCGTCGTTTCCGCAACGTGATCCAGTCGAGCCTCAGGACGAATTTCTTCCAGATGGATGAAGGTGGCCGCCCCAAGTCCACGATTGCGATCAAGATCGACAGCGGACGCATCGACGAATTGCCCCTGCCCCGCCCGATGGTCGAGATCTTCCTGTGCTCGCCGAGCGTGGAAGGCGTGCACCTGCGCTTCGGCAAGGTAGCACGCGGTGGCATTCGCTGGTCAGACCGCCGGGAAGACTTCCGCACGGAGATCCTGGGGCTCGTCAAGGCACAGCAGGTCAAGAATGCCGTCATCGTGCCTGTCGGCTCGAAGGGTGGCTTCTATCCGAAGAAACTGCCGCCGGCCTCGCGGCGTGACGAGTGGCTGAATGCCGGCATTGCAGCCTACAGGCTCTTCATCTCGTCGCTGCTCGACCTGACCGACAATCTTGATGGGTCCGGCGCGGTGGTGCCGCCGCGCGACGTGGTGCGCCATGACGGGGACGATCCCTATCTCGTGGTCGCTGCCGACAAGGGGACGGCGACGTTCTCGGACATCGCCAACGGGATCTCGCGCGACTACGGGTTCTGGCTTGACGATGCGTTCGCCAGCGGCGGGTCGGTGGGCTATGACCACAAGCAAATGGGCATCACCGCGCGCGGCGCGTGGGAAACGATCAAACGCCATTTCCGCGAGACCGGGACAGACATCCAGACGACCCCCTTCACCGTGGTGGGCGTAGGTGACATGTCGGGCGACGTCTTTGGCAATGGCATGCTGCTGTCGAAGGCGATCAAGCTTGTGGCGGCGTTCGATCACCGGGACATCTTCCTTGATCCGGATCCTGATCCGGCGACAAGCCATGCCGAGCGGTCGCGGATCTTCAAGCTGCCGCGGTCTTCGTGGGCGGATTATGACCAGAACAAGATCTCGCGCGGAGGCGGTGTCTATTCGCGCGCGATGAAGACGATCCCCTTGTCGCCCGAGGTCAGGGCGTTCACGGGGCTTACGGTCGAGCAGATCGAGCCATCGGAACTGATCCGCGCGCTGCTGAAGTCGCCGGCCGACCTGCTCTGGTTCGGCGGCATCGGCACGTATGTGAAGGCTTCCTCGCAGAGCCATGCGGATGTCGGCGACAAGGCCAATGACGCGCTCAGGGTCAATGGCAACGAGCTGAGGGCGCGGGTCGTCGGGGAAGGTGCGAACCTTGGCATGACGCAGGCGGGGCGCATCGAGTATGCGTCGGCTGGCGGGAGGCTCAATACCGATGCGATTGACAATTCAGCCGGCGTCGACACGTCGGACCATGAGGTCAACCTGAAGATCCTGCTCAACGCTTCGATTGCGGCGGGCGAACTGAAGGCGGATGAACGAAATCCCCTTCTCGTTCGCATGACGGACGATGTGGCTCGGCTGGTGCTGGCGGACAACTACAACCAGTCGCTTGCGATCAGTGTCGCGCAGCGCGGCGGGGCGTGGGAGTCGGATGCCTATGGGCGCTTCATGCGCGCGCTGGAGCGCGAGGGACGGCTGAACCGGGCTGTCGAAGGCCTGCCGTCGGACGAGAACCTGCGTGAGCGGGCCAACCGCAACGAGGGAATCACGCGGCCGGAGCTTGCGGTGCTTCTGGCCTATGCGAAGCTGCAACTCTTCCAGGAGATCAACAGCTCGAACCTGGCGGATGACCCGTTCTTCGCGCAGACGCTCAGCGGATACTTCCCGGCGGAAGCCGGGCAGAACCTGACCAAGGGGCTGAAGGCGCATCGCCTGCGGCGCGAAATCGTGGCGACCGTTCTTGCAAATGACATCATCAACCGCGGCGGACCGGTGTTCATGCACCGGCTGAAGGAGGCCACGGCGAGCGAGGCGCCTGCCCTGTCGCGCGCCTACACGATCGCGCTGCATGCCTTCGGGGTCGACCGCATCGCGGCTCGTATCAACGCGCTCGACAACCAGATCCCCGCCGACGTCCAGAACCGGATGCATGCAAGCCTTGCCATGCACCTGCTGCGCCAGACTGCCTGGTTCTTCCGCCACATCCCGGCGCAGGTTCCGATCGCGCAGGCCATTGCGCCCTATGCCGAGGGTGTGTCGAAGCTGAAGGGCACTTTCTCGTCGCTGGTGTCGGATGCCGAAGGACAGGCCATCCGCGCCACGATCGCCGAGTATCGGGCGGCGGGGGTTCCCGAGGAACTAGCCGACGAGGTCGGGGCGCTCGCCGCGATCGGGGCGCCGCCCGACATCACGCGGCTTGCCAACGAGCCAGGCAAGCCGCTCGACATGGTGGCCGGCGCCTATTTCGCGGCAGCCCACACGATCGGCATCGACCGGCTGCGCCTTGCGGCGGAACGCATGAACCTGCCCGAGCACTGGGACCGACTTGCCGTGCGGCGGCTGGTCGATGACCTGCTGGGGCACCAGCGGGCGCTGGCGCTGAGGGCGCTGCGCGATGGTGGTGCGGGCGGCAACCGCGCGGATGGCAGCAAGGCCGTGGCCGGGTGGGCGGCGGCGCATGGCGACCAGGTCGCGCGCGTCGTTGCGCTGGTCACGGACCTCGAGCGTTCAGGCACGTTCACGGTGGCACGCCTGACGCTTGCGGCAGGACAGATCCGGGACCTGCTTGCGGCGAACGAGGGCTAGAGCAGCTTCCATTCAGATGGAACCGTATCCTGCAGCATTGAAGTATGCC
>DAISVV010000095.1:0-11240 GCA_036840015.1 Micropepsaceae bacterium
GCGACTCAATCAACCCCGCGCAGGCCGGCGTCACCAGCCAACTGATCTGTGCCTGCGGCCAGCGGCGCTTCAGCAGATTCAGCACGGGCAGCGCATGGACCACGTCCCCCAGCGAGCTGGGCTTGATCAGGAAAAGCGATCCCGTCTGAGTTTTTGCGAGGGCTTCAGGAACTCGATCATTGGTACCGTTGTAGCTTGACGAAACATTCGGCCACAGGGTGCCCTTGACATTGTCGAGCGCGGCTACTGCATCGGCCCAAGTGCCCTGCTGAACCTTCGCCCAATAGTATCCGTCATCAATCAGATGGTTCTCTGACTGATAGAATTTCGGTTGGGACGAGAGCATCGGTATACGAATGACGTCGAGCACTTTGGGATCTTGTCCATTTTCGTAGCGCCTCTCTTCCTCAGAAATTTCTTCGGAAGGTCTGCTGCTGACAGGACGGATCCATGTTGCAGCCTCGCCATCGATCAGCTCCTTGCCAGCGATGCAGCGCCCAGATGTCTTCCGGGAGTTTGCAAGGCAGAGGATGGTCTTGGCGTATTTCAAGATGCCCTCCATCCGGCATGCCGGCTGGAATGACTTTCAGTCATCTTGTCCAGCAGGTCTTCTTCCGGCTCTTCATCCAATTGAGCGACTGAATGCTGATCCTGAAGCAGTAACAGGCTCAGGGTCATGTCGAAGCGATCGGAGACGATCGTCATCTCGGTTACCGGCTCGTTCGGTAACCACACTCCGGCCGGCAGCGCCACGGGGGCACGCATTTCAGAACTGCCGTACGCGCCGCCAGCGACCGAACCGCTCGGCACCGGGACTACGAGTCCCTTCGTTCGAATGTAGGCGCCGGACTTGAAGGCCGACTCACTGGGCTTGGCCCAGAGTAAGTAGCCTTCCCGTGCCGCAACGAGGAGTGCGCGCTGCTCGGTGAATTCGAGCCACTTCAATGTCGCAGCTGTGAGCGACACGCCGTAGCGATCGGCACAATGGCCGAGTAGATCGAGATCAATCGTTTGTCCGGATACTTGCTTTCGGAAATCGTCGATCGGCATCAGTAGGTACGACGCAAACTGGTTCGCATCGCTTTCTCGGGCGGCATCCTCGCGATCCCATTGCGTGACGTCGCGTTGGCTGCAGAAGAATTCGTCAAGTTCCTGGCGGTGTCGCAGGTAGTGCCCAAATTCGTGGGCAAGGACAAAGTTGATGCGGCCCGGCACAGAGAGGGAGTCGTTGTAGACGATGCTCCACATCGGCTTCGCGCCCCTGCTGCGAAAGAGGGCACCTTCGAAGCCGTCCAGCTTTTCGCCTTTCACCATCGTGATGGGGTCGGAGAAGCATTGCCGGGAATAGTCCTGGGCCAGCGCCTTCACATCGACAGGGAAGCGCTCGATGCCCGGCACCGTGTTCAATATCTGTGTGAGCCGGATTGCCCACGCTTTCCCGGACGCGAGCTGGGTCATTCTGGCTTTTCCCAAGCCTCCAGAATCTGGCGAAGTCGCTTCTTCGTGTCGGTAGACATCTCTTGATATTTACGAAAGAAGGCGAGGTCGACATCACTGGGTTCTGGTGACTCGCGCTTCTCATCGAGCAGGAATTCCGCCGTTAGGCCAAGGGATGCGGCGATTCGCGATATCTTCTCTGCCGAAGGGCGGGGCGGATTCCGATTCTCAAGTTCCCAGATGTAGCTCTTGCTGGATCCCGACATCTCGCCCAGCTGTTCGAGGGTTAACCCCTTCTCCTGCCTGAATTTTCTGATCTTCTTGCCCAGTGTCGCCACGTGGTTTTCCCTCCAATGCGGCGCGCGTCGGCCGCAAGTTCAGAGTAGACATACCATCGGTGCTTGACATTTGGAACCGCTTCGAAGAGATTCGCCGAAGTTCAGACTTCCGAACTTTTATTGCGCCTAGCGACGAAAGGACCGCAACATGTCGAACAAGCGCGTACCGGGTACCCACCATGTGGTGCCCAACCCCCAGGGTGGCTGGGATGTCCGCCGTGGCGGCGCCGACCGCGCCGCCGGTCACTTCGATCATAAGGCGGATGCTGTCGATCGCGGCCGGGAGATCAGCCGCAACGCCGGTACCGAGCTCAAAATCCACAACCGCGACGGTCGCATCGGTCAGAGCGACAGCCACGGTCGCGACCCCCGCAGCATCAAGGGCTAAGGGGGACTGGATCATGGCCTCAGTGACGAGCTTCATTCGCAACCTGCCTGCTTCGTCCCTGCGGGCCTACTTCGATCACACCGGTATCGTGCCGCCGACGCCGGTCAATTGGGACGCGGACGAGCCCGAAGTAATTCGGGGCGCGCTCCGCGCCGTCGATGAAATGACCGACGAGGAGCGTGCGCGGGTCGTGAACGACGGTGAACGGGTAAGCGCCATGGCCGACGACGCCGGCCAGACCGCGCTGTACAGCGTGATCGAGGACCGCGCGGTTCTTGATTGCCGAGCCAATGGACACGACCGTGCATTCTGGCTGTTCCTCAACGAACCGATCCTGTTTCGGCACCCCGAGGAAGTTCGCTACACCGATGAGAAGCGGCGCGGCCGGAGCTGGGACGGCTTCATTGCGCCTCCCAACCTCGACATCCGTCGAGACCCTGTCTCGCTCGACGCCTTCAAGGCTTCGCTACGCGCGCATTTCGGGTCGAACAACGCGCATGTCGACATCTTTGAGCGTTGCCGGCCGACGTTTGACGGCGAAGACAGCGACCTTGTGCAGATCGCGATCTATCGCGAAGGGCTGCCCGACGACTTCCTGGCGTTCGACGGCGGCGGGGCCCTGGTGCGTCGTGTTCGTCGTCCCGTCTACGAGGCCGCGTTGACCTACGAGGCCTCGACGGGCGTGATCGAGGTCGTTGCACGCGAACGCGAGAGTCGCGAGGAGATTGTGCGCCTGATGGCGCGCGATCTGCTCGGGATCGATTACCAGAATCAGAAGGTGCCGCTCCGCCGATATGATCTCGCGATGCTGCTGCGGCCGTTCGCGTTTCCGACCGCCCCGGCGGACGGCATCGAATCGGTCGAGGTGAAGCAGCTGCGGCTCATGCCGATCGACGATGTCGGGGAGCGCGTCACCCTCGAATGCTTGCGCAAGGCGGATCGCACGATCTGGAGCATGGCAGCGGACCATTTCGGTGCGGGCGATCCCCTGGCCGGCGGATGGGTTGCGACGCAGGCCAAGCTCACGATCAAGTTTCATCCGAAGGGGGATGCCAAGCGGCGCCGCACCTTGCCGCTGACCATCACCATGCCCCATGGGTGCAATCTGAAAGACCAGACCGAGGAAGAGCAGCTGATCGGCGAGAAGTATCTTCGCCGCTGGGGCATCCTGCGCGATGCCTGACCGCCAGCCGAGCCTCGATCCACAGGCCGTCGACATTCTGCTGTCGGTGATCGAGACGCCGCGCGCGATGGTTACAAGTGCAGCGCTCGAGGGGTTCTATGCGGCCAAGGCGCTCGCGCTCAAGGCAAGCGGACTACTTGAACTGAAGGACCATCGAAGGGCGGCTGTCTTTCTCGCGGACCACGACGATGAGCCTGTCAATCTGTCCTGGTCGCCCGAACACCGTGGCTACGGCTATTTCAGCCCGTCGGCGGGATGGGTGCCCGTCTCGGACGGCCAGATGGCGTCGTTTGGCATCAGCTTCGAGAAGCTGTTCGAGCACCTTCTGGATCGGCTCGATCTCTCGACACGCGCGTCACCGACGATCCTGTTGCCCGACCTCCTATGGGAAATCGGGGAGGTGAGGCTGCCTGGTCGGAGCAAACGCGTGCCGCTCTGGATTGGTCGCAGGCTTGCCGACCCGAAGGTCTGGAGCCGATTTGTCGAAACTGTCCGCGCACGCCCGGCACCTGGATTGCGGATCGTCCTCAGCTTGACGCCGGCCGATCGGCTTCCAGCCCAGATCCATCAAGGCCATTCGATCATCGCCGTTCGCGACATCGTTGATCATGCCAGCGGCTTGGTGGTCGGTCCCGATCTACTGGCCGCGCGTATCGCATCGGGGACGACATCGACCGATGCCTTGATCACCATGGGTGCAGACGGTGCATCCGTCACCGTTCGGGGGACGCGGTATGCGTTCTCTGGATCGAAGCAGCGCGCGCTCATTCGACAGCTGTATGAGGCCTGGCAATCTGGCAGTCCGGAATGCCTGACGGCAGAGGTTCTTGAGAACGCCGAATACAGCGACAGCGTCAACACGCTCACCAAGGCATTCTCCGGCAGAACGGATTGGCGGGATTTCATCAAGGAGGAGCACGGCCGCTGCTGGATGTTCTACTAAGCCGCGCGATACATCACCACCATCAAGCCGCCCGCTGGGGCGGCTTTTTCGTTTTCCGACGCAGTTTCTCGATTCCTACCCTGAGCCCTACCCAGCACCTTCCCGGCTCCTACCCCCGCACCCCGCATCTTCCTCGCAGGTTTTCGTCACCACCTGCTGGAGGACGCGATGTCCGTCAAACACCTGAACCAGATCGATCTGGCCCGCCGCTGGAGCATCAGCCCGCGCACCCTTGAGCGCTGGCGCTGGCTCGGCCAGGGGCCCCGCTACATCAAGATCGGCGGCCGCGTCGTCTACCGCGTCGAGGAGGTCGAGGCCTTCGAAGCGCAGCAGACCCGCGCCAGCACGTCCGAGATTCCGGAGACGCCCGCCCTCGCGCGGAGCGCCTGACCCCGGCTTCATGCCGGGTTCTCCAGGGAATGCAAAACCCGCGAGGGGAATACCTGGACCGCGAAAGCTCCGAGCGGCGTCGGAGCCCGGCAGTAGCAACACACACGACGACATCGGGGCGCGGCGAAATAGGAGCCAAGCCCATGTTCGACACTCCGCTGAAGCGGCTTCGCAAGAAGTCGTGGCTGTCCGATATCCCCGACAGCATCGATATCCCCGCGATCGGTGGCCGTCCCGCCACCAGTAAGCCCATCGAGGAAGCGAGCCTCGATGATCTGGCCTTCGCGATCCGCGCGCTGAGCAAGCAGTCGTCGGCGATCTACCGCAAGACGAACGCGCTGCAGCAGATCTACGACCTGGCGCGCAATGAGGGCGCGCTCGGCAACATGCTGGCCGTCCCGGCGGCAGCCCGTGCCGAGGAGGTGGCGTGATGAGCGCCCCCTTCGCTTCGACCGGGTTCCGGATCATCACCGCCGATGAGCGTCTCGCCGAACGGCGCGGCATCAAGGGCGTGCTGACCGGCATCTCCGGGATCGGCAAGACGTCTCAGCTGTGGACGCTCGATCCCGGCCGCACGCTGTTCCTCAATCTCGAAGCGGGCGAACTCGCCGTGCAGGGCTGGCCCGGCGACGAGGTGCGGATCCGCGATTGGGAGTTGGCGCGCGATCTCGCGTGCTGGGTTGGTGGTCCCAACCCGGCGATGCGCGCGGACCAGACCTTCAGTGCGGCGCATTACGAACGGGTCTGCTCGACCTTCGGCGATCCGGCGAGCCTCGCGAAATACGACACGCTGTTCGTTGACTCGATCACGGTCGCATCGCGGCTTTGCCTGCAATGGTGCAAAGGCCAGCCGCAGGCGACGTCCGATCGCAGCGGCAAGCCCGACATGCGCGGCGCCTACGGGTTGCTGGGCCAGGAGATGATCGCCTGGCTCACGCATCTGCAGCACACGCCGGGCAAGAACGTCTGGCTGGTCGGCATCCTCGACAAGCGTCTCGACGATTTCAATCGCCCGTATTTCACGCTGCAGATCGAGGGCGCCAAGACCGGCCTCGAACTGCCGGGCATCGTCGATGAAGTCGTCACGATGGCCGAACTCAAGACCGAGGACGGCAAGCCCTACCGGGCCTTCATCTGCCAGACGCTGAACCCGTTCGGCTATCCGGCGAAGGACCGCTCGGGGCGGCTCGACGCGATCGAGGAGCCGCACCTCGGCCGGCTGATGGAGAAAATCCGTCGCCCGCTCGGCGATCCGACGCCCACACGCCTGGAGTTCGGGCGCCCCGTTGCCGCCGGCGCCATTTCCAATCCCACGCCCAATTCCACTGACGCGATTAAAGGAGCCTGAGCCATGTCCACGGCCAACACGATCGATTTCAATGGCGCCGAGACGCAAGACGCGGCTCTGGCGAACATCCCGAGCAACACGCTTCTCAAGTTGCGCATCACCATCCGTCCGGGTGGTGCTGGCCCCGAGGGCTGGCTCACGCAGAGCAAGACCAGCGAGGCGCTCTATCTCAACACCGAAGCGGTCGTTCTCGAAGGCCCGCATGCGCGCCGTCGCATCTACACGCGCATCGGCGTGAAGGGGAAGGGCGTCAACGAGCGCGGCGAGGACGTCTATGCCAATCGTGGGCGTGCGCTGATCCGGGGCATCCTCGAATCCGCCCGTGGTGCGCGCAGCGATGATCAGTCCGAGCGTGCGCGCGTCGCCCGTACCATCCGGGGCTTCGGCGACCTGAATGGCCTCGAGTTCGTGGCCAAGGTCGGCATCGACAAAGACCGCAACAACCCCAGCGACGAGGGGCGCAACGTCATCGCCGCCGCCATTGCGGCGGAGCACGCCGACTACGCGCGTCTCATGGGTGGGGCGCCCTCTGCCCCGGCACCCACGCCCCTGGCGCCCACGGGCGCGCCCTCGCCCTCGTGGACCGGTAACACGCCCGCTGCCTCGCCGGCCGCCGGCAATGCGCCCTTCTGGGCGCGCTGATGGAGACCGGCCATGATCCCGAGGGACTATCAGAAGGAGGCGGTTGCCGCCGCCCGCACCAAGACCGCCGCGCACGGCAACACGGTTCTCGTGTTGCCGACCGGCTCCGGCAAGACCGCCATCGCCGGCTTCTTCATCGGCGAGGAGGCGAAGCAGCGCCCCGATGACCGCTTTCTGGTCCTTCAGCACACCGACGAGCTGATCGAGCAGAACCGGGGGACCATCAGCGCGGTCACGGGGCTGCCGGGCAGTGTGGTCAAGGCCGAGCAGGACGATTGGTCGGGCCGCGTGGTGTTCGGCAGCGTCCAGACCCTGGCGCGCGCCAATCGCCGCAATTGCATGGGCGCCGTCTCGCATCTCGTCATCGACGAATGCCATCGGGCCGCTGCCGACAGCTACCAGAACATCATCGGTCACGCACGATCACTGAACCCCGGCGTGAAGCTCCTCGGCCTGTCGGCGACGCCTGAGCGTGGCGACGGGCGCAGCTTGCGCAAGACCTTCAGCAATGTCGGCTTCCAGTTGTCGATCGGCACGCTGATCGAGCAGGGCATCCTGGTGCCCCCGCGCACGTTCACGATCGATCTGGGGGTCGGAGAAGCTCTCTCCGAGATCCAGTCGTCCGTCGGCGACTTCGACATGAACGCAGCCGCCCGCGTGCTCAATCACTCCGTGCTGAACGATACGGTGGTCGAGCATTGGAAGGCTAGGGCTGCAGATCGGCGGACTATCGCCTTCTGCGCCACCATCGAGCACGCGGAGTCGGTCGCAGCCGCGTTCCGGGCGGCTGGCATCACGGCCGATGCCATCACTGGCGAGATGGCCACACGCGACCGCGCCGAAATCATCGCCCGATTCGATCGCGGCGAGGTCCAGGTGCTCACCAATTGCATGGTGTTGACCGAGGGCTTCGACAGTCAGCCGGTCGGCTGCATCGCGATCCTGAGGCCGATGCTGCACAAGGGCACCTTCATTCAGGCGGTCGGGCGGGGTTTGCGCAAAGTCGATCCCGAGCGCTTCCCCGGCATCATCAAGACCGACTGCATCGTGCTCGATTTCGCTGGTGCCGCGCAGCGCCACGGCTCGATCGAGCAGGAAGTGCGGCTCGATGTCGAGGAGCCGGAGCCGGGTGCGGCCCCCTACAAGACCTGCCCTGAATGCGATGCGGAACTGCCGCTCGGCACCTCTGTCTGCCCCTTCTGCGGTCACGTCTGGACACGGCAGCCGCGCGAGAAGCGTGTTCTCGACAGCTTCGACCTCACCGAGATCGATCTCTTGCACCGCTCGCCGTTCCGCTGGTGCGACCTGTTCGGCGACGATCACGCGCTGATCGCCAGCGGCTTCGATGCCTGGTCCGGCGTGTTCTTCGACGGCACGCACTGGCATGCGGTCGGGCGCCCGCGGCAAGGCCGACTTCGGCATCTCGCGGTCGGGGACCGTCCGCAGGTCCTGGCAGCGGCCGATGATTTCCTGCGCCAGGTCGAAAGCACCGATGCCGCCAGCAAGAGCCGGGGCTGGCTCTCGCAGCCGGCCAGCCTCAAGCAGCAGGAGCTGCTGCGCAGGTCGGGGTATCCGGACGCATCGCTCGACTTCGGCCTCTCGAAATACGCCGCCAACTGCCACCTGAACTTCCTGTGGAGCCGGGACGCCATCAAGGCGGCGGTCTTCCGGGCCAGTCTCGGGAGGGCTGCGTGATGCAGGGGATCGTCCCCCATGTCCGCGCAACAGCGACTGAGGCTGTGGCATCCGCGTGGCGCACACTGCGTGGTTTGCCGACGACCGACCCGTGGTTTTGGCTGGTTCGACCCGGTGCGCTCGAAGCAGCCGCGCCCCTCGGTCTGGTTCTGCTCGATGGCGTGCCAAGGCTTCTGGTCGCACTTGGCGCGGAGGTCATCGGCCGTGGTTGACCTCACCGAACAGGAACAGGCGGCGATGCGCGCTGCCATGAAACCGGTGGCCGAGATCATGGCCGAGATCGGCTGGTCGGTGCGGCTCAATGAACTGACCGAGCAGCAGGTGTTGACGCTGATCGAATGCGCGGTCGGCGGCTTCCAGGACGCCATGCACGCGACCGCCAAGACTGACGCCTCGGAGATTCCCTTCTGATGGACGACGCTCTCGATTTCAATCATCGGCCCAAAGAGCCGACCTTCGCGGATACGCTCAATGTGCGGATCGACGCTGCACTCGTGACCGAGAACGAGGACCGTGCGCCGCGCTCCTATCTTGGTGGCTCGCGTCTGGGCGATCCTTGCGCGCGCCGGCTGCAGTACGAGTTTCTCTGTTTGCCGCGTGATCCCGATGGCCGCTTCAGCGGGCAGAGCCTGCGCATCTTCGCGGTGGGCCACAGCCTGGAGGACCTGGCGGTCGAATGGCTGCGCAAGGCTGGGCTCGACCTGCGCACACGAGATCGCGCCGGCGATCAGTTCGGTTTCTCGGTCGCCGGTGGGCGCGTGCAGGGGCACATCGATGGCGTCATCGTCGCCACTGCGATCGACATGGCGCTGCCAGCACTTTGGGAGTGCAAGACGGCCAACGCCAAGAACTGGCGCGAGATCGTCAAGCGGGGTGTGGTGGCGGCAAAGCCCGTCTACGCCGCTCAGATCGCGCTCTATCAGGCCTATATGGGGCTGACCGATGCGCCGGCCCTGTTCACCGCGATCAACAAGGATACGAGCGAGCTCTGGCACGAACTGGTGCCTTTCGACGGCGCCCTCGCGCAGGCCTGCAGCGACAAGGCGGTGCGCATCCTGCAGGCATGCGACGCAGGCGAATGGCTGCCGCGCATCGCCGCTGAGCCGGGCCATTTCGAGTGCACCTTCTGTGCCTGGAAGCAGCGGTGCTGGGCATGATGGCGCAGGAAACCGTCCCGCTGCCTGTCGCCCCGGACGCGGTCAGCATCGCCGCCTATGCCGAAGTCGTGTTCGGCTATTGCGATGGCTGGGTCGCGGTTCGCGCACTTGCCGAGAAGGGGGCGAACGACCGGCCTCCGCACACGCCTTTTGTCGCGGCTGATAAGGAGCTGGCGTCCAAGCTCGCGGTTCAGGCGGGCTGGGCAAGCGAGGCCGGCATGGCGCTCTTTGTCGTGCCCGGCACCGTCGTG
Source organism: Micropepsaceae bacterium (assembly GCA_036840015.1). GTDB lineage: Bacteria > Pseudomonadota > Alphaproteobacteria > Micropepsales > Micropepsaceae > SZUA-430. The sequence continues at coordinate 9,773 of DAISVV010000095.1, forward strand.
GCTCCCGGCGAGGCGAAAGCCGAGGATATCGTCCAGACCCAGGTGGTGCTGGTCGATCTCGATCATGGGGACATCGCGGCCAAGCGCGATCATCTGCTCCGGCATCTTGGCGCGCCGACGCTCGAAGTCGCATCCGGTGGCGTCACCCCGGAAGGCCAGCGCAAGCTCCATCTCTACTGGCGGCTGACCGAGCCCGCTGAGGGCGAAGAGATCGCCAAGGTCTGCCGTCTGCGGCACGCGATCGCGGGCAAGGTTGGTGGCGATCCGTCATTTCGCTCCGCGCACCAGCCGATCCGCGTTGCGGGCTCGGTGCATGCCAAGGGCGGCGTCAGGCGCGCCGTCGAAATCCTCAAGCGGACCGACATCGAGTTCGATCTGCGCGATCTTACCGAAGCCGTGATGGCCATGCCGCCGCTCGAAGGCGAGGCGATTTCCGAGTACGATTTCAACGACGCCAGTGCGGGGAAAGGGGCGGTCCCGGAACTGTTCGGGCGTCGGATCCGAGAGGGCGGCGTCGACGGCACGACCCGTTTCGACGCGTTGTCCCGGGTCATCGGCTATTGGATTCGGCGTTGCCGCGAGGGGCATGTCACCCCGGCCCAGGCGTGGGACGAGATCGTCGCCTACAACGAGGCCAGGATCGACCCGCCCTGGCCCCTCGACAAGCTCCAGCATGAAGCCGAGCGGCTGTGGAAGCGTGACGTCGAGCGCGGCGGCGGAGCGCCCGGAACCCCAGGCGACGTGCCCGGTGACGGCGGTCCCGACGATGAAGCCCCGCCACCGCAATTCATCGAGGATGCGCTCGCCCTCGAGTTCACGCGCCGATACGGCGAGGATTGGCGGTTCGTGGCGGCCTGGGGGCAATGGCTCGTCTGGACCGGGACGTACTGGCGTCATGAGGCCACGTTGATGGGCCTGCACCTCTCCCGGCTGGTGTGCCGGGAGGCGGCAGGGCGCTGCCCGCGCACACGCCTCGCGGCGAAGCTCGCCAGTGCCGCCACAGTGGCGGCGGTCGAGCGGCTGGCCCGTGCGGATCGGCGGCACGCCGCCACGGCCGAGGAGTGGGATCGCAACCCGTGGGCGCTCAACACGCCGGGCGGGATCGTCGATCTGCGCTCGGGCGCACGGCGCGATCACGATCGGGCGGATCGGATGACCCGGATCTCGGGCGCGACCCCCGAGGGCGATTGCCCCACGTGGAAGGCGTTCCTGGCGACCGTTACCAACAATGACGCCGATCTACAGGCCTATCTTAAGCGCATGGTCGGCTATTCGCTGACCGGGCTCACGATCGAGCACGCGCTGTTCTTCCTCTATGGGACCGGCGCCAACGGCAAGTCGGTCTTCTGCAACGTGGTCGCCGCCATCCATGGGGACTACGCGGCGACAGCGCCCATGGACATGTTCATGGCCACGATGTCAACGGCACCTTGATTCTGACCCGGTTAGGTGTCGAGTGGCACTTTGG
>DAISVV010000096.1:0-11103 GCA_036840015.1 Micropepsaceae bacterium
GTGGTGCATCCGATTGCGGCGGCAACAGCCCGGCGCCTTGCACGGGCGTGGAACCTGGTCGTGGGCTGCGCCGTGGATATCGCCTTCATCGACGAGGCCTCGCATGTGCGGCTTGCGATTGTTGCGCGCGCGCAGCTGCCGCTAGCGGGCGCAGAAAACACGCGCGTGCTTGCCTTCCGGCCCGAAGCGGGCGGGCGGGAACATCTGGCCCTCATCATCGGCAATCCCGAGCCACCGGGGCCCGTGCTGGTGCGGCTGCATTCGGAATGCCTCACGGGCGATCTTCTGGGCTCACTGAAATGCGATTGCGGGGACCAGCTGCGCGGCGCCATTGCGGCGATCGGCAAACAGGGAGCGGGGATCCTGCTCTACCTCGCACAGGAGGGGCGCGGGATCGGGCTCATCAACAAGCTCAAGGCCTATGAGCTCCAGGACCAGGGTTTCGACACGATCGATGCCAATGAGCGGCTTGGCTTCGAGGCTGACGAGCGGCGGTTTGCCGTTGCGGCTGAGATCCTCAAGCATCTTGGGTATTCGCGCGTTCAGCTGATGACCAACAACCCGGACAAGGTGGGCGTGCTCAGGCAGCAGGGGATCGCCGTGGTGGAGCGCGTCGCGCACCAGTTCCCGACCAATCGTCACAATGCCGCCTATCTTGCGACCAAGAAGGATCGCTCGGGTCACCTTCTCTAGGCAATTCCTGCCGGGCGGCGGGAGCCGGCCTTGCTAGGAACTGCGGCCTGGCACGGGGTGCACGGGCGTGGCGCGGGCCTTGCTTGATGGGAGGCATGCCGATGATCGGGACCACAGTTGCGGTGCATTCCCTGCCGGGCGCGCGGACGCCAGGCGGGCCGCAGCCGGCCGCCACAGAGTTCGAGTTCGACGACCTCATCGACATCGTCAACCCGCTGCAGCACCTGCCTGTCATCGGGTCGCTCTACCGGGCGATCAGCGACGACGAGATCTCGCCGCTTGCGCGGGTGGCGGGCGGCACGCTGTTTGGCGGGGTTGCCGGGTTCTTCGGGGCGCTCGCGTCGGAGGTCTACGAGGCCATTGCCGGGGAAAGCGTCGAGGAGACCGTCGTGTCCCTCTTCACGCCCGAGACGCCGGCAGGGCCTGAGCGCGGCCAGCAGGCCTATCTGACCCAGCAGGCCTTGTCGAATGACGACATCGAGCGGAGGACGCTTGGCGCCCTGCCCCGTGTTTCGATGACCCTGTAATGAGGGTCCGTCGGCGGCGCGCTACTTGCGGCCGACGATTTCCATCTCACCGAGCAGCCTGTTGGCGCCATCGACGCGGTCCATGACCCAGAGCATGTAGCGCACGTCGACATGGATCGTGCGGTTGATCGAGGGGTCGTACCACCAGTCGGCGATTATGCCGTCAATCGTGCCGTCGAAGGCGAGGCCCACGAACTCGCCCCGGGCGTTCAGCGTCGCTGAGCCGGAATTTCCGTTCGTGATGTCGAGCGTCGAGAGATAGTTGACGGGGAGCGTCTTCAACCCGGTGTGCGCATAGCGGCCGAAGTCACCCTTGCGGATGAGGTCGAGCTGGCGTGCCGGGGAGTCGAACGGCTCGGCGCCGGTGTACTTGTCGACGATGCCGCGCGCCGTCGTGAAGGCTGTCCATGACGCGCCGTCGCGAACGCGGCCCTTCACGTGGCCGTAGGTGAGGCGCAAGCTGCCATTGGCGTCGGGATAGACGGCCCTGCCCTCTGTGGCCGCGAAGCGACGGAAGGCGCTCATGTAGGCGCTGCGGGCGGCCTGGAGCTTGCCGTCACGTTCCTTGCTTTCGGCCTCACGCGCGATGTCGGTCTCGAACATGGCCACTGCAAGACGCAGGAAGGGGTCGGATTCCGATGCGAGTTCGGCCGGGGTCTTTGAGAGAAGCGACAGGCGCCACTGCGTGTCGCCGAGCTTCGTTTCTGCGTAGAGGCGGTCGAGGCTTGTCCGGTCAAGCTGGCGATCGAAGGCCGCGTTGCGACCTGCGGGCGCGAGGGTCCGGTACTCGGCGAGGGCTGCCTCGAAGAGCTTGCGGTCCACCCTTGGATCGAAGCGGCGTTCGATCTGGGTCAGGCGCTCGGTCACGAGCCTGCGGTCACGCTCCTGGAAGCCGGGTTCGCGCTCGGCGTCGGGCTTTGCCTGTTCGTGCGACCAGCGATAGATGGTCCTGGCCGCCGACAGAAGCTGGCCGCGGTTGAGCAATCCATAGCGGGCTGCCACGAGGCGCGCTGCGGCCGCTTCGGCAGCAACCGCATCGAGGGCGGCGATCACGGGCTTGAGTTCGCTCGCGCGCGCAGGGTTGAGGGCCCAATCCCGGAACGACTTTTCTGCTGCCGCCTTGCGCGCGAGGAGGCCGATGGCCTCTGCGCCGGCGAGCTGGCCCTCGAGCTTTTTCTTGATGTTCTCGGCGCCCCGAAGCGCATTGGCATACTTGATCGCGGCGGCGTCATCGCCGGCGGTCGCCGACTTGATCTGGTTGGAGTACTCGGCCAGCAGGCGCTGCTGGAGCGGGTAGAGGTCGCTGAAGAAGGCCTTCGCCTCGGCCGCGGTGCGATGGCGTTCGGTCGTGCCGGGGAAGCCCGCGAGCAGGACGAAGTCGCCTTCCGTGAGGCCCTTGGCCGACACCTTGAGCCAGCTTTTGGGCTTATAGGGGACGTTCGCCTTGTCGAAGGGACGCGAGGATCCGTCCGGCGCGACATAGGCACGGTAGAAGCCGAAGTCGCCCGTGTGGCGCGGCCACTGCCAGTTGTCGACTTCGCCACCAAAATTGCCGATGGAGCTTGCAGGCGCGTAGACGAGGCGCACGTCCTGGATCTCGAGCATCTGCTGCAGGAAATAGGTGGAGCCGCCATAGTAGGCGCGGACGTCGCAGCGCCGGCTGGGTTGCTTCTCGCAGGCCTGAACGAGTGCCTTCTGGTTGGCCTCGATGCGGTCATACCGCTGGCGGCCGGTCATCGTCGCCGAGATGCCCTCAAGCATCTGCGTCGTTACATCCTTCAATTCCTCGATGACGAAGATGCGCGAGCCGGGGGCAGCGGGAAGTTCGTCGGCGAGCGTCGCTGCCAGGAAACCGTCCTTGAGGTAATCCTGCCCGGGCTTGGAGTTGTACTGGATCGAGCCATAGACACAGTGATGGTTGCTGGCCACGAGGCCCTGCGAGCTGAGAAACGCTGCCGAGCAACCGCCGAGCGAGACGATCGCATTCATGGGAGCGGCGGAGAGGTTTGACAGGGCGGCGGGGTCGAGCTTGAGGCCTGACTTCTTCATCTGGGCCGCAATTTCCGGCGCCTGGGATGGAAGCCACATGCCTTCGTCGGCGGCGGCGGGTGCTGCCGCCACGAGTGCGGCGATGACGAGAAGTCGTGTGTTGAAGCGCATGGGTGTCCCCTGAACTGGCCGCAAGCGGCAGGATTTGCGTGGTGGCTACAGCAACGCGGCCGCGAACACAATTGGCTGTCGCGATATTGCGGCAACAATCCCGCAAGGCGAGAGGGGACAAGCCTGACGGCAAGCCTCGGTTGAGGCTGCAAAAAACAACAGGCAGGCGGCTTTCCTGCGAAAGCCGCCTGCCCCGGGGAAGCCAGCTTAGTTCGCCGGCAGGAGGACCTTATCGATCACGTGGATGATGCCGTTCGAGCCGCGGATGTCGGCCTTCACAACATTGGCGCCTGCAACCTTCACGCCGTTCTTGCCGTCGATCGCGAGCGTGCCACCCTGCAGGGTCGGCGGCGAGGTCAGCGTCTTGCCAGCCAGGGCCGACGATTCAATTGCCGTGCCGAGGACGTGGAACTTGAGCACCGCCTGCAGCTTGGCCTTGTTTTCCGGCTTCAGCAGGTTCTCGACCGTGCCAGCCGGCAGTGCTGCGAAGGCTGCGTTCGTCGGCGCGAAGACCGTGAAGGGGCCTGCGCCCGACAGGGCGTCCGTCAGCTCAGCGGCCTTGAGGGCCGTGACGAGCGTCGAGAAGTCCGGGTTCGAAGCGGCGATGGCCACGATCGTCTGGGCTTCGGCCGCGGGCTTGGCGCCGTAGGACTTGCTGCCGCCGGCGACGGCCGGAACGGTGAAGGCAGGGGCCACAAGGGCGAGCGCCACCATGGCGCCGAAAATCTTGCGCATTCAGTATCTCCTCAGTGATGGAACGGGTTATGCGTCGTGCACATCCGAACGGTACCAATACGGGTCACATCGTGACTGTGGATCATCAGATAGTTCGCCTGTTTTCGTTTGCAGCCCGAATGATCGATGAAATCATTGTCATGCAACCGCTTCCGCTCACGGAAACCAGGTAACCGGATGCGCTGCCATTTCACAGTCGCCGGACTTACAATCCGGGGACATGTTATAATCCCGTGCCGCGGCGCCTGCGCGGGGTCCCAAGCCTGATCAGGCGCTACGGAACCCTGCGCCTTGACAGAGCCGTGGATCCGGTGCCCTGCTTGTACAACGAAGCAGGGGTTTTCACATGTTACCCAAAGTGTGCATCATTGGTGCCGGATGTTCCGGTTTCACGACCGCCAAGGCCCTTGCCGACAGGGGGATTGCCTTCGACTGCTTCGAGATGAGCGACCAGATCGGCGGGAACTGGGTGTTCAAGAACAAGAACGGCCGCTCGGCGTGCTACCAGTCGCTTCACATCGACACCTCCAAGTATCGCATGCAGTTCGAGGACCTGCCTATTCCGGCGCATTACCCGGATTACCCCCACCATTCGCAGGTGCTTGAATACTTCAACATGTATGTCGACCGGTTCGGTCTCAAGCCGCGGATCACGTTCAATACGGAGGTCACGAAGGCCGAGCGTTTGGGTGATGGCCGATGGCGGGTCAGCCTCTCGACGGGTGAGGCACGCGACTATGACGCGCTGGTGGTTGCCAACGGACACCACTGGGACCAGCATATCCCGACGTTTGCCGGCCAGTTCGACGGACCCAGCTTCCACAGCCACCGCTACATCGACCCGTTCGAGCCGGTCGACATGCGCGGCAAGCGGGTGCTTGTCGTGGGCATGGGCAACAGCGCGATGGACATTGCCTCGGAACTGTCCCAGCGCCCGATCGCGCAGAAGCTCTTCGTGGCCGCGCGGCGTGGCGTCTGGATCTTTCCCAAGTACATCAACGGACAGGTTCCCGACAAAGGCGTGATGCCGACATGGATGCCGCGCTTCCTGATGCGGGCCATCATCAAGCGCATGATCGTGCGGGCTGTCGGCCACATGAAGGATTACGGGCTGCCCGAGCCCGAGCACCATCCGGCGGATGCGCACCCCTCGGTTTCGGGCGAATTCCTGACGCGGGTCGGGTGCGGGGACATCACCGTGAAGCCCAACATTGCCGAACTCATGGGCAAGCAGGTGCGCTTCACGGACGGCAGCGTCGAGGACATCGATGCCATCATCTATGCCACCGGCTACAACATCACGTTTCCGTTCCTCGACCGCTCGGTCGTCGAGGTGGTCGACAACCATGTCGCGCTGTTCAAGCGTATCTGCAAACCCGGCATTGCGAACCTGTTCTTCATGGGGCTTGCGCAACCTTTGCCGACGCTCGTCAATTTTGCCGAGCAGCAGGCGAAGTGGGTTTCTTCCGTGCTGGCGGGCGAATGCGCCCTGCCCTCGCCTGCGGATATGGAAGAGGTCATAAGGCGGGATGAGGCGCGCGACATCGGCAAGTACTACAAGTCGCGCCGGCATACGCAGCAGGTGAATTTCGACCTCTACTGCGCGGACCTGAAGCGGGAGATCGAGGCGGGCCGCAAGCGCGCGCAGCGTTCGGGACGGGCGCGCGCTGCCTGACGGGCCTTGACCTGCCCTGCCTTGCATGGTGGTTCTCGGCTGTCACTGATCGCTGAAGGAGAACCTCCATGGCAACCATTCCAGCAACCGGCCTGCAAATCCGCTCGCTCCTGGGCAAGGACGGCACGCTGCGCCTGTCGCTTGCCCGCGTGCCCGTGGACGAACCGAAGGATGACGAGGTGCTCATCCGGGTCGAAGCGACGCCAATCAATCCGTCGGATCTCGGGCTCCTTATTGGCACTGCCGACATGAGCCAGGCGAGCAGCTCGGGGGACGGTGAGGGCACGGTTGTCACGGCTCAGATGCCGCAGCCCGCGCTGCGCATGATGGCAGCCCGCTTCGACCAGTCTCTTCCAGTCGGCAATGAGGGGGCCGGAACGGTCGTCAAGGCCGGTGGTTCGCCGGCAGCGCAGGCCCTGATTGGCAAGGCTGTCGCGACATTTGGCGGGGCCATGTATTCGCAATATCGCATCGCGAAGGCGTCGGATGTGCTGGTGCTGAAAGATGGAACATCCGCCGCGCAAGGTGCTTCGTGCTTCGTCAACCCGCTCACATCGCTTGGCATGGTCGAGACAATGCGGCGGGAGGGGCATACGGCTCTCGTGCATACGGCCGCCGCCTCGAACCTCGGGCAGCTGCTTGCGCGGCTCTGTGCCAACGAGGGGATTGCGCTCGTCAACGTGGTGCGCAGCGCGGCTCAGGAAAAGATCCTGCGTGATCTCGGCGCGCGGCATGTCTGCAATTCCACCGCACCATCCTTTGCGGACGACCTGCTGGCAGCGCTGGTCGAGACGAAGGCCACGCTGGCGTTCGACGCGATCGGTGGTGGACGTCTTGCGAGCCAGATCCTGACGAGCATGGAGGTTGCCGCCAACCGCAATGCGCCAGCCTATAGCCGTTACGGCTCAAACACCCACAAGCAGGTCTATATCTATGGTGCGCTCGACATGGGACCGACCGAGCTCGCGCGCTCCTACGGGTTTGCGTGGGGCGTTGGCGGGTGGCTGCTCACGCCGTTCCTGATGAAGATCGGTCCGCAGGAGGCGCAGCGGCTGCGGCAGAAGGTGGCTGATGAAATCACTACCACCTTCGCCAGCCACTATAGCCGTACGCTCTCGCTGACCGAAGCGCTGAGGCTCGAGACCATCATTGCCTATAGCCGTCGGGCGACGGGCGAGAAGTACCTGATCAATCCAAATGCCTAGCTGATCAGGCCAAGCTCGCGGCCTGTCTCTGCAAAGGCCGCGAGCGCAATGTCCAGATCCTCGCGCGTGAGGGCGGCTGACATCTGCGTGCGGATCCGGGCTTTGCCCTGGGGAACGACCGGGTAGGAGAAGCCGACCACGTAGACGCCCTTCTCAAGCATGCGGGCCGCAAAGCGTGCGGCCTGCGCGGCATCGCCGAGCATCACGGGCACAATCGGATGCTCGCCCGGCAGGATGTTGAAGCCGAGGCTTTCCATGCCCTGGCGGAAGTGGCGCGTGTTGGCGTGGAGCTGGTCCATGAGGCCCGTCGAGCGACCGAGGAGGTCGATGGCCGCAATCGAGGCGGCGGCGATCGCGGGCGGGATCGAGTTTGAGAAGAGATAGGGACGCGAGCGCTGGCGCAGGAGGTCGATGATTTCCCTGCGACCAGTGGTGAAGCCACCGCTGGCGCCGCCCAAGGCCTTGCCCAGCGTGCCGGTGATGATGTCGACGCGACCCATCACGCCGTCGCGTTCGTGTGTTCCCCTGCCCGTCCTGCCGGTGAAGCCGGTTGCGTGGCTGTCGTCGACCATGACGAGGGCATCGTATTTCTCGGCGAGGTCGCAGATTTCGACAAGCTTCGCGTAGTAGCCGTCCATCGAGAACACGCCGTCGGTGGCGATCATGCGGAAGCGTGCACCGGATGCGGCCTTGAGCTTCTGCTCGAGGTCGGCCATGTCGCCGTTGCGGTAGCGCGCGCGCTGGGCCTTGCAGAGGCGTATGCCGTCGATGATGCTGGCGTGGTTGAGTTCGTCGGAAATCACGCAGTCCTGCTCGCCGAGCAGCGTCTCGAAGAGGCCGCCATTGGCATCGAAGCAGGACGAGTAGAGGATCGTATCCTCTGTGCCGAGGAAGCCGCTGATCTTTCGCTCGAGGTCCTTGTGGATCTCCTGCGTGCCGCAGATGAAGCGCACGGAGGCCATGCCATAGCCCCAGCGGTCGAGGGCTGCATGCGCGGCCTTCACGATGTCCGGATGACTTGCGAGGCCGAGATAGTTGTTGGCGCAGAGGTTCAGGACCTCCCTGCCCCCTGTCACGCGAACGTGGCCTGACTGGGGGCTTGCGATCACGCGCTCGGGTTTCTCGAGGCCCTGGGCGCGAATGGATGCGAGCGTCTCCTCGAGGTGCTTCCGGTAACTGCCATACATCAGAGATCAGCCCATTTCAGGACGACCTTGCCCGATGAACCCGTCTTCATGGCGGCAAAGCCCTTTTCGAAATCAGTGTAGTGGAAGCGGTGTGTGATGACCGGGGAGATGTCGAGGCCTGACTGAACCAGCACCGACATCTTGTACCAGGTCTCGAACATCTCGCGACCATAGATGCCCTTGATGGTCAGCATGTTGAATATGACCTTGTTCCAGTCGATCGACATGTCGGTCGAGGGAATGCCCAGCATCGCGATCTTGCCGCCATGACACATATTGGCGCGCATGTCGCGGAAGGCGGCAGGATTGCCCGACATCTCGAGGCCGACGTCGAATCCTTCGCGCATGCCGAGTTTCTTCTGGGCATCGGCGATCGACATTTCCTTCACGTTCACCGCAAGGTCGACCTTCATCTGGCGCGCGAGCGCCAGGCGGGCTTCATTGATGTCGGTGATCACGACGTAGCGGGCGCCGGCCTGGCGCACCACGGCTGCGGCCATGATGCCGATCGGGCCTGCGCCCGTGATGAGGACGTCCTCGCCGAGGACGGGGAACTGCAGGGCCGTGTGCACGGCATTGCCGAACGGGTCGAAGATCGACGCCACATCGAGGTCGATGCCCTCGTGATGATGCCAGATGTTGGTCATCGGCAGGGCGATGTATTCGGCAAAGGCGCCTGTCCGGTTCACGCCCACGCCTGAGGTGTTCGCGCACATGTGGTAGCGGCCGGCCATGCAGTTGCGGCAGCGGCCGCACACGATGTGGCCTTCGCCACTGACGATCTCGCCCTTGCGGTATTCGGTGACGTTGGAGCCGACGTCGACGATTTCGCCCACGAATTCGTGGCCGACGACCAGCGGGACGGGGATCGTCTTGCGGGCCCAGTCATCCCAGTTCCAGATGTGCAGGTCGGTGCCGCAGATGCCGGTGCGCAGCACGCGGATCATCACGTCATTGATGCCCATCCTGGGTTCCGGAACGTCCTCAAGCCACAGTCCCGGTTCAGCCCGTGATTTAACGAGAGCCTTCATCATCTATCCCCTTCGTCCTCAGGCCTTGATCCGCATCTGTCCAAGGTAGTCGCGCTTTCCGAGCGGAACACCCTTCGCGCGCAGGATGTCGTAGGTGGTTGCCGCATGGAAATAGAAGTTGGGCAGCGAGAACGACAGGATGAATGTCTCGGCGAGGAAAGGGATTCGGAAGTCACGCATCTGGAAGGCCATGTCCCTGCCCTGCAAAGCGTTCACGTCGGCTGGTGTCACGGCGCGCAGCGCTTCTTCTGTCGTGTCGAGAAGATCCTGAAGCCCCTTGTAGTCCTGCGGCTGCTCGGCGCCGGGCGGACCAAAGGTCCCCTTCTTCAGGCCTTCGATGGCACCCATCGAATGATGGGCAACTGAGACGACCTGAAAGCGCAGCGGGAACATGTCATCGGCAAGCCTGGTCTCGACGAGGGACTGGGTGTCGATGCCCTTCTGTGCGCAGAACTCGGCGCCCTTCCTCAGCACGCCCCTGATGGCGCCGACCGTCTGGAGGTAAGAGGGAACGGTGATGTCGTAGAGCGAAATGGACATGGGATCATCTTCCGATTGCTGCTTGCGGGCGGGACATTAGCAATGTCGCCCGGTGTTGGTAAGTGGCGGAGCTTGCGTGAAAACTGCCTCAGGCAGGGCTTGCGGGGCGTTCCCCGAATATCGCACTTCCGACGCGGATGAAGGTTGCGCCGAGAGCGATGGCGGCTTCGAAGTCTCCGCTCATGCCCATGCTCAGCTCGCGCAATCCCGCCGTCCGCGCCAGTTTGGACAAAAGGGCAAAATGTGGTGCGGGCATGTCATTGACAGGCGGGATGCACATGAGGCCCTCGATTTGGAGATTCCATTCGGCGCGGCAGCGATCGATGAAGGGCAAGGTGTCTCGTGGCGACAGGCCGGCCTTCTGCGGTTCCTCGCCGGTGTTGACCTGGACAAAGAGGCGGGGACACCGCCCTGCCCTTTCGCGCTCCCGGAGCAGCGCCACGGCCAGGCTTTCGCGGTCGAGCGTGTGAACCACATCGAAGAGCGCAACCGCGTCGCGCAACTTGTTGGACTGCAAGGGCCCCACTAGATGCATTACGAGGCGGGGGTGGGCTGCCTTGAGGGCGGGAAACTTGAGAAGTGCCTCCTGAACCCGGTTTTCGCCGAAGACGAGGTGGCCCGCCCCGATGGCGGCCTCGATCGCGTCGGGGGCTTGCGTCTTGCTGATGGCGATCAGGCTGATGCCGACTGGATCGCGACCGGCCTCAGCCGCCACCCGTGCCATGCGCGCGCGAATGCGCGCGATGTTTGCGGCGATATCCTTAGCTGTTATGGATGGCTGCATGGGCTCTGTGGATCACGACCGGGAGAGAGGCAAGCTTGCACGAATGGCGCGCAGGCTCAACGCCGGTGCGCCATCCTGTCCTGTCGGCGGGCTGATCCTGATGACGGATGACGGCGTCGATGCGGACTGGGCGGAGAGTGCTGCCGCCCTGCCGCGGGGATCCGCCGTGATCGTGCGACACAGGAATGCGCAGGCGCGCGAGCGGCTTGTGCGGCTACTTATCGGGTGCTGCCGGCCGCGCGGGGTCCGCGTGCTTGTGGGCGACGATGCCGGGCTCGCGCTGCGCGCGCGTGCCGACGGGGTCCATCTGCCGGAGCGAAAGGTGATGCTGGCCAAGGGGGTGCGCCGGCTTCGGCGCGACTGGATCATCTCGACGTCGGTGCATGGCGAGGCAAGCGTTGCGCGCGCGCTGCGGCTACCGGTCGATGTGCTGCTGGCCTCGCCTTTCATGCCGACCCGCAGCCATCCAGGCGCTGCCGCGCTTGGTGCGGTGCGACTTGCGTCCCTTGTCCCGGGCCGTTCCATGCCTGTCTATGCGCTTGGAGGTATCGATGCGGCCAATGCGG
>DAISVV010000097.1:0-11058 GCA_036840015.1 Micropepsaceae bacterium
GGTGTCTACGAGGTGGTGCGCGATGAATCTGGCGGAAATCCGCGGTTCGTGATCAATGCCCAGAACTGCGTCCACTGCAAAACTTGCGATATCAAAGATCCGTCGCAGAACATAAACTGGGTGACACCGGAAGGCGGCGGTGGGCCGACCTATCCAAACATGTGAGGTACCGCAGGCTCCGCTCCGGGGCTGGCGGACGGCTTGGGGTCATGCGTCGTGTCGAACGCTAGAGTGGTCAGGTGGATTGGCGTAATCACGGCCGTGAACATTGGCATCGTGCTGGCGCTGACCCAGTGCACGATGCTGGACAGCCTGCGCCCGGCCCCGGCCTTTCAGCCGGCCGATACACCCTATGGCAACTACCTCGCAGCCCGTTACGCCACCAACCTCAATGACGCAGACGCTGCCGCAAGCTTCTATCGCAAGGCGCTCAGGTTCGATCCGGGAAACATCGAGCTGATCGAGCGCACGCTCGCAGCCGAGGTGTCGGCCGGCAACCTCGATGCGGCGGCCGACCTTGCCGAAAGGATCGTCGGCAGGATCCCCGATGCAAAGCTGCCCAATCTCGTCCTGGGCGTCCGCGCCCTGCGGGATGCCGGCTACGCGCGCGCGCGCGCCGCCTTTGACCGCATCAAGGACAATCCGGCGGCCGAAGTGGCCGCGCGCCTCGGCATCGCCTACGCGTTCTTTTCGGAAGGGAACATCGAGGCCGCCCGCAAGTCGCTCCAGGCGCTTGGTGACCTCAGCGGCGCCGAGGCATTCCTGCTTTACCAGCGGGCAATCCTCGAGGACCTCTCAGGCCAGCCCGAAGCCGCACGCGAGCACTTCCGCAACGCAAGCAGCCTGACCGATGGCGAGGCGCAGCGCATCGTGCAGGCCTATGGCAACCATCTTGCCCGCATGGGACGCACCGCCGAGGCACGGACCGTGTTCCGGGACTTCCTGAAGAAATACCCCGACAATCCGGTGATGCAGGGCGAGCTTGAACGGATCGAGCGCGGCGGCGCCCCGAGGCGCGTTGTCTCGAATGCGCGCGAGGGCCTCGCGGAAACACTCTACGGCATCGCCTCGAATCTCGCCGAGGGCAAGTCCATCGAGGTGCCGGTCTTCTACCTCCAGCTTGCCCTGGCACTGGATCCCGGGCACGAACTGTCGCTGAGCCTTCTCGGCGAGCGCCTTGAGCTGGCCGAGCCGCACGAGGAGGCGATCAGCGCCTACAGGCGCATTCCCGCATCCTCGCCCGTCTATGCTGGAGCGCAGCAGCAGATTGCCCGCAACCTCGTCATTCTCAAGCGCCCCGATGAAGCCCTGAAGGTGCTGAAGGCAGCACTCGACGGCACGCGCAACGACGTGGATACCTGGTCCGCGCTTGGCGATGTCTACCGCGGCGAGGAAAAGTACAAGCAGGCCATCGCTGCCTACGACAAGGCCATCGATCTCATCGTCACGCCGCGCGAGCACCACTGGATCCATTTCTACGCACGGGGCATCACTCACGAGCGCGCCGGAAACTGGAGCTTCGCCGAAGGCGACCTCAAGCGGTCCCTCGCGCTGCGCCCCAACAACCCCGAAGTCATGAACTATCTTGCCTATTCATGGGTCGATCGCGGAAAGAACATCGAGGAAGCGCTCGGCATGCTGAGGCAGGCCGTGGCCCTTCGGCCCGAGGACGGTTTCATCGTCGACAGCCTGGGCTGGGCCTACTACAAGCTCGGCAATTACGCGGACGCGCTCAGGTGGCTCGAGAAGGCCGTCTACCTCGAGCCCGGCGAGGCGACGATCAACGACCATCTCGGCGACGCCTACTGGAAGATGGGGCGGCGGGACGAGGCAAGGTTCCAGTGGCAGCATGCACTTGACCTTGGTCCGGAAGAGGGCGACGAGCCGCGCATCCGCCGCAAGCTCGAGGAGGGCCTCGTCGACGAGCCGCCCGCCACCGCACCCAACCCCGGGAAAGACTGAGGCGCCGGCGTGCAGCGGCTTGCTCCTGCCAAGATCAACCTGTTCCTTCACGTGGGCGAGCGTCGCGCCGACGGTTATCACGACCTGCAGAGCCTCGTGGTCTTCGCAAAATGCGGTGACATGGTAGAGGCGAGGCCAGCCCCCCGTACCAGCCTGGCGCTTTCCGGTCCGCACGCCGCAGGCCTTTCCGCGGACAGGAGCAACCTGGTGCTGAGGGCTGCCGACGCCCTGCGCCAGTGGGCCATCGCAAACGGCTGCGCCCCTGGCGAGGTGGAACTCACGCTCGGCAAGAACCTGCCCGTCGCCTCGGGCCTCGGTGGCGGCTCGAGCGCCGCCGCCGCGACGCTGCGCCTCCGCACGCAGCTGTGGGCCTTGCCCGTTACGCAGGAGGAATTGTACCGCATCGGGCGCAGCCTCGGGGCCGATGTGCCTGTCTGCTTGCGCGCCCTGCCAACGATCATGTCGGGCGACGGCGAAAGCCTTGCGCCCGCACCTGACCTGCCAGGTTTCGCCCTGGTTCTCGCAAATCCGGGCGTGGCAGTCGCAACTGCGGACGTGTTCGCCGGCCTGCAGGTGCGCACCGGCGCCCAGCCGCTGGCCTGGCCGACGCGCTTTGCGTCCCTCCGCGAGCTTGTCGTCTTCCTCGATCGCACGTCGAATGACCTCGCCGCACCCGCCAAGCGTATCGCGCCTGCCATCATGCAGGCCGAGAGCGCACTGGTGCAGTCGCAGGACTGCCTGTTGGCGCGCATGTCAGGCAGCGGCGCCACCTGCTTTGGCATCTATCCGGACATCGACGCAGCGCGCCGCGCCGCAAGCGCGCTGCGCACCCTGCATGCGGGCTGGTGGGTTGAAGCTGTGGCGCCCCTGACCGCCTAGTAGGCGCGACTGACGCAGAATTCGGCCAGTTCGTTCAGCGCCCGGCGCATCGGGCTGTCGGGGAAGACATTGAGCGCCGCGCATGCCTGGTCGGCAAAGCCGCGGGCGCGCGCAAGCGTGTCACCCAGCGCCTGGTGCTTCTCGATCAGGTGGATCGCATGCGTGAGATCCGCATCCGTCTGCGAGTGCTGCACCATCGTGCGCCGCCAGAACTCGGCTTCCTCGGCATTGGCGCGGGCCAGAGCCAGGATCACCGGCAGCGTGAGCTTTCCTTCGCGGAAGTCGTCGCCGACAGCCTTGCCCATCATGGCCTCGCGTCCCGAGTAATCGAGGGCATCATCGACAAGCTGGAACGCGATGCCGAGGTTGTTCCCGTAGGACTTCATCGCCATCTCGCGCAGCTCGTCGGCCTGCGCGATCACGGCGCCGGCTTCGGCCGCAGCCGCAAACAGCGCCGCGGTCTTCGCGGCGATGATCTTGAGATAGGTATCCTCGACGGTGCCGATATTGCCCTTGGCGCTGAGCTGCATCACTTCGCCTTCCGCGATCACCGCAGAGGCATTCGACAGGATGTTCAGCACGCGCAGGCTTCCCGTCTCGACCATCAGCTGGAATGAGCGCGAGAACAGGAAGTCACCAACCAGCACACTCGGTGCATTGCCCCAGATCACGTGCGCCGCTGCCTTGCCACGGCGCAGGTCGCTCTCGTCGACGACGTCGTCATGCAGCAGCGTCGCCGTGTGGATGAATTCCACGGCAGTGGCCAGTCGAATGTGCCCGAGCCCTTGGTAGCCACAGATCTGCGCCGCGGCCAGGGTCAGCATGGGCCGAAGCCGCTTGCCGCCCGAATTGATGATGTGGCCCGCCAGCTCCGGGATGAGCGGCACATCCGAGCGCATCCGCTCGAGGATCAGGGCGTTTACGTGCTGAAGGTCGGCCTCGACAAGGCGGAAAAGGCGGTCAACCGCCCCCTTGGGCTCGCCGGCCCCTTTGTTCAATCGCTGGATGGCACGCAAGATGTTTGACCTGCTGTTGCCGCGCACTAGGATGCGCCGGACGTCCCTTTGTCTGGGGTGGACATTGAATCCCGGCGTGTCCCGGGTCAAGAGTGAGCGAGGTCACGCCGCCGCCATGGTCGAGCTTCTGCGCAGCAATGATATGGTCATGCTGTCTTATGTCCGCGCATTGCTGCAATCCGAGCACATCCGCTACGTGGGCCTTGACGAGCACATGAACATGATGGAGGGCAACATCGGGGCCATACCGCGGCGCCTGATGGTTGACGACGCCGATCTGGGGCGTGCACGACAACTCCTGAGGGATGCAGGGCTGGGGCATGCCCTCACCCCCTGATCAGCGTCCATTGGACGCAGACGACCTGACAGACGACGCGTTTCTCGGCGGCCGCCTTCAGGTCCTCCAGCCGCGCAAGGGCTTCCGCGCCGGGCTGGACGCCGTGGTGCTTGCAGCCGCCGTACCCGCGAGGCCTCGCCAGCTCGCCTGCGACCTCGGCTGCGGGGTCGGCACGGCAGGCCTGTGCCTTGCCGCCCGTGTCGAGGGCGTCCATGTCACGGCAGTGGATATCGATGACCTGATGCTCGGGCTCGCCAGCAGAAACGCGGCGCGCAACGGCAAGGCCGAAACTTTCGCCGTGCTCGCGGCTGACCTCGCGGGGCGTGCGCGCAACCTGCCGCGCCAGCACTTCCATCATGTGCTGACCAATCCCCCGTTCCACGACGAGGCCAGCGGCACCAGCGCGCCCGAGCGGCGAAAGGCGAACGCCAAGGCAATCGGCGCGGACGGTTTGCGTCACTGGCTGCGTCTCGCGCGCGCCATCACGCGCCCAGGTGGAACGGTATCGGCCATCCTGCCGCCAGCGCAGCTGCCGGTCGCACTCGAGGCCCTGTCCCCGCGCGGCCGTGGTGTCACCGTCACTCCGCTCTGGCCGCGGGTGGGCGTCCCGGCAAAGAGGCTGGTTTTGACCGCACGGACGAATGCCGCCGCCCCCCTGGTGATGGCGCCGGGCCTGCTCCTGCACGGCCCGGGTGGAAAGCCGACGCCGGAAGCCGAACAAATCTTGCGGCAGGCAGGCCCGCTGTCTACATAACGCGCATGGTCAGGCAAATCACAAGGAAGTTGTGGCACCTCGTCTCCGGCTCCGCGCCGCCGCGGGTATCCGTCCTGCGGCTCAGCGGTGCCATCGGCATCCGGACAGGTCTCAATCGCGGGCTCAGCCTCGCATCGGTCGCCGAGCAGCTCGACAAGCTGTTCGAGGATGACACGGCGGCGGCGGTGGCCATCATCATCAACTCACCTGGCGGATCGCCGGTACAGGCGGCCCTGATCCATGACCGCATCCGTAGGCTCGCGGCCGAGGCAGATGTCCCGGTCCTCGCCTTCGCCGAGGATGTCGCTGCATCTGGCGGCTACATGCTGGCTCTCGCCGGCGACGAGATCTACGCGCACGAGAACTCGATCGTCGGATCGATCGGTGTCGTCTCCGAGGGCTTTGGCTTCCACCAGATGATCGAGAAGCTCGGCATTGAGCGGCGCGTGCATACGTCCGGCGAACGCAAGGCCATGCTCGATCCCTTCCGTCCCGAGGACCCGCGCGATGCCGCGCATCTCGAGGCGCTGCAGCGCGAGGTACACGAGAGCTTCAAGGCCCTCGTGCGCAAGCGACGCGAAGGCCGCCTCAAGGGCGACGAGGCGGAGATGTTCTCGGGCATGTTCTGGACGGGTACGACATCTGCAAGCCTCGGCCTGATCGACGGCACGGGCGACCTGCGCTCGGTCTGCGAACACAAGTTCGGCGAAAAGGTCGAGTTCCGGCTGGTCCAGCCTCGCAAGTCCTGGTTCAACCCCGAGCGCAGTGGCATTTCCGCGCCGGCCTTGCCGCTGCAATGGGCGGACGGCCTGCTCGGGACGATTGAGGAGCGTGCGCTCTGGGCCCGGTATGGGCTATAAGGGCCCATGCTCTGGATTCTCGCACTCCTCGCCATCGGCACAGTGGCCTATCTTGCGATCAAGGGGCGCATCATCCGCCTGCAGGAGGAATTCCAGGAGGAGCTGCGCCGCGCGCGCAAGCGCCCGCAATCAAGCCTGCCGTCAGAGGACATGACGCGTTGCGAGGTGTGCGGAACCTATTCCGCGCCCTCGCAGAAGAAGGACTGCGGCAAGAAAGGCTGTCCCTACGCAAGGGTCGGGCTCGAATGAGCCGTCCGGACAGGACCTACAACCTCAACGGCGCCTTCAAGCCTCCCGCCCGCCGCAAGGCCGACCTCGCCGGGCCCGACTTCTTCCCCACACCGGCCTGGGCCACACGCGCCCTCATCGACAACGAGGCGTTCGAGGGCCGCATATGGGAGTGCGCCTGCGGCGATGGCGAGATGGCGCGCGTCCTTGCCGGCGCCGGCTACGACGTGCGCGCGACCGATCTTCATGCGCGCGGCTTTGGAACATCCGGCGTCGACTTCCTGCGTGCGAAGGGATCCGTCGACAACATCATCACGAACCCGCCCTATAACGCGGCCGAGGCCTTCGTGGCGCATGGCCTGAAGCTCGCGCGCCGCAAGCTGGCGCTTCTGCTGCGGCTTGCCTTCCTCGAAGGGGCGAACAGGGCAAACACGATCTTTCTGAAGACACCGCCATCGCGTGTCTGGGTATTCAGCGAGCGCATCACCTTCTACATGAAGGACGCCCCGCGCGCGGGCAGCGGGACAACCGCCTATGCGTGGTTTGTCTGGGACAAGGCCGCAGGCGGCCCGCCCGGATTGCGATGGCTCAGGCCCGGATACACGTCAGGCCGCAAGGCCCCTGACGCCGCCCCGCAACGCAGGGGAAAGCAGGGCGTTTAGCATTTGGTTTGCGCCCCGCTGGCCCGGAGCCTAACTTGGGGCAACTCGCAATTGGATCAAGGCCTGCCATGACAATGACCCTCGACGGCCGAGAGGCGTCCACCCCGCTCGAGCGCGATGGGCTGAAATACCCGTTCCCCGCAAAGCCAGAGCCCGGCCGCACCATCGAGGTAGCGCCGGGTGTCTACTGGATCCGCCTGCCGCTGCCCTTCCAGCTCAACCACATCAATGTCTGGGCCCTCGAGGACGGCGACGGTCTTGCGCTTGTCGACACGGGCATCAACGCGCCCGCGGTTCAGGAACTCTGGGAACAGGTCTGGCAGTCGCTTGGCGGACGCAAGGTCACGCGCATCTTCGTCACCCATCTCCATCCCGACCACGTGGGCCTTGCAGGCTGGATCAGCGAACGCTTCGGTGCGCCGCTGCTGATGTCCAGGACCGACTATCTCCTCTGCCGCACGCTGGTGATGGACACCGGACAGCCGGCACCCGAAGAGGGCGTTGCCTTCTATCGCGCGGCCGGATGGTCCGATGCCTCGCTCGACGTCTACCGCAAGCGCTTCGGCGGATTCGGCTCGGGCGTCTACAAGCTGCCGCAGTCCTACATCCGGCTCGTGGAAGGGCAGGAGCATGTCATCGGGGGGCGCACCTGGCGCGTCGTCGTGGGCCGTGGGCATGCGCCCGAGCACGCCTGCCTCTGGAGCGCCGACATGAAGCTCATGATCTCGGGCGACCAGATCCTGCCGCGCATCTCCTCGAACGTCAGCGTCTTCCCGACCGAGCCCGAGGCCAATCCGCTTGAGGAATGGCTCGACTCCTGTCGCCACCTGCGCAACACGATCCCGGACGACACGCTGATCCTGCCCGCGCACAACGAGCCCTTCTACGGCGTGAAGCACCGCATGACACGCCTGATCGATGACCACGAGGATGGATTGCGCAAGATCGTCGAGCTCTGCGCCGAGCCGCGCAAGGCCGTCCAGGTCTTCCCGGCGCTCTTCCGGACCAAGATAACGGCAGGCAATTACGGGATGGCGACCGGTGAGAGCCTCGCCCACCTGAACTGCCTGCTCGCACGCCGTCGCATCACGCGCCAGCGCGACGAAAGCGGCATCGACTGGTACCGCGCCGCCTGAGGCGCGGTCACCAGCGCTTTGTGAGGGTCACCACGCCCGCAAGGGCATCAACGCCTGCCTCGCCACCCGCGTTCTGCTGGTAGATCAGGCTCGCCTGCAGCATCGTGTCAGCCGACAGCAGCGTCGTATAGCCAAGTTCGTAGTCCGTCTCGGGCGTCGTGCTCGCCAGCGAAACGATCTCCTGCGCATAGACGATGCCGCGATCATCCGTCACCCCGCTCGAGGCGAGGATCGATGCACTGCCCGACGTGATGTGAAGCGGACGCGAAACGGCAAGCCCCAGGCTGTCCCTGTCCGAAAAGATGCCGCGCCGCGCGATCGCCACGCCATAGGACTGCGACTCGATCGCCGAATAGGACTGCACGATGCTGCCAGCCAGGGGCGAGGCATCGGTCTCGCCCAGGCTCCATGACGCCGACAGCGCATAACCCCCACCAAGGTCGACCCGGGTCGAGACACCCACCGAACGCGTCGTCGACTCCGAGGTCAGCGCCAGCGCGCCGCTCTCGCTCGAGCCCAGCATGCTGTCCTCTTCGTCAGTCTGGCCCATATTGATGCCGATCATGGCCCACGGCGCAAGCTCCCAGCTCACGGCTGCAAGCATGCTTCGAGCCGAACGTGTCTGGTCTGTATCGTCACGGATCATCGCAAGCTGCGTATCGCTGGCCATCACGGATGTGGGAAGGGCATCGTCGCTCTCCGGC
The DNA here is from genome assembly GCA_036840015.1 of Micropepsaceae bacterium. GTDB lineage: Bacteria > Pseudomonadota > Alphaproteobacteria > Micropepsales > Micropepsaceae > SZUA-430. The sequence continues at coordinate 8,539 of DAISVV010000097.1, forward strand.
TCAAGCTGCGAATAGCCGACCGTCAGCACCGCATCGCGCCCAAGACGTAGCGAGGCAGCACCCATGTCGCCACCACCCGTGAGGGAAAGGAAGGGAGAGTTCAGCGCCGATGCCGACAGGAACAGTCCATCGAAGCGCGCATCCGCTGCCAGGTCGAGCCGGTTCACGAGCCCCTCCATCGGGGCATTGTGGCCGAACCGGACGCTGGCCACGTCCGACAGGCGCGCCGTGATCACGACATCCGAGAGTGTCTCGTCGTTCGTCGTCGTGAAGCCGAGCGACATGACGCCGTTCTCGGAAGAGTCCGCAACAAAGCCGCGCGCGGCATAGCCATCGCCCTCGAACGATACGAACTGTGACGAAAACGATGGCGTCGTCACGATGTGCTCGACGCTCATCACCGACGGCGCTACGGCCTTCGTGAGGTCCGTCTTGTAGTCGCGTCCGTATTCGTCGAAGAACGTGACCGAGCGCAGCACGCTCGCATTCCTCAGGCCAGCGCCCAACGGACCCGAGATCGCCGAGCCGGAAACCTCGCCCGAACCCGTGTAGGAAGCCGTGGAGAGGCCCGCCGTCGCGACCGTCTGCACACCCACAGGCGCGAGCGCCGCCGTGGCATTCACAAGGCCGCGGCCATAGACCGCATCGGTGCCCCGCGCCCCCAGGTCCGTCGCCGTACGCAGCAGGATGTCCACGACCTGCCGGTTGGTCAGGTAGGGTGCCGCGCCGATCACAAGCGCCGCAACGCCGGACACATGGGGCGCAGCCATCGAGGTCCCGGACATCTGTGCGTAGCTGTTGTTGAGAAAGGTCGAGTTGATCCTCTCGCCGGGCGCCACGAGGAAGAAGTCCCTTAGGCACCGTGTCACGCCGCCGGATGTCGTGCAGCCCCCATTGCCCGGTGTCTGCGAGAAGGTCGAGATCCTGTTCGACGCGTTGACCGATCCCACGATGATCATGCTGCCCAGAATGCCTGTCTGCGTCGCGTAGGATGCCGGGTAGCCAGGCGAAAGGTTGTTGCCGGAATTGCCCGCGGCAGCCACCAGCACGGCCGAGGTCCCGGCGGCCTGCAGTGGCGCGATCAGCCCGGACGCCGGCGTCTGCCCGCCGAGGCTCATGTTGATCACGCGCGCCCCGCGCTGCGCCGCATGACTGATGCCTTGCGCAACCGTGGTCGACGTGCCTGCGCCATTGGCATCAAGGACCTTCACCGGCAGCAGGAGGCTTCCCGGCGCCACACCTGTCGTACCGCGCCCATTCGCCGCCGCACCGATGATGCCGGCGACATGCGTCCCATGACCCTGGTTGTCGGCGCCTGTCGCAGACGCGCCTGCGCAGGCCGTCGTGGTACCGAAGCAAGCGCCCCCTGTCGCGATGCGTCCCGTGAACTCGCTGTGCGTCAGCGCGATGCCCGTGTCCACCACGCCGACCAGAACGCCGGCGCCCGTCTTGTTGGCGACCGGCACCGAGGGCGGCGGCGTGACCACCACGGCGGGTCGGGCCCGGTTGCGCGTCGCCATGCCGGCCATGTTGCTGGCGGTATCACCGCCATCACCCACCGCAAGCACCTCACCATCCGCCTGCGCCTCGTGGATGGCCTGCATGCCCGCTGGATCATCGTCGAGGCTGCCGCGCAGGGCCGGTGCTGCCACCGCGCCGAACGGCAGCAGGCAGGTACCAAGCATCAGCAGGGACAGGCGGGACGAAAGGGACATGATGCGCTCCTGGATCGGGACACATCAGTCTGGACAACCGGCAGATAAGGCGGGGTGTGGTCGCGCCGGAGAATTTGATTCAAATTTTAGGCAATCCGGTCAGCCTGCGCCACCGCGGTGGTTTATTGCCGGTTCACCACGTCCGAAACAGGCGGAAAACCTCAGAGCCACCGCGTCCATCGCAGGATCGCAATCTCGATCACGACAAGGGTGGCCAGCACCCACAGCAGCACCCAGAAACCGTCGGGATGGGTGGCAAACGGGATGTTCGCAAGGCTGACCCCGAACAGCGACGTGATGAAGCTGAGCGGCAGCATGACGGCAGCAACCAGGGCCAGCACATAGGAATTCCGGTTCTGCCGCTCGGTCAGGCGGTTCATGACCTCGTCCTGCACGACGCTTGCACGCTCGCGGATGCTGTCCAGTTCTTCGACGAAGCGCATGGTTTCGTCCGCAAGCTCGCGGAAGCGCGCCGAGTCGATCCCGTCGAGGATCTCGTGCCGCTCGCCCTGCAGGCGGGTGAATGTCTCGCGCTGTGGCGCCAGGTGCCGTCGCAGCGAAATCGCACGCCGGCGTGTCTGCGCCAGCGCATCGCGGACCCTCGAGATCGCGCCGGCCACAACCTGTTCCTCCAGCGCATCGACCTGGTCGGACAGCTCATCGACCACATGCGTCACGCGCAGCTGCAGGGCGCGCGCGATCGCCAGCAGGCAGTCGGTCTCGTCGCGCGGGCCTTCCCCGCGGTGCAGGGCCTCCTGGACATCGCGGGCCGCCAGCGAGCGGCGCGATCGCGTCGAGATGATCC
>DAISVV010000098.1:0-10933 GCA_036840015.1 Micropepsaceae bacterium
GATCGGCCGGGCCAGACCCTTGATGACGGCAATTGGCGCGCCCCGCGCGACATCGGCACCGTCGGGGACGGCAACGCTGACTTCGATGGATGGATCAAGCGTCCTGCACGCCGCGACGCAGCAGTCGCGCCCTGCGCTGCGTCCGGGTTCGCGCGCGGCGAGCACGGCATGGGCGCGTGCGGTGGCCGGCACCGTGGCGGCAGTGGTGATGTCGCCCGCACGCCCGAGGGCTTCGGTGAGCGCGTTGCGCACGGCCTCGACCACGAGGAAGGCGGGAAGGGGCTCGACGGTGATGACTGGCTTCTTCATGCGTGGCCTGCCGTGGGGTGGCTGGATGAGGCTTTGTTGCCGGTCGCGGATGCCAGTGCCGCCCGTACCTCGTCAAGTGTCAGGAAGGTGCGGCGGTTCCATTCGGCTCGCGGTGCCGGGAAGTCACTGCGGAAGTGGCCGCCGCGGCTTTCCGTGCGCAGGAGAGCTGCGCCGGCAACAAGCAGGCAGGGTGCCGCCATGTTGCGCATGTCCGGATCGTGGGCGGCCGCCTTCTCGAGTTTCAGGATGAAGTCGATGGCGCGGTGCAGGTCCTCGGCGTTGCGCTCAAGTCCGACATTGGCGGACATGATGCGGCGCAGTGGCGCCAGCGATGGCGGAGCCGCCTGGGACTGACTTTCGGGCGGGAGGATCGCGGCGCGGGTCTCCTGGGTGCGGCCGATGGCAGCGTTGATGTCGGCGGCTGCACGGGCGCCGAAGACGATCGCCTCGAGCAGCGAGTTCGACGCCAGTCGATTGGCACCGTGGGCGCCCGTCGAGGAACATTCGCCGATCGCCCAGAGGCCCGGCAGCGAGGTGCGCGCGTTGTGGTCCACGCTGCTGCCGCCCATGTGGTAATGCGCTGCCGGTGCGACGGGGATCCTCGCGACCGACGGATCGATGCCGGCAGCCATGCAGCAGGCATGCACGGTCGGGAAGGCGTCGGGGAAGCGGGCGCCGACGGCCTTGCTGGCATCGAGGTAGACGCGCCGGCCCTGCCGGATCTGCCGGAAGATCGCCCGCGCGACAACATCGCGGGGGGCGAGTTCGGCATCGGCATGGACGCCCGGCATGAAGCGCTCGCCCCGGTCGTTGATGAGGATCGCGCCTTCGCCACGCAGGGCTTCAGTCGCCAGCGGTGCCGGATCGCGTCCGACGGCGATGGCGGTCGGATGGAACTGCACGAACTCGGGATCTGCAATGATGGCGCCCTTGCGGGCCGCCATGCCAACACCCTGTCCCCGGGCCTGCGGCGGGTTGGTTGTCACCTCGTAGAGGCCGCCAATGCCGCCCATGGCGAGGATTGTTGCCCCGGCCCTGATGAGGATGGTCGCCGCCTTGTCGCCGATGGGGTGGGCGTAGACACCGGCGACGCGGCCGCCCTCCATCGCGAGCTCATAGGCCAGCAGGCCTTCGAGCACGCGGATGCGCGGTGTTTCCTTCACGCGCCTTACAAGGGTCGCCATGATCTCGGCGCCGGCCCGGTCGCCGGTCACGCGGACGATGCGGTTGTGGCCGTGCGCCGCCTCGCGTCCGAGCACGAGGTTTCCGGCCTGGTCACGGTCGAAGGGTACGCCCATGCCGGAGAGATCGGCGATGCGCGCTGCAGCATCATGGGCAAGCAGGCGCGCGACCTGCGGGTCCACGATGCCGGCACCGGCGGCCTCGGTGTCGCGCGCATGCAGTTCCGGCGCGTCATCGGCGCCGAGGGCTGCCGCGATGCCGCCCTGGGCCCATGTGCTCGAAGTGCCCGATCCCATCGGGGCGGGAGAGAGGATGGTGACGGGGCCGTCACACTTCAGGGCGGTGAAGAGGCCCGCAAGCCCCGCGCCGACGATCAGAACATCGCCGGCGTGGACCACATTGTCCAATCCGGTCGTGCGGGTGGCGGTCATCAGTGCACCGCCTTGGCCGGCTTGCCGACGGCGAGCATGCGCTCGCCGGCCTGGCGGGCGCGTGCGCCGATGTCAGGATCCACCTTGACCTCGGTCGTCAGGGTCTGAAGCGAATGCAGGATCTTGGCGAGCGTGATGCGCTTCATGTGCGGGCAGAGGTTGCAGGGGCGCAGGAACTCGATGTCGCGGTTCTCGGCGGCGATGTTGTCGGCCATCGAGCATTCAGTCAGCAGGACGACCTTGGGCGGGCGCTTCTTCACGACATAGTCGATCATGGCGGATGTCGAGCCCGCAAAGTCGCATTCTGCGACCACGTCGGCGGGACATTCCGGGTGGGCGAGGATGATCGCGCCGGGGTTGTCCGCGCGGAAGCGCCTGATGTCATCTGGCGAGAAGCGCTCGTGAACCTCGCACTGTCCCGCCCATGAGATGATGCGGACCTTGGTCTGGTTTGCCACGTTCTGGGCGAGATAGCGGTCGGGGATCATGATGACGGTGTCGACGCCGCGCTCGGCTGCGATGGACTCGACCACGGCGACCGCGTTGGAGGAAGTGCAGCACACGTCACTCTCGGCCTTCACTTCGGCCGATGTGTTTACATAAGTGACGACCGGCAGGCCCGGATATTTCTGGCGGAGCAATCGAACATCCGCGCCGGTGATCGATGCGGCGAGCGAGCAGCCTGCCTCCATGTCGGGGATCAGCACCGTCTTGTCCGGCGAGAGGATCTTCGAGGTCTCGGCCATGAAGTGGACGCCGGCCTGGACGATAATGCGGGCATCGGTGCGGGCCGCCTCGCGCGCGAGCTGCAGGGAGTCGCCCACGAAGTCGGCGACACAGTGGAAGATCTCGGGCGTCTGGTAGTTGTGGGCGAGAATGACGGCGCCGCGCTCCATCTTGAGGCGGTTGATCTCGAGGATCAGCGGCGCGAAGGCCGGCCATTCGATCTCGGGGACGACATTGGCCACCTTGGCATAGAGCGCCTTGGTCGCCTCGGCGACTTCCGGGGTGTAGGCGAGGTCTGCGGTGCGGGCCTCAGGCATTCAAGCCTCCTATATGCTCACTATGAGCATATATATGGTATCAAAAAATGGCGGTGCAATGCCGCCTCTCTGAATAATGCTAATTGTGAGCATAATTAATGTCAAGCCGGACGTCTCCGGCGGCAGGGCCAGGGCGCGGACTTTCCTGCGACCTAACGGCATGCTTTCCTGCGGCCGCCGCCGGGAACCCGCCATGCTGAAATTCATCAACTCTGTCGTGAGCTTCGTCCTTCTGGCCGCGCTTGCCCTTTGCGCCGTGCCGCTGGTGGGGTTCTGGGGCCGTTCGGTGCACTGGTCCTTTGATGTGGCCTCCCATTTCGTGCTGCCGTCGGTCATCGCCGCCTGTGCCCTGTCGGTGCTGGCCGGGTTGCTGCTGCGTGCGTGGACAGGAGCAGGGGCGCTGGCGCTTGCGATCACGGCGTCGCTCAGTGTCTCGGCATGGACCACGCAACCACGTGCGGCGGCTGACGCTCCGTCGCAGTCATTCAAGGTTCTGCAGTTCAATGTCTGGTACCGCAATGGCGACATTGCGCGCATGATCGAGACTGTGCGCCGGTCGAATGCGGACCTCGTCGTGCTGCAGGAGGCGGTCCCGCCGTTGCGTGAGCAGCTTGCCGTGCTTTCGGATCTCTATCCTCACCGGCTTGGCTGCCCGGATGATGCGCCTTGCGACATTGTTGTGCTGTCGCGCGTGCCGCTGGAAGCCAAGGGCGTTCGACGTACCAATGATGCATTCCGCTCGCCGATCATGACGCTGAGGGCAACACTTGCTGGTTGTCCGGTGACGGTGCACGCGATCCACCTTGCGCGACCTTATCCATTCAATGCGCCGGAAGCGCAGCTCAGCCAGGCGCGGGACGTTGCGGGTATCGTGTCGGAAGGCCGGGGCGCGCGGCTGGTTGTGGGTGACTTCAATGCGGCCCCATGGGGCCGGACCATGCAGGCCATCATTACGCCGGCGCGCCTGCAGTTGCTGCCCGGTGCTGGCGGAACATGGCCGATCACGTTGCCGCGCCAGATGCGTATCCCGATCGATCACATGGCGGCGGGCGAGGGTCTTTCCTTCCTGAGGCGGGAAGTGCTGCCGCGGGCCGGCTCGGACCATGCGCCGGTGCTGGCCACCATCGGTGTCACCGATGCCTCGCGGTGCGTCGCCGACTGAGGCTCATCCGCTTGTCTCAGGGCCTGGCCGTGCGCAGCAGTGGCACGCGCACGCCGGGCGCGGGGCGCTCGCGCAGGACCTCGCGGCGGAAGCGGAATTCCTCGGCGGGGCGCCCGCCTGCCTTTGCCGTGCGCTTGCCCGTGCGTTCGACGAAGCCACCGGTTTCGATCAGGCGGCGGAAGTTCTGCTTGTGCAGACGTATGCCCGAGATCGCCTCGACCGTGCGCTGCAGGTCGAGAAGCGTGAAGGCCGTGTCCATGAGTTCGAAGACGATCGGCCGGTACTTGAGCTTGCCGCGGATGCGGCCCATGCCGGTGGCGAGGATGCGCCGATGATCGAGCTGCATCGACTTGCCGAAGCGTGACTGGATCGAGGCTGCCGGAGCCGACGGGGGCAGGGCGCGGCCGTCGCGACGGGCCTCGAGCACCAGGCCGGCCTCGTACATCAGTTCATAGCGCTCCAGTACCTTCTCCTCGTCCCAGTGGCCGCCGTCGAGGCCGAAGCAGAGGCGCGCGCGTTCCCAGCGGGTCTCGGAGTCCTCGAGGCTGCTCCACGATTCAAGATAGGGCCTGATCATCGTGTCGATCAGCGCCGGCTTTTCCTTGCGCCAGTCTTCCCACGGGAAGAAATCGTAGATCCCGTGCCAACGCCCCGAGCGCTCCGCGCCTGCGACCAGGCGGGTGAGGGCGAGATAGCCGACCGACACGACGCGTGCCTTCTCGCCGCGCAGCAATTCGTGACGGCCGCGGTCGCCAAAGGTGTAGAGCTGCTCGACATAGCCCAGGGTGATGCGGGTCTGTTCCTCGACAAGGCTGCGCAGGCCGATCTCCAGCGTGCGGTGGTGCTGCGGATCGAACGGGCCGAAGGGCAGGCCCTCGATCGTCTCGGTCTTCTGCGCCGGTGGCTGGGGCACGACGAGCACGCAGGGCGTGTCGTTCATGACCGTCATCACGCAGGCATTCAAACCGATGACGACCGTGTTTGCCTGGTCGCTGGCCTTCGTTGTCGCCATGAGCCTAGGTGTCCTGGACCGGCAGCAGGAAGGGGACGCCTTCGAACACGACCTTGCCCGGACCGATGGCGTCGATGGCGTCGACCATGCGACCGTCGCGTCCAAGAAGGGCGTCGGCGATGGCGACGATGCGGGCGTTGGGATGGGCGTGCGGGGCACGCTCGCGCAGGAGCCTTGCAATGCGCAGCTCGTTGCCCGGTGGCGCCACCATGCAGGCAATCGCGAAGGCGGAGGCGGTCGAGCGGCTGATGCCGGCCCAGCAATGAACCAGCATCGGCTGGCTGCGGCTCCAGTCGCGGGCGAAGACGAGCAGTTCACGCACGTGAAGTTCGTCCGGCGGCGTCTGTCCCGGGGCTGGCCGGACCGTGTCATGCATTCCAAGCTTCAAATGCCGGTGTCCCGGAACGCCCTCGGGGGTTGGCATCTCGTCCTCGGGATCGAGGAGGGTGACGAGGTGGGACGGCCTGACCTGGTCGCTGAGGGTTGCGACCTTGCTCTTCGGGCAGACATGGATGACGGGCACGTGATGCTCCTAGCTGCGTTCGCTTGTCGACATGAGGTCGTGGAAACGCCGGACATAGGCGGCCTGCGCCTCCCTTGCCGCCAGCGGCGCAAGCGTCACCGGCTTCAGTCCGCGCGGCGCGCCGAAGATGTCGACGGCTTCCTCGGGCGCGAAGCCCGCGAGCTGGGTCGCTTCGAAGAAGGCTGCCGTGCGGTCCGCGCGCTTGATGAGCGCCGTGATGTCTGAAGACAGCTGCGCCGGCAGGCCGAAGCGCAGGTGGATGGCCGCCTGCAGCCTGTTCTCCAGCGCCTTGTAATCGATGCCGACGGCCGCCTTGAAGGGGCTGATCAGATCGCCGATCACGTATTCGGGTGCATCGTGGAGCAGGGCGGCGAGGCGCCAGCGGTCCGGCACGCCCGGCTTGATCTGGGCGAAGCAGTCCTCGACCAGAAGGCAGTGCTCGGCGACCGAAAAGGCATGGTCGCCGCGCGTCTGGCCGTTCCAGCGTGCGACCCTTGCAAGGCCGTGGGCGATGTCCTCGATCTCGATGTCGAAGGGCGAGGGGTCCAGAAGGTCAAGCCTCCGGCCCGACAGCATGCGCTGCCAGGCGCGGGCTGGGGGCTGGTTCTGGCTCTTGTTCATGGGTGTTCCTGTGGCAGGCGGGCTTCGGGACGGGCGGCCTGTCTTGAACGCAAGCGCTTGATCCAAGTCAAGGCGTCCTTGAGGATGGGGCCGTAGAAGGGGAACATGAACCAGCGAGAGGCATGAAGACAATGGCTTACCGAAAACTGCTTGTGCCCCTGAACGGGACGGAGCGAGACAACCAGGTGCTGGCCGCGGCGTTCGAGATCGCGACGCCCGTGCAGGCGCATGTGACGGGCATCTATGTCAGGCCTGACGCCGCCGAGGTGCTGCCCTACCTGGGCGAAGGGATATCGGCCAGCGTGCTGCAGGAGATCATGGATGCCGCGCGTGCTGCGGCGGCGCGCTCGGCGGCAGCGGCCCGCAGCTCGCTTGATGCGTTCGCCAAGAAGCATGGCGCGCAGACTGTGGGTACGACCGGCCTTTCAGCGTCGTTCTGCCTGCGCGACGGGCCCATGGATGTTGTCGTCTCGGAGGAGGCGCGGCTGGCTGACCTTGTGATCTTCCCGCTGCCGGGTCCGGAAGGCCATGCGGCGCTGCGCCAGGCGATCGAGACGACGCTGATGCATGGGCGCAGCCCCGTGCTGCTCGTGCCCAAGCCGCCCGTGCCCGTGCACGGCACGAAGGCGCTTGTGGCTTGGGATGGCAGCGCGACGGCAGCGCGTGCGGTTGCTGCGGCGATCCCGCTCCTGAAGGCTGCCTCGGCCATCGAGATCGTCAGCATTTCGAGCGGCAGCATCGAGACGGCTGAAATGGACCGGTTGCGCGACTATCTGCGGCTGCACGGCCTGACGGCCACGGAGCATGGCGTCAATCCTGGTGGCCAGCCAACCGGTGCGGTGCTGCTTGATGTTGCACGGCGCGCCGGTGCCGGTGTCATCGTGCTTGGCGGCTACGGGCACAGCCGATGGCGCGAACTTGTGCTGGGTGGCGTGACGCGGCACGTGCTGTCGGAAGCCACCATGCCTGTCTTCATGGCCCACTGAAAACGAGGAGCGGATCGATGAGCCTTCACCGCGTGAAGCTTGAACTTGCACGATCGAAGGAAGCGCCGAACGGCGATCCTTCACACGGCTATCTGTTCCTGGCGCCGCTTGATGCGTCGGGACACCTTGATGCGTCGCTCTGGAAGGCGCAGCGCGAGCGGTGCACGGTCGAGCGCATCGTGCGCAATATCGTGGAAGAGCGTGGCCACCTGGTCCATGTGGGGCAGGGCTGGCATTTCGACTATGCCAAAGGCACGCGTGAAGATGATGAGCCGCTCTACAAGCTTGACCGGCATTTGCTGAAGGCGGGCGAGTATGTCTCGGTCACCGAGCATGACGGCGGCTTGCGCACGTTTCGCGTGGCCAGCGTGACGCCTGCCTAGCGGTTGCTGTTTGACTTGAGAACGAGGACGGACAGGTCCCTGTCGGGGCGGTAATCGGTCGCCTCGACCGTGAAGGTGGTCGGTCCTGTCTTGCGCACGCCCGTGGCGCAGAACGAGACGAGGTTTCCGGGATCACCCTTGTTGATGGTCAGCCGGAAGCGGCGGATCGGGCCTTTCCAGGTGTTGGCGGTCGTGAGCACGTAGTCGAGCACCATGCCGATGCCGCCGCTGCCGCGCCGGAGTGCCTGTTCCATGGCGCGCCGCGTGGTTGCGTCGATGCAATTCTCCGTGATGAGTTCCGGGGCGTAGGAAAAGTGATCCGGGGTCATCACGAAGCCCGAGGGGTGCGGCTTGTAGCGGTGCTGCACGCTGACGATACGGCCGGGCGGGAAGACCTGCTGGCGGACGAAAATGGTCGACAGGTACCAGAGCGGCGTCTCCATGCCGCGGTCCGGCGAATAGAGCCCGCGGCGGATCCAGTCGGCCTTGCGGGGCGCGGGCAGGCGGGCCCACGCCGCGCGGATGGCGGGCGCATCGAAGGTGAGCGGCATGCCGGCGGCTGTCAGTTCGGCCGTGATGTCGGTCGCGTTGGCAAAGCGGAAGCGATCCTGCCTTGACCAGTCGGTGTTGCGCGGGAAGACGAAGGCGCGGACCATCGGTCGCGACTGGACGATGCTGCCTTCGACCCGCGTCTCGAACTCCAGCAGCTTGACGTCCCGGACTTCGCCGAGGTCGTAGCCCGTGTCGGCATCGAAATTCACCGATACCGGCAGGCCTGGCATCGGGAAGCCGACGACGGCGGTCACGGGGGCCTGGCTTTCGTTCCGGAACCTGTACGCGACGCGGACCTCATCCATGGCGAGATAAAGGTCTTCCTCGAGCATGGCGATGTCGGCGGACTGCTGGAGGGTCAGGCCACCGGCCGGCAGGCCCATGAAGCCGTCATTGGCCTGCGCCAGTGGAGCGAGTGCAAGAACTGCGGCGAATGCCAGTGCGATGTGGCGCATGGTCTGAGTCATCCTGTTGTCACTGGTGCTTTCGCACGATGACGCTGCCGGCCGAATAGCCCGCGCCAAACGAACAGATCACGCCCACACTGCCTTGCCTGAGGTCCGCGTTGTTCTGGTGGAAGGCAATGATCGAGCCGGCCGAGCTGGTGTTGGCGTAGGTATCAAGGATGACCGGGGCTTCACCGGGTTTCGGATCGCGGCCGAGGACCTTGCGGGCGATGAAGTCGTTCATGTTGATGTTGGCCTGGTGCAGCCACAGGCGCGAGAGGCTCGCCGGCGAGACCCCCTCTTCCGCCATATGCGAGACGATCAGTTCCGCTACCATCGGCACGACCTCCTTGAAGACCTTGCGGCCCTCCTGGACGAAGAGCTTGTCTGACTTGCCGGCGGCTTCCGGCGCGGCGCGGTTCAGGAAGCCGAAATTGTTGCGGATGTTGTTGGAGAACTGGGTCAGGAGCTTCGTGCCTACGATCTCCCAGGCGTGGGTTGACCTGGTGGCGTCCGCGCGTTCGAGGACGATCGCGGTGGCGACGTCACCGAAGATGAAGTGGCTGTCGCGGTCGCGGAAGTTCAGGTGCCCTGAGCAGATCTCCGGACTGATGACCAGAGCGCGGGTCGCATTGCCGGCGCGGATCATGTCGGCGGCAGCCTGCATGCCGAAGGTTGCCGACGAGCATGCCACGTTCATGTCAAAGCCGAAGCCCGTGCAGCCCAGCGCGTTCTGGATCTCGATGGCGACCGCCGGATAGGCCCGCTGCAGGTTCGAGCAGGCGACCAGAACGCAGTCGATTTCCTGAGCGGTGCGGCCCGCCTGGGCCAGCGCCTGGCGTGCGGCGTTCACGCCCATCTCGGCGAGGACCGAGAGCTGATCGTTCGGGCGCTCCGGGATGCGGGGGCACATGATGTCGGGATCGAGGATGCCGGCCTTGTCCATCACGTAGCGTGACTTGATGCCGGAGGCCTTCACGATGAACTCGACGCTGGATTCGCTCTGGGCCTGAACCCGACCCTCGGCGATGGCGGACGCGTTGTCGGCGTTGAACTTGCGGACCCAGGCGTTGAAGGAAGCGACGAGCTCCTCGTTGCTGATGGCGTTTGGCGGGGTAAAGAGCCCTGTCCCGCTGATCGCGATTGCCGTCACGTTAACCCTCGTCCACGCTGAATTTCCAAGGTGCGTGGTTTAGCCCATTGCGTGGCCGTGCGCATCCCCCCAATCTCCGGCCGCATTCCGATCGGGGTACAACTTGGCGGCAGGTGGAAAGGCTCTGGTGCTGTTTTCCGGCGGGCAGGATTCTGCGACCTGCCTGGCGTGGGCGCTTGCGCGCTTTTCCGAGGTCGAGACCATCGGTTTTGCCTACGGGCAACGCCACGCTGTCGAGCTTGAGGTGCGCCAGCATTTCCTTGCGGGGCTGAGGGCGGCCTTCCCGGCCTGGGCGGCACGCCTCGGGGCGGACCACATGCTGGACCTCGGGGTCATCGGGCAGATGGGCGAAACCGCGCTGACAGCTGATGTCGCCATCGAGATGGGACGCAATGGACTTCCGACGACCTTCGTTCCGGGGCGCAACATCCTGTTCTTCACGGCGGCGGCCGGGGTCGCCTATCGCCGGGGCCTGCGCCACCTCGTGGGTGGCATGTGCGAGACGGATTATTCCGGCTATCCGGACTGCCGGGACGACACGCTGAAGGCGCTGCAGGTTGCGCTGAACCTCGGGCTGGACAGCCGGTTTGTGGTCGAGACGCCGCTGATGTGGCTGGACAAGGCGGCGACGTGGACGCTGGCTGCGCAGCTTGGCGGCCAGGCTCTGGTCGACCTTGTCATCGAGCATACGCATTCCTGCTATCGGGGCGAGCGGGCGATCCGGCATGCCTGGGGGCATGGGTGCGGAACCTGCCCGGCCTGCGAACTGAGGGCTGGCGGCTGGAACCGGTATGTCGCCGGGGGCGGCATCCCATGAGCTATGCGGTCAAGGAGATGTTCTACACGCTGCAAGGCGAGGGTTTGCGTGCCGGGCGTCCGGCCGTGTTCTGCCGCTTTGCGGGCTGCAACCTGTGGAGCGGGCGCGAGGAGGATCGCAGCGGCGCGCAGTGCACGTTCTGCGATACGGATTTCGTGGGCACGGACGGAAGTGGCGGCGGGCGTTTCGAGACGGCTCGCGCGCTGGCGCTGGCGATCGCTGCGCTCTGGCCCCGTGGGCAGGGGGGCGCGCCTTAAGTCGTTTTTTCCGGCGGTGAGCCCCTGCTCCAGATGGATCCTGCGTTGATCGAGGC
>DAISVV010000099.1:0-10863 GCA_036840015.1 Micropepsaceae bacterium
CCTGAACGCCGTCTCACCGGCCTCGCCACGCCACACGGCAACATCGCCCGGTACCACCCCAGTGGACAGGAGTTCGGCCGCCTGCCGATGCAGATCGAGAAGCCGCGCAAGCGGCGCCGGACCCTTCGACGTGCAGGCCACAAGTTCGCCGATCGCCCGCTCAAGCTGCACCAGCAGCGTGCGGCAGGCATGCTTCACGTCCACCCTCGAGAGCAGCCCGCCCAGGCCACCGCCGTGCCGCGGGCCGCGCAAGGCCAGAAGCTCGAGCTCGAGCGTCCGGTCCCGGACAGCACCACGCGCCTCCATCTGCAGGCGGCATTGCGGATGCTTCAGCAGCGCAAGCAGCGAGACCGGCGCAAATTCATCGGCGACGGCATCGGTCATCAGGCAGAGCAGCCGGCCGGGTTCGGTGTGCGCCAGCGGCGTCCCGGCGGAATCATCGATCCGGATCCCCCAGCGCAGCATTTCACTGGCAACCCGTCGCGCAAGGTTCCGGTCCGGCGTGACAAGTGAGGCCGTACGCCCAGGTGTCTCGACCGCCTCGCGCAGCGCACAGGCAATGGCAAGCGCCTCTTCCGCGGGCGAGCGGGCAACAAGACACGACAAGCCAGACAATCCTGCACGCAGGCTGTCGCGTCCACCACGGACATAATCACGCCATGCAAGGGTTGTCTCGGCCGGGCGCATCGCCTCGGCGATCAGGCGCACGCGCGCCGCACGCGGTGCTGCATCCGTCCACGCCTCCACATCAGCACGCGCGGCGCCGAAGCGTCGCAGCAGCTGTGCCATGCCATGCTGTGGATGGCTGGGCCCCAGCGCATCCCACGACGCATCGTCGAGGGATAGGTCAAGCCCCGGCAGCACCACCGCACCCTGCGGCAACTGCGCGATCGCATGCAGCAGTTCAGCTGTAGCCGGAACGCTGCCCGTCGAGCCCGCAGCAATCACCGGATGATCAGGCGGTGCCTCGAGCCAGCGCGCGGCTGCCTGCCGCAACGCCAGGTCCCGGTGCTCCGCAGGATCTGAACGCTTCTCATCCTTGAGGATGCCAGGCCAGGATGTCGCAAGGATATCGAGGAAGTCGATGGTCTGCTCCCAATGCGCCGAGAGTTCACCCGGCACAAGGTCCCGGAGCTTCTCCCAAGCAACACCCTCGGCAGCCGCAAGGTCCATCACGCGGGAAAGCTCGCGGGCAAGCTTGAGGGCAATCGCAGGCCTGTCCACGCCCAGCGACTTGCCCTCCCGCGCGCGCTGCGCTTCCCACCGCCGCACCAGCGTGAACAGCAGCATGTCGCGCCGCAGCGGCGCAATGGGAGGAGACACGGCCGAGGCTGGCGGCACCAGTTCCGAAAGCTCCGGCTCATCCCCGCTCTCACGGGCAAGACCGGGCTCCTCCTCATCGAAATCGCCAAGGGCAATGATGCGGGGCAGCACTGCCATGGACCGCTCTGCCGTCCGCTCGAACGCCTCGCGCAGGGTACGGATGGCACGTCTGGTAGGCACAAGCACCACGGCCTGGCTCAGCGCAAACGGATTGTCGGCCGCGCCAAAGCGCTTCACGATCCCGCGCGCCAGCTCGTCGGCGAAGGCGAGGCCCGCAGGTATCGTGAACAGGTTGATGCGGCTCATCTCACCTCAAGGGGCCGCGCGACGCGACGAAAGCAGGGCCTCTGCTTCGACCCGCGCCTCGGGCGTGCCAATGTGCATCCACTTGCCGTCGAGACGGATGCCATAGAGCCGCCCCTCCTCGATCGCAATGTCCCAGAGGCGGTTGGTCGAGAACACGTCGTCGGCCGGACTGCGCGCGACCAGCTGCGGATCGATGATCTGCACGCCGGGCCAGGCAAACGGCGCAAGGCGGGGCGCCTGTCGCCGGGCAAGCCGACCCTCGGCATCCATCGTGAAGTCGCCGGCTCCATCATAGCCAAGCGAGGAATGCGTCGCTGCAAGCAGCATCAGGCAGTCCATGCGCCGCTCGTCCCACTGCTGGATCATGCGCTCGAGGTTTGACCCCCAGCTCTCCAGCCAGATGGAATCGCTGTTGTGCGTGAAGAAGGGCTCACGGCCGAAATGCGGCAGTGCCCGCTTCAGCGCCCCGCCGGTATCAAGGATCCGATCACGCTCGTCCTGGATGATGAAGGTGGCGTCCGACCGCCCCTTCAGGTGATCGATCACCATCTCGCCCTTGTAGTGGACATTCACCACGAAGGTATTCACCCCGACCGACTTCAGCCTGTCGATCGCGTGGTCAAGCAGCGTGCGGCCATCCACCGTGATGAGCGGCTTGGGCCGGTCATTCGTCAGGGGCCGCATGCGTGTGCCAAGGCCGGCCGCCATGATCATGGCGCGGGAAGGTCGTCTTGTCATGTCAGGTCAGGTCCAGGAATGCCACGATGCTGTTGCGGAATATGAGCGTCGAACCAGCCGCGCAGCCCGGCCAGCGCCGGATGACTGAGATCCCGCTCGAGATAGCGCCACATGCGCGGAAGGAACTGCCGGTAGCGCGGCTTGCCATCCCGCTTCCAGAGCCGCGCAAAAATGCCGACAATCTTCGTGTTGCGCTGCGCCGCAAGCAGCGCCGCCGCAAAGCGGAAACCCTCTGCATCAAAGCCCGCCTCGTCCGCGCGGCGGCGCTGGATGTAGCGCGCGATCATCGCGTCGGCCAGTTCAGGGCTGACGTCGCGTCGCGCATCTTCCGTCATCGAGATCACGTCATAGGCAGCAGAGCCCGACAACGCATCCTGGAAATCCAGCAGCCCGGCCCGCGCCACCCCCGGGCGCGACGGCAGCCACATCAGGTTCTCGGCATGGTAATCGCGCAGGATCATGACCGGCCTGTCCACCGCGAGCAGGTCCAGCGCCGCGCGCCAGAGCGCATCGAACGAGGCTTGCGCATCGTTGGGCAGGGCCAGGCCGGTGGCCGCCGGATAGAACCACGTCGGCAGCAAACGCACCTCCGCCAGCATCGCCGTCGTGTCATAGCCAAGCAGGCGCACCTCGCCGCCACCCGGCACGGCCAGCGCCCGCGGCGCCGGCGTGCGATGCAGGTGCGCCAGCGCATCGATTGCCGTCTCGTAGAAGGGTGCTTCGGCCTGCCCCGCCAGGATCAGGTCAGCCATGCGGCCATCGCCGAAATCCTCGATCAGCAGGAAACCGGCCTCGTAGTCATGGGCAAGGATCAAGGGCGCGCTCAACCCCGCCGCCGACAGGAACTGGCTGATCGCGGCGAAGGGCCGGCAATCAGGTCCGGCCAGGCGCGCCATGGCATTGTAGCCCAGCGCCTCGCGTTCCGCCGTCGTGGCTTCCGGGGGACACGATGCGGTCTCGGCGCCGCGCGGCTGGTCCATGAGCATCGCGCTCGAACCGCCCCGACTGAGCCGCGCATAACGCCGGGTCGACGCATCGCCAGGCAGCGCCTGCAGCGCCGCATCCCCCCACCCTGCGCGCGCAAGGAACGAAAGGGCTTGGGCGTGACGGGCCTCGCCAGCAGCACTCATGACAGGTGCCTCGTGCGGTGAAGGCCCCGCAGCCGCGCAGCCCACGCGCCACGCCCGATGATCTTTGTGCGCCGCTCCTCTGCGCCGTCATCCACCTCGAGGATGATATCAAGCCGGTCGGCCGGCATCAGCCCGCCCATCCGGTCCGGCCACTCGACGATCAGAACACCGGCCTCGAGTGCTTCGTCAAAACCGAGTTCGACGATTTCGCGCTCGCTGCGCAGCCGGTAGAGATCCGCATGCGCGATCCGGAACCCGGGCGCGTCATAGGCCTGCACCAGCGTGAAGGTGGGGCTGGGCACTTCCTCGCCGGGTACCAGCGTCTGCACGATGCAGCGCGCCAGCGTCGTCTTGCCGGCCCCCAGGGCACCCGCGAGGGCAATGAAATCCCCCTTCTGCAGGTTGCTGGCCAGCACGCGGGCGAGGCGCTCGGTCGCCTGCATGCCATCGAGGGTCGTTTGCACCATGTAGCTGTCGCAGGCCATGACATGTCCGTCCTTGGAGCGCCCCTTACTACCCTCAGGAGCAGGACCGTTTCAATGCTCAAGGATGCCCGCGGAATCAAGGTCTTAGCGAGGTTGATTGCCGGATGCTGTCCATGCTAACGCACCCCCGGGAGAGACCTCCCGCAAGAGGCAGGAAATGAGCGATTCGGTGGTGATTGTCGGCGCCGGCCAGGCCGCATCGCAACTCGTGGCCTCCTTGCGCAGCGAAGGCTACGCCGGTGGCATCGTGGTGATCGGCGACGAGACCCACATTCCCTATCAGCGCCCACCGCTGTCCAAGGCATACCTGAAGGGCGAGATTGCGACCGACCGTCTCTTCATCAAGCCACCTGAATTCTATCGCAGCGCCGGCTGCACGCTCAAACTGTCGACCCGGGCCACCGCGATTGATCGCAGGGCGCGCACGCTGAGTCTCTCCGATGGCAGCAGCCTGCCATGGTCGAAACTGGTCCTCGCGACGGGATCACGCGTACGAAAACTGCCGCTGCCGGGCGCCGAGGACCCAGCCTGCCGCTACCTGCGGGGCATCGACGATGTCGACGCACTGCGCCCGCATTTGGTCGAGGGCGCCCGCCTTGCGATCATTGGAGCAGGCTATATCGGCCTCGAGGTAGCCGCCGTGGCCGTCAAGCGCGGCCTGAAGGTGACCGTCATCGAGGCAGCACCCCGCGTTCTGGCACGGGCTGCGTCGCCCCAGATCTCGGGATTCTTCGAGGACGAGCACCGCAGGGCCGGAGTCGACCTGCGCTGCTACGTTCGCACGGAGTCGATCGACCGCCTGGGGGACGCCCTTGCGATCAATACCTCCTCGGGCATCGTGGCAGCCGATGCTGTCCTGATCGGCGTCGGCATCCTGCCCAACACCGAGCTTGCAGGCGACGCAGGCCTGGAGGTCGAAAATGGCATCCGGGTGAATGCCTTTGCCCAGACCGAAGATCCGGACATCTACGCGATCGGAGACTGTGCCAACCTGCCGAGCTCCTACGCGGTCGAGGGTCGTGTCCGCCTCGAGTCCGTCCAGAACGCGATCGACCAGGCCAAGCACGCCGCCCTGTCCATCCTCGGTCGCCCGAAGGCCTATGACGAGGTACCCTGGTTCTGGTCCGACCAGTTTGACCTGAAGCTGCAGATCGCGGGACTGTCGGCCCCGCAGGACCAGATCGTGCTGCGGGGTGACCGGGCAAGCCGCAGTTTTGCAGCCTTCCACCTGCGGGACGGTGCCGTAACGTCGGTGGAAGCGGTAAACGCGGCGCCGGAATACATGATGGGCCGCAAGCTCATCGCGGCGCGCGCACGCGTCGCGCCGGAACGCCTTGCAGACAGGGCCATTCCTATGAAAGACATGACCTGAAGGAACGAAAGCAGATAGCCCCATGGCCAAGATCAAGTACATCGAACACGACGGTAAAGAGCACGTCATCGACGTCCAGCCCGGCACGACCGTGATGGAAGGCGCCGTGAAGAACATGATCCCCGGCATCGACGCGGACTGCGGCGGCGCCTGCGCCTGCGCCACCTGCCACGTCTACGTGGACAAGGCCTGGCTCGGAAAGATCCAGCCAATGCAGGAAATGGAAAAGACCATGCTGGACTTCGCCGAAGGCGTGGAGGCCAACAGCCGCCTCTCCTGCCAGATCCAGGTGACCGAGGCGCTCGACGGCCTGACCGTCCGCATGCCCAAGAGCCAGCACTGACAGCACACGTGACGAACGCGAACCCCGTCCGGCATCTGCCGGGCGGGTCGGTGGGCTGGCGTCAGCCCGTCGCTTCACTTGCGACCTTGGGACCCGCCACCTCGGCGCGACGGCGCGGGAAGTGGCACGTGACACGCGTCCCGCGTCCCACGACCGAATCCAGTTCCACGCGCCCGCCATGCAGGTCGACAAAGCTGCGCACCAGCGCAAGCCCGAGACCCGCACGCCGCGCATCCTTCTTGCGTGTGCGCGACTGGAAGCGGTCGAACACCTCCGCCTGGTGGGCGGCAGGGATCCCCGCACCGGAGTCGCTGACATAGATCCGCACTTCGTCCGCCGAGAGCTCGGCACCGAAGGCAATGCGCCCGCTGGGTGGTGTATGCTCGATCGCATTGATCACGAGATTGTAGACGATCTGCAGCAGCCGCTTCTGGTCAGCATGAAGCTCGCAACCGCGACGCGGACCTTCATTGACGACTTCAACCTGCGCCTTGCGCGCACGCTCCTCGCCCAGCGGGATGACCCCGGCCAGCACCTCGGACACCTCGACATCCTTGCGGTCGAGCTCGATCGTTCCGGCCTCGATGAGCGCAAGGTCCAGGATGTCGTCGATCAGGGTTTCAAGCGTCTTGGCGGCACTGAGGATGTCGGCAAGATAGGCGCTCTGGCTGTCCGTGAGCTTGCCGGCAATGCCGTGGCGCAGCAGGTCCGCAAATCCCGCGATCGAATTGAGGGGCGTGCGCAGCTGGTAGGACACGTTTGAAATGAAGTCCGACTTCAGCTTGTCGGCAGCCAGAAGCGCATCATTGCGCTCTTCCAGCGCCTTCTCGCGCATGACCGTATCGGTCACATCGCGGTAGCACAGCAGCAGCGATCCATCCGGCAGCGGCGCCGTGCTGCAGCTCAGCTCCACGCTGTCCGAGCACGAGAGCCGGTCGATCTTCACGCGGCGCTCCTGCGTCGCGCCGGTGATCAGCATCGTCATCTGGCTCCAGTGCCCCTCGTCCGCGAGCTTGCCGCGACACGAGGCAAACACTTCGGCAAAGCGCGGCTGGCCGCCCAGCACCACGGGATCGATGTCCCAGAGCTCTGCAAACGCCTTGTTGAACAGCTTGAGCCGCCCATCGGTGCCGAACACGGCGAGCGCCTCGGTCAGGTGGTCGATGGTCGTGCGCTGGACACTTGAAAGCTGGTTGAACCGCCGCTCAAGTTCCATCTGGTTCGAGACGTCGGCGTAGATGAAGATCAGGCCCCCGCGCGGATGCGGCTGGCACGTCACACGGAGCGTCACATTTCGCGGAAGGTGCCAGTACTCCTCCCGTTCGCTGATCAGCGTGTTGTAGAGAGCAAGCCGTTCGCGCTTCCAAGACGAGAAGTCCCGCTGCTCCGGCAGCTTCCGCGCACCGCGCAGGCGCTCGAGGATTTCGCCGTCCGACGGGTGCGTCCCGAGCCAGCGCTCGTCGAGGTCCCAGAGCCGCCCAAACGCCTTGTTCGAGAACTTGAGACGCTGGTCATCGCCAAAGATGGCCACGGCCACCGGAAGCCGGTGCAGCGTTTCCTCGTGCGTGTCGATATGCTGCTGCAGCAGGCGCTTGGTCTCGTCGATGTCCGTGACATCGATGGCATAGGACGCAACGCCCGTGTCCATCGGGATCGCGAAGATCTCGAAGGCCCGGCGCTGGCGGTTGACCACGACATAGCGCGTTTCGGTCTGGACCTGCTTGGTCTCGAGCGCGCGCGAGGCAAGCTCCCGGCTGTCCCGGTCAAGCTCGATCTGGTCGGCCAAGACATCGCCGCCAAGCGGCGGATCCACAGCCTCCTCATAGGCCCGGTTCACCCAGACGAGGTTCAGCGCGCTGTCGCGCCGCCAGACGGGCATCGGCGCCGCATCAAGCAGGTCGCCCAGCCGCGACCGCTCCTCCTCGCTCGCCGTCAGCCGGACAGTCAGGTTGTAGTTCGCCTCGTCATCAGGCGTCACGTCGCGCAGCCAGACCGCGGTTTGCCCGGCCGCCGGCGTTCCGTAGGCCTGGAACACCCGCCCATCGGGGCCGGGCACCGTCAGCGAGAACATCGATCCCCCGGCACCCAGCCGCTCGATCGAATCCTGCAGCTGGCCCGTCTCATCGGCTTCAAGAACACCGGCAAGCACGCTGTCAGACCCGGTCCGCGCGATGGGCTCGCCGCCGATGTTGCGCCAGACAAAGAGCGAGCCCGGTTCGGCCGAGACAATGGCGGCCTCCTTCTGGAAACGCGCTTCCGCACGCGCGCTGCGCGCTGCCGCACGCCGCAGGAGCGCATCCGCCCGCGCACGCATCGCAATCACAATGAGCGCCAGCGAACCCGCAAGGGCAATGGCCCCCAGGGTCACACCAAACGGCAACCACACACCAATGTCGTGAGTCAGGTCCAAGGCCAGCCCCATGCTGCTACAGGAGGTTCAGGCGACACCGAAAATCTCGAAAGCTGGGACCGGAAGGAAACGGGACGCTCGAAAGGCGCTGAAGCGACAGCAACCCGACATCGGACTTCTCCCCGGCCAACCCCTTTTGAGACTGTTCTGCGCTCGCAACCCCATATGCGAGAATCACTCTGTCCGACGATGATAGGAACAGGCCGCAGCCTTGTCCTTTTGGGTCGCCAGTCATCGCCATCGCCACAGGGACAGCAGGGCATCATCGACGGGGTGGCAAGGACGCACGGCCAGGCGGAAAAACATCAAGCGCGATCAAGGCCCTGCCTTGCATGCTTCACACCAGCTCGAAGCCATGCTGAAGGTCATGCCGATCACAATGGGTGTTGCCAAAAAGCGATAGCGCTTTGTCAAACGAAGCTACCCCGGGAATTCATCACCGATGGGTGCAGGATGTTTACGATCAGATAACACTCTGCCGACCCGCTCCGCGCGACGAGCGCATCTAAGCGCTACAGGCCCGGAACAAGCAAAAAGGGGCGGCCGCATTCAACGACCGCCCCTCGGTAAACGTCAGGTCGATGTGCCGGCGCTCAGCCCGGGAAGAGCTGCACCCCAAGCTTCTGCACACCGCCATCCTTGAGCACGACGCACGCCATGCTCTCCATGCCTTGCACGTAGCAGAAGAGCGGCAGCTTGGCGCGACGGGCGGACTCATAGAAGTCCCGGTCCACCGCCTCATCCGGCAGGAAAGGGAACTCGCCACTCGCCGGGCGCTCTGCGCCGGGAGGCCAGGACGGCAGGTTCGCAGCATTCTTCAGCTGCGGGCCCTGCCGGATCCAGTCACCAAGGGCAGATTTCATGGCCTTGGTGTTGTTGACCCCGGCGAAGAGCATCACGAACTGCCCCACCCGCGCATCGACCCACAGCGGCTTGCCGTCAGGCCCCCGCAGGGTGAGCACGACGATCGCCTTGTCACACGAAGGCCCGTGCGAGACAGCCTCCACGCGAAAAGGGCGCTGGCCCGCCACAGGTGTCCACACGGCCCCGACCGATGCCTCGCAACCAGAGGCAGCCGCCGGTGCTGACGCGAAAGCCGCCCCGGCAACAGCCATCAAGCCGCCCAGCACGAGGCCAAGGATCGTCTTCATGGGACCTTCCCTGCGCCTAGTAGCGATAGTGATCCGGCTTGAACGGACCCGCCTCGCCGATGCCCAGATACTCCGCCTGCTTTGTCGAAAGCTCGGTCAGCTTGGCGCCAAGCTTCGCCAGATGCAGCCGCGCAACCTTCTCGTCGAGCTTCTTGGGCAGCGTATAGACCTTGTTGGCGTACTGCGCGCCGTTCTGCCAGAGCTCGATCTGCGCGAGCGTCTGGTTCGTGAACGACGAGCTCATCACGAAGCTCGGGTGCCCCGTTGCGTTGCCGAGGTTCACGAGCCGGCCTTCCGACAAAAGGATGATGCGCTTGCCGCCCGGGAACTCGACTTCGTCGACCTGCGGCTTCACGTTGTGCCACTTGAAATTCTTCAGCGCCGCGACCTGGATCTCGGAGTCGAAGTGGCCGATGTTGCAGACGATGGCACGGTCTTTCATCCTGCGCATGTGATCGACGGTGATCACGTCGACATTGCCTGTCGCCGTGACGAAGATGTCGGCGCGCGGCGCCGCATCATCCATGGTGGTCACCTCATAGCCTTCCATCGCCGCCTGCAGCGCGCAGATCGGATCGATCTCCGACACGATCACGCGACAGCCTGCATTGCGAAGGCTGGCGGCAGAACCCTTGCCCACGTCACCGAAACCGGCAACCATGGCAATCTTGCCCGCCATCATCACGTCCGTGCCGCGGCGGATACCGTCAACAAGGCTCTCGCGGCAGCCATAGAGGTTGTCGAACTTCGACTTGGTGACACTGTCATTGACGTTGATGGCCGGGAACGGAAGCTCCTTGCGCTCGGCCATCTGGTACAGCCGGTGCACGCCGGTTGTCGTTTCTTCCGTGACGCCCTTAACCGCGGCGGCGATCTTCGTGTACCAGCCCGGCTTTCGGTCGATCGTCTTGCGCATGACCGCAAACAGCGCCTCTTCCTCTTCGTTCGAGGGCTTGGAAATCACGGAGAGATCCTTCTCGGCCTTCGGGCCAAGGACGCAGAGCAGCGTTGCATCGCCACCGTCATCGAGGATCATGTTCGGCGAGCCGCCATCGGCCCACTCGAAGATGCGGTGCACATACTCCCAGTACTCGACCAGCGTCTCGCCCTTCTTGGCGAAGACGGGAATGCCGGCGGCTGCGATGGCAGCGGCCGCATGGTCCTGCGTCGAGAAGATGTTGCACGAGGCCCAGCGCACGTCGGCGCCGAGAACCTTCAGCGTCTCGATCAGCACGGCAGTCTGGATCGTCATGTGGAGGCAACCCGCAATGCGTGCTCCCTTGAGCGGCTTCGAGGAGCCGTACTCCTCGCGCGTCGCCATGAGGCCGGGCATCTCGGTCTCGGCAATCGCGATCTCGCGGCGCCCATAGTCGGCAAGCTTGATGTCGGCGACGACATAATCGTTGGCCATGAATGATCCTTTGCGGGTTTGGGGCGTCGCCTCGTGGACGCCAGTGAACGAGCGCCTCTATAGCACCGCAATCCCGGCACCTCAAGGAACACATAAAGATGTCTTTATGTCTTTTATCAAGTGGAAAAGGACGGAATTCTGGGAAAAAATCCTCCCCTGGAGCGCGCGCAGCCCGTCACTCGATGGAACAGGCG
>DAISVV010000100.1:0-10813 GCA_036840015.1 Micropepsaceae bacterium
GGTGACGCGACACGACAGCTGGCAGGCCTTCAGGGTCGCGATTCAGGGTCGCATCATACTGGCATCAACGAAGGCGCACACACCCTACACCGGCTTCGCCTTCAGGCCGGATGACACGCTTCTCATGGGACAGGAAACCGCAGGCGTGCCGGACGCGGTTCACGCTGCCGCGGATGCAGCTGTCCTGATACCGATGCAAGGCTCGACGCGCTCGCTCAATGTGGCGCTCGCTGCCGGAATGATCCTTGGCGAGATGTTGCGACAGACCCGGTGGAACACGGGCGAAGGGAGATCAACCTCATGAACATGGATGTGATGGCCGACCGCAAGCATCGGGCGGCAAGGTGGTTCGAGGAACTCCGCGACCGCATCTGCGCCGCGTTCGAGAAGATCGAGGACGACCTCGCAGGCCAGTTGTCCGGCAGGCCGGCTGGCCGTTTCGAGCGCAAGACATGGTCCCGGGCAGCCGATCGTGACCGGGAAACCGGCGGCGGCACCATGTCCATCATGCGCGGCCGCGTGTTCGAGAAGGTCGGTGTCAACATCTCGACCGTCTATGGCACCTTTTCGAAGGAATTCGCCCAGAACATACCCGGCGCCAGCGAGGATCCGCGTTTCTGGGCGTCAGGCATCTCCCTTGTGGCCCACATGCAAAGCCCGCATGTGCCCGCCGTGCACATGAACACGCGCCACATCATCACGACCAGGGCGTGGTTCGGCGGCGGTGCCGACCTCACCCCGATGACACGCAACGAACAGGACACGCAGGATTTCCATGCCGCCCTGCGTGCGGCCTGCGACCGCCACGATCCGTCCTACTACAGGGACTTCAAGTCGTGGTGCGACGAGTACTTCTTCCTTCCCCACCGCAACGAACCTCGCGGCGTGGGGGGCATTTTCTACGACAATCTCGACACGGGTGACTGGGAGGCCGATTTCTCGTTCACCCGCGACGTGGGCCTCGCCTTCCTTGGCGTCTACCCGGAACTTGTGCGCCGCCACATGGACCGCCCCTGGACGCACGAGGATCGCGAGCACCAGCTCGTACGCCGCGGGCGCTATGTGGAATTCAACCTCCTCCACGACCGCGGAACACAGTTCGGCCTGAAGACAGGCGGAAATGTGGAAGCGATCCTCATGTCGATGCCGCCGGAGGTCCGCTGGCCTTGATTGGCAGCCGCCAAGCCATTATCGCTAGGTCCGTCCCGCGCCCGTCCGAAAGGTTGATCATGTCGACACGCTTGGCCATGGCCGTTGCCCTGCTGGCCGTTTTCGCGTTTGCCCCCGCCCGCGCGGATGCCGCAAAGCCTGCCCTGAAGGCATCGATCGAGGACTTCTACGGCGACTGGCAAGGCACCGCTACCGCCACCAGCGAGACGGACGAGGACTTTCCGACATCCAGGCGCGATATCGCCGTGACCATCGCAAGGTCCGACATTGGTGGATTCCTGCTGAGCTGGTCGACGCTGCAGCGCCAGAAGGGCAACCCGAACGCGCCACTCGAGGTGATGAAGTCGACAACGGTCGAGTTCGTGCCGGCCCCGGCGCCGAACACGTGGAAGTCCAAGGCCGAAGTGGATCCCTACAGCGGCGGCATCCTCTACTGGGCACGCCTCGACGGCACGGGTCTCGTGGTTTCGAGTTTCACGATCAACGCCAATGGCAAGCCCGAACTCCAGACCTATCGGCGCAGCCTGAACGGCAAGGCCATGCGCCTCGACTTCTCGAACGTGACCGACGGCAAGCTGATCCGCTCGGTCAAGGGATCCCTGCGCCGCCTGCGGACCCGCTAGGGCACGACCCTGACAAGCACCGCCGTCGCATCATCGCTCTTCTTCATGCGCGGATAGGCCTTGCCGACAGGATCCGCATCTTCGATCCGCCGCAACTGTTCGCCCAGCGCCTTGAGGCCGATGGCCTGCGCGGTCGCAACAAGGTCACGGTCATCGAAGACGCCGTAATCCTCGACCAGCGCATAGAACCCGTCGGTGGCCAGAAGCGCGATCGCGGGACCGTCAAGAGCAAGCGACGAACAGAGCAGGTTGTCGGCCACGCGTGCGTCCGCACCCAGCAGCCAGTAGCCATGGGGCATGTTCACGAGTTCGCGCGCCCGGCGCAGCTCGGCGGCAACGGTCTGGCGCTGCGCATCGATGCCGATCCCCTTGCCTGCCGCGAGCATCTTCTGCGCCAGCCGCGCCTCGAACGACCCGCGCGAGGGCGTCGTGCCGAAGTTGTGGACGCAGTCATCACCCGTCTCGACCAGGATCCGGCTGTCGCCAACATAGGCGATGTTCATTCTTCCGGGCGCGACGGTGACAAGGCTGAGCGTCGTCCACGGAAGCTCGTGGCGCCCCGCCGGAGGCCGCGCGCGCTTGGCTTCGAACGCATTCGTGATGCCTTCGGCAACACCACGCACCAGGCCTGCAGGGTCAAGGGCCTGCGCGGCGGAGGCGGAAAGAAGAAGGTCTCGCGCCAGATGCGCAACCCAGGCCGCGTCGCTCCGCCCGGGCATGAGCGGCGTATCCGAGAGACTGGTCACGCCGTCCAGCACGAAGGCAATCGACGCCGTCGAACCCATCGCATCGTCATTCTCGCGATCGGCAGAGCCAGGAAGGCTCAGGGCATCCAGCAGCTCAATCTTCGCCAAGTGAGTTCCTCCGGAAATGGCTCAGGACACATCCCGCCCGTCAATGACATGGCGCAACCGCTCCTGCACAAGACGCGGGTCATCGGGAAAATCCGCATCAACCCACCACGACTCGACCTCGTTGAGAACCTGCCCCACGCGGGGTCCCTCAGCGATGCCCGCGCGCTGTACATCCGCGCCATCGACACCAAGCCTGGGACGCACCCACGCGAGTGCCTGCCGATGCACGCCCCGCCACGCAGCATCATCATGCCGAGCGCCCGATCGCGCCCACGCCAGCAGGACCTGGCGGCAGATCGCCGCCTGGCCGTGGCGGTAGAGCAACCGGCGCAGCGTCCGCACGTCGGGCGGCACGGCAATGAGGTCGCCATGCTTGAACAGGCCAAGCAGGTCAGACCGGTCGTCATTGGACAGCCTCCAGCGGGACGCAACCTGGCGCGCCACCTCCGCACCCGGCATGATGGCACCGAGCCGCAGGATGGGATCCGGCCGGAATTCATTGGCGACATCGATCTCGCACAGGCGGGACAGCATCTCGATGTCGATGTCCCCCGGCACGATCTCGTCGAGGACATGGATGTCGCGCATCGACCGCACGGCTTGAACGGGGCGTTGCGCCCGGAGAAGCTTGATCATCTCCTTCTGGATCCGCTCGCCCGAGAGGGCCTGGATCTTGCCGCGCCCGTCGCGGGACGCACGCAGCGCCACCGCATCGATCTCGCCGCGTCCATACCAGGCATGGATGCGGAACAGCCGCAGGATCCGCAGATGGTCCTCCGCGATCCGCATGTCGGCATCACCGATGAAACGGACAAGGCCGACCTGAAGGTCCGCCACGCCATGGTGATAATCGAAGATCTGCCCCTCGACATCGGCATAGAGCGCATTGATCGTGAAGTCGCGCCGCGCGGCATCCTCTTCCCACGCCGTGGTGAAGGCCACGGTGGCGCGCCGCCCGTCCGTCGAGACGTCCCGGCGCAGCGTCGTGACCTCGTAGGGCCGGGAATTCAGGATCACCGTCAGCGTCCCGTGCTCCGCACCGGTATCGATCGCCTTCATCCCGCGCGCGCTGACGGCTCTTGCAACGGCGTCAGGTGTAAGCGGGGTCGCAATGTCGATGTCATCGACAGCAAGTCCAAGAAGTGAGTTGCGCACGCAGCCCCCGACCAGGCGCGCCACCCCAAGCGCATCCATGACGGCGCGCACATCCGGGGAGGCGAGCCACGACTGGCCGGCGATGGAGGGTTTGGCATTCATGGTCTAGCGCAGGAGCCGTTTGTGCATGTTGACGAGTATACCCGCCGTTGCCCCCCAGATATAGTGACGCCCGAAGGGAATGGCATGATACCGCCGCTCCGCGCCTTGCCAGACGCCGGAATGCGTCTCGTGGTTCCGCTCATCCATCAGGAACGCAAGCGGCACCTCGAAGACCTCGGCGACTTCCTCCGGATCAACCTTCAGTGCGAAGCCCTCGCGCACGAGCCCGATGAACGGCTGGATGCGAAAGCCAGTGCCTGTCTCGTAGGAATCAAGTTCGGCAAGGATCTCGACATGGTCGCGCGAGAGGCCAATCTCCTCTTCCGTCTCGCGCAGCGCCGCCTCGACGGCAGGCTCGACCTCATCGTTGAGCCGGCCGCCCGGAAAGCTCACCTGCCCCGCATGGCGCGCAAGATGGTCCGCCCGGCGCGTGAACAGGACCTGCAGCAGCGGTTGGCGGACGACGACAGGCACCAGCACCGCTGCCGGCTTGAGCAGCCGACCGCTCGCCTCGCGCCGTACATTGGGGTTCAGGCTGTGGTCGCCCTGTCCCATGCCGGCCGGGGGCTCGTGCACCAGCCGCCGGGAAAGAAGGCGCAGTTCCTCCTCGGTCATGGCTCCGCCTTGCCGAGAGGGAAGAAGACACCACGGCTCGCAACGCCAAGCACGGCGCCGTCAGGCGTCATTCGCGTCTCAGCCATCGAGACAAGCTCGTAGAACACCGCGCGCGACACCAGCGCATCAAGCCGTCCCCGCACCCGCAGGTACGGACGCGGCGTGAAGTCGGCAGGGTCCGTGTGGACTGTCAGCGGATGGTCGGCATCCGCAACGACGCTATCTCCAACATTGGTCGTGAATTCGAGCTCGCACGCATCGCCCGAACCCCGGGCATCGACCCGCACGGCCGTGAAGGGCGCGTCGTCGACCCGGATGCCAACCCTCTCGACCGGGGTAACCAGGTAATGCTTACCGTCAACGTCACGCCGCAGGATGGTTGAGAAAAGGCGAACGAGCCCGGGCCGGCCAATGGGTGTGCCTAGGTCGAACCTGGTCCCGTCGTCGCCGATCCGGATATCGAGATCGCCGCAAAATGGCGGGTGCCATTGCTCGACCGGGGGCAACTTGCGCGTGTGAGCTGCCTCAGCCTGGATTTCCGCAAGGCCGCGCAGGACATCCGGCGCCGGAGCGCCCCAGTGCAGGGGATCGTGTTTGATGTCGGACATGGCGGGAAGACGTTTCGCTGATCAGGGCAGGCCGGGTCAAACATTAACACCTCAACCTCGCCCGCGTTCAACATAAGCCGACGGAATGTTCTGTCGGTTAGGCCAAATTGGTTATAACAGGGTCGTTGGCTGCGTTCGCGCCCCTTGAAGGCCAGCCCGGACATAGCCAGCGTCGCCTGCATCCTCTTGCCCCACAAAGGGAAAGCCAGACGTGTCACCCAACCTGCCAGCGCTGGACAGCTCCGAGTCCATCGTCCGCGAAGTCGAGAACGCCGTCGCCCGCCTCGCCGCCGTGCGCGAGGCCATCGGCCACGTGATCTTCGGCCAGCGCGAGGCCGTCGACCAGTCGCTGATCACCATGCTGGCTGGCGGCCATGGCCTCCTGATCGGCGTGCCGGGACTGGCCAAGACCCGTCTCGTCGAAACCCTGGGCATCGTGCTCGGCCTTGCCACCAAGCGCATCCAGTTCACGCCCGACCTCATGCCCGCCGACATCCTCGGCTCCGAGGTCCTCGAGGAAGACGAGAACGGCAAGCGCCGCTTCCGCTTCATCCGCGGCCCCGTCTTCGCGCAGCTCCTCATGGCCGACGAGATCAACCGCGCAAGCCCGCGCACGCAGTCCGCGCTGCTGCAGGCCATGCAGGAACGCCACGTGACGGTTGCTGGCATGCGCTATGACCTTCCCCACCCCTTCCATGTGCTCGCGACGCAGAACCCGCTCGAGCAGGAAGGTACCTATCCCCTGCCCGAAGCCCAGCTCGACCGCTTCCTGCTGCAGATCAATATCGGCTATCCCGACCTGGAGGCCGAAAAGCGCGTGCTCCTGTCCACGACAGGCGTTACCGACGATCATGCAAAGGAAGTGATCCGCGCCCAGGACCTGATGTTCTTCCAGCGCCTCGTGCGCGCCATCCCGGTGGGAGAGAAAGTGCTCGACGCGATCCTCGCAATCGTCCGCAGCGCCCGCCCCGAGGAAGGCGGCGCCGAGGACATCCGCGCCCACGTCGCCTGGGGACCTGGTCCGCGCGCCAGCCAGGCGTTCTCGCTTGCAGTGCGCGCCCGCGCCCTCATCGAAGGCCGCTTTGCACCTTCCGTCGATGACGTCGTTGCCCTCGCGCAGCCCATCCTGCGCCACCGCATGGCGCTGACCTTCGCAGCGCGCGCCGACGGCGTGACGATGTCCGACGTGATCAGCAGGCTGACGCGACCCTACCTTTGAGCAAGAACAATCCTCGACAGGACCAGAACAGGGGGAAGAGGGCCGTTGAAACCGCAACCCGGATCCGCATGGGGCGCAAGGCTCGGCGATTGGCTGCAGGGCAAGGGCCCCGCGACCACCCTGCGCGCTGATGCCGAAAGGCTGAGCGCGCGCCTGCCCCCGCTCCTCGTGCAGGCCAATCGCGTTGCTGCCACCGTTGCACAGGGCGAGCATGGACGCCGCCGCGTAGGCCAGGGCGACGCCTTCTGGCAGTTCCGCCGCTACCGCAACGAAGATCCGTCGATGGCCATCGACTGGCGCCAGTCGGCCAAGTCGCAGCACCTCTATGTGCGCGAGCGCGAATGGTCGGCCGCCGCCAGCATCTGGATCTGGCGCGACGCATCGGCATCCATGCAGTACCGGTCGCACGTGGCCACGACCAGCAAGGTCGAGCGCGCCACGGTCCTTGCCCTTGCCTTCGCCTGCCTCCTCGTCCGCGGCGGCGAGCGTATCGGGGAACTCGGCGGTGAACAGCCTGCGACCACCGGCAGGCAGGCAATAGAACGCCTCACGATGGGATGGACGCGCCACATGAGCGTCGCCCGGAAGCAGCCGCCACGCGTGTCCCTGCCCCGCTTCTCGCAGGTGATCCTGATCAGTGACTGGCTCTCACCGCCCGAACCCGTGATCGAACTCCTGCGCCACTACGGCTCGATGGGCGTCCGCGGACACCTGATCCAGGTCCTCGATCCCGCGGAGGAAGACCTGCCCTTCAACGGCCGGACCGAGTTCGAGGACGTCGAGAGCAGCCTCAAGATGCTCGCGCGCCGCGCCGAAGCCCTGAAGGGTGCCTACCGTGACCGGCTGACCGGCCTGCAGATGACGCTGTCGCAGGCCTGCCGCCGCCAGGACTGGACCTTCGCCACGCATCGCACGGATCGCCCGCCGCAGGGCGCGCTGCTCGCAGCCTACGAGGCGCTCTCCTCCCAGCGCACGATAGGGACAGGCTAGCGCCATGCTGTCGCTCGGGCCGCTCGCCTTCGGCGCACCCTGGGTCCTGCTGGGCCTTGCCGTGCTGCCCGTGATCTGGTGGCTGCTGCGCGTGACGCCGCCGGCCCCGCGGCGCGTCGCCTTTCCGGCCGTGCGCCTCCTGCTCGGCTTGCCGCAGGGCGAGGAAACGCCCGCGCGCACCCCGCTCTGGCTGCTGGCGCTGCGCATGCTGATCGCCGCCCTGGTAATCCTTGCGCTGGCCGATCCCTATCTCAACCCGCAGATCGCAAACCAGAAGAAAAGCGCGATCGTCATCGTCGTGGACAATGGCTGGGCCGCGGCCGCACGCTGGGACGATCGTGTCGGCACCATGCAGGGCATCGCCGCCGAGGCAGAGCGCGACGCTCGCCCCCTGGTCGTTGTTCCGACCGCACCCGGTGACCTCAAGGTGCGCATCACGAAACTGTCCGGCGCCGAGGCGCAGGGCGCGGTGAAGGCAATCGCACCGCAACCCTACGGCGTCGACCGCCTTGCCGCGATCAAGCCACTCGCCGACATCACCTTCGACGGTCGCCCTGACATCATCTGGCTGTCCGATGGCCTCGATGCCCGCAAGCTGGGCGAGTTCATCTCCGGCCTGAGGGCCATCGGTGACCTTCGCATGCTGACGGACGGCAAGACGAACGCACCCCTCGCCCTGGCCCAGCCGCGCGTCGAAGGCAGCGCACTCGCCTTCCGTGTCATCCGGGGATCTGGCGACGCCGCCATCACCGGCACGCTGAAGGCATCAGGATCGAACGGGCGCTTCCTCGCCTCCCGCGAGTTCACCCTCAAGCCCGGCGAGACCGAGACGCGCGTCCTGATGGAGCTTGCCACTGAACTGCGCAATGACCTTGCACGCGTCGAGATCGTCAATCGCACGTCGGCAGGCAGCACCGTCCTCATCGACGAGCGCTGGCGCCGCAGGCCCGTCGGCCTGATCTCGGGCCAGTCCATCGATTCCGACCAGCCGCTGCTCTCCGACGTTTTCTATCTGGATCGCGCACTGCAGCCTTACGCCGAGATCCACCAGGGACCTGTTGCCAACCTCATCCAGTCCGGACTTTCGGTCCTCATGCTGGCGGACGTCGGGCAACTGGTCGGTGACGACCATAAGCGCGTGACCGACTGGGTAGAGCGTGGCGGCGTGCTCGTGCGCTTCGCAGGTCCGCGGATGGCCGCAAGGACCGACGATCTGATTCCCGGCAGGCTGCGCACCGGCGGCCGCCTGCTGGGCTCTGCGATGTCATGGGAGAAACCCCAGTCACTCGCCGAGTGGCCCGAAGGCAGTCCCTTCCAGGGCCTCCCGGTCGCGCCCGAAGTCACCGTCTCGCGCCAGGTCCTGACCGACCCCAGCGCCGGCACCGACCAGCGGACCTGGGCGCAGCTCACCGACGGCACGCCACTCGTCACCGCCACCCCGCAGGGAAAGGGATGGCTCGTGCTCTTTCACGTGACCGCGAACACGGGATGGTCGAACCTGCCGCTCTCGGGTCTGTTCGTTGACATGCTCCGGCGCACGATCGCGCTTTCCGTCGGCGTCTCGGGATCACCATCGACCGCCGCGGCCAGCGGCCTGCTCTCGCCCGTCGAAACGCTGGACGGCTTCGGCAGGCTGG
Source organism: Micropepsaceae bacterium (assembly GCA_036840015.1). Classification (GTDB taxonomy): domain Bacteria; phylum Pseudomonadota; class Alphaproteobacteria; order Micropepsales; family Micropepsaceae; genus SZUA-430. The sequence goes on from DAISVV010000100.1 coordinate 8,974, forward strand.
GCCCGCCGGCGACGTCTGCCCTGCAGGTGAGGGCAGCTGACCTCGACAGCCTCGAGGCCAGCCCGAAGCACCCACCCGGCTTCTACGGCGACGCGGGCAGCCGGCGCGCCTTCAACCTTTTCAAGCCCGATGCACGCCTGCAGCAGATGCCGGCCTTGCCGAAGGACCTGCGTACCGCCGAGTTCGGCCTGAACCAGGCAACAGAGCTCAAGTATGACGTGATGATCCTCGCGCTCCTGCTGGCGCTGGGCGACCTGGTGATCGGCTACTTCCTGCGCGGCCTCCTGCCCATGCCGTCCTTCCGCGCGCGAGGGATCACATCAGCCCTGCTCATAGGCGTCGCCTTGACGTTCGCTGCCTCCAGCGCCCTGGCCGACGACGCAAAGGCACTCAAGGCATCCCTGCAGTTCCGCCTCGCCTACGTGCAGACGGGTGATCCGCAGGTCGACGCCATGAGCAAGGCAGGCATGGCGGGCCTGACGCGCGTGCTCTCCGAACGGACGTCCGTCGAGCCGGCTGATCCCGTTGCCGTTGATGTCGAGACCGACGAACTGGCTTTCTTCCCGCTGCTGTATTGGCCAATCGCACCCACCCAGACACAGCTCTCGGCCAACGCGCTTGCCAAGGTCGACGCCTTCATGCGCAACGGTGGCACCATCCTGTTCGACACGCGCGACCAGGGCACCGGCCTGCCGATGGGAACCACGGCCGCGCCACAGGGAACTGCAATCCTCAGGCGCCTGCTGGCAGGGCTCGATGTTCCTCTGCTTGAGCCGCTGACGCAGGAACACATCGTCTCGCGCACCTTCTACCTGCTTGACGAGTTCCCGGGCCGGTGGGCTTCGGGTCGCGTCTGGGTCGAAAGCCGACAGCAGGCTGCCGACGGCACGTCCGTCACCAGCACGGCAGACGGCGTCTCTCCCATCATCGTCGGCGGCGCAGACTGGGCGTCCGCATGGGCCGAGGACGCGCAGGGCCGGCCAATCGCGGCTGTCGTGCCGGGAGGCGAACGCCAGCGCGAACTTGCCATGCGGTTCGGCGTGAACCTCGTGATGTATGCGCTGACAGGCAACTACAAGGCAGACCTGGTGCACGTGCCGCACATCCTCGAGCGCCTGGGGAAGGACAGCGATGGCAATTGACATCGTCTTTGTCCCGCATGTGTCCGAGCTGGTGCTGCTCGTCCTGACGGCGCTCGCCGTTGCGCTGCTCGGTGCCGGCGCAATCCTGCGGGCCCCCGGCATCCTGTGGCGAACCATTGCGACGGCCGGGGCCCTGCTGATCCTGGCAAACCCCTCGATTGTCGAGGAGGAACGCAAGAGCCTCCCCGACGTGGCCGTGATCGTCGCCGACCAGTCGCAGAGCCAGACCATCGGCAACCGTTCGCGCCTCGTAACCGATACGGTGGCCAGGATGAAGGAAAAGCTGGCCGCCACCGACGATCTGGAGGTCCGCGTCGTCACGGTCACCGGCGCCCAGATGAAGGCCGCGGATGGCGGCACGGCGCTCATCGAGCCGATGAAGGAAGCACTTGCCGACGTGCCGCCCGACCGGATTGCCGGCGCAGTGCTGGTGACGGACGGACAGGTCCACGACGTACCGGCTGCAAGCGCTGACCGCCTCGGCTACCCCGTCCATGCCCTGCTCACAGGCAAGCCCGACGAGCGCGATCGCAAGCTCACGGTCGTCCAGGCGCCCCGCTTCGGGATCGTCAGCGAACCGATGAAATACACCATCCGCGTCGACGACTTCGGTCCCTCCGCCCCGACGCCCGCGACCGTGGCGGTACGGATCGACGGCAAGGTCGCACAGCCGGTGACTGCCCGCGCCGGCGAGGAGC
>DAISVV010000101.1:0-10807 GCA_036840015.1 Micropepsaceae bacterium
ATGGCTACGATATCCTGGAGGCCGACGGCGAATTTGTTTCCATCACGGGTACAAGCGATCCTGGCATAAACGGGCAGTTCTTCTGGAACAGCAGGTGCGCCGGCGGCGTGGAGAACCCTGCCAATCATGAAGACAGCTGGCTCAGCTTTCCGGCGCGCATCCTCCAGACCCCCAAGGGCGCGCGTCTTGCCTGGCTGAAGATCAACCAGGGTTCGGGATGCCCCTGGTTCTTCAATCCTGCATGGACGGAGTGGGAACTGCTTCCGGCGCCCTTTGTCTTCACCTCGGGCAAGGCGATGGAAGCCATCCGCTCGGATCATTTCGGTGGCCGAAGCCCGGCGCGGGCCGACCACATCGAGCGCTTCTACTTCACGCGCGCCTATGGCTTCACGCGCTGGGAGCGATGGGAGCGGGGTGACGTCACGGTCAAGGCACATGGCTGCAACGATGCGACGACGCTGGAGCGGGATGGCGCGATCTATCGCCGAACGGATTGCCGGGACACGACGCATGTCATCGAGCAGGCCGTGCCCTACCTACCGGATGTCAACGGACCGCCCTGGCCGCTGAACGGCGCGCCCAACCTTCTGCGCAATCCCACGTTTGCCAATGGGCGGCTCGACGGGTGGCGTGTGCCGCCGGTGGCTGTCGCAGAACCATCCGGGCTCGCCGCAAAGAACATGGCCCTCAGCGTCACATGCCCTGCGACATGCAGGGACAGTATCGTTTCGCAGGAGGCTTCTGTCCCGCTGCCCATGCGCGCCACACGCCAGAGCCTGCACTTTGGAGGGCTGTTCAGGGCAGATCGTCCAGCGCAGCTGAACCTGCGCCTGACACGGATGGATGACGCGGGGCGCATGGTGCGGCAGACGGTGCACCCGATCACCCTTGGCCGCGCATTCCGGACGACAGACCTGTCTGTGCCTGCAGACCTTGCACGCGACCGGATCGCGCGGGTCAGGCTGGACATCGAGCCCGTCACGCCCGGCGCGCGGTTCATGATGGACGAGATCTACGTGATCGCCCGCTGAGCCTGCGCTTCACCGGCATGACGGCGTGACTGCCTCGTTGCACGGGACGAGACCGTGGCAGATTTGGCCCGCCTGCTGCGGGAGATCCGGGCTTTACCCCATCTGCCTTGCGGTGTTGCGCGTCTGGCACATATGCTGAATTTGGCAAGTTCGGGGGAACATATGCTCACGGTTCTGCGCGCGGTTCTGGTCGCGGTTGCGTCGCTGTTCTTGCATGTGGCTGCTGCCGACACGGTGCGTGTCATGGCGACGGGCCTCGGCGAAGGGTCGGTGACGGGTGCCGGCATCAATTGCGGCGCGGTCAGCGGTACCATCGATTGCGACGAAACGCTGGCGCCAACCGATAGCATCACGCTCACGGCCGCGGCCTTGCCCGGTTCCACCTTTGCCGGTTGGGGCGGTGACTGTCCCGACATGGACCCTGCGACGCCCGCCAACCAGTGCCTGATCGCGCTGTCGAGTTTCCGGTCGGTGCGCGCCCGGTTCGACCGGGCAACGGCGATCGTGCCCCTGACGGACACGCAGATCGCGGACATCACCACGACGCGCAGCGGGATCGGTGACTATCTCGCCGCCCATCCGTCTGTCGACACGGTGGCGGAATTCATCGCTGCGCTGCCGGTCGCCTATCGCCAGAACTGGATGCTGATGCCCCGCTCGGAGAGCCTGCAAACCGGCAATGCCCGGCATCCGCGCCTCCTGCTGTCGAGCCCTGACGCCACCCTTGTGTTTGCGATCAGCCTGCGCGGGACGCATGACCCGTCCTTTCCGGCAGGCCACCGGCATGCCATCGAATTCATGCAATGGGATGCTGCGCAGAAGAATTTCCGTTTCCACGAGATCGTGCTGGCGCCGATCCCGGGGCGGGATGATACCAACCCCGACCCTGCCCTCTTCGTGCCGCGTTTCCCGGCGCAGGCACGGGGCTTCAACATCGACGACAGCAAGTGCTTTGCCTGCCATGCCACGCGCAATGTCCTGAACCGGGGCCTGCGTGCCGGGACCGATGGTGTCCTGCGCGATGTGCCGGTCAAGATGAAGCCCAACTGGGATGCCTATGACAGCGGGGGCGGCATGCTGCCCGGCAACCGGGACCGCATCTACAAGGGCTCAGTCGAGGCGGCGGCTTTCCGGACCCTGCTCAACCCGTGGACCTGGCGCAGCGAGCCTGATGCGCGTGCCGTGATCGAGCAGCTTGAACTACAGCCACCGAACGTCCCGGATGGCGCTGCAACGAGGCCCCGCACGCATGGGCAGGACTATGGCGGTTCGGTCCTGAACGTCATCATCGATGACCGGATCGTGCGGCTGACGGCTGGCGGACCTGATGACGGCCGGATCGTCTTCGGTTTCGATGCGCCGGGCCTGCCAACGACGACGGAGCCGCAGCCCTCCGGAACGGCCACGAACGTGACCTATGCCTTCGACCGTCGCGCGGGTACAGCCGGCACACCGGTCCTGCGGGACCCGTCAACCTCGGCCACAGACACCTTTCCCTATACGCAATTCGTGACGCTGCATCACCCCAGCTCCCCGCGGAGCGATGCCGGGCGGGGCGTCCAGTTCATGAGCCGGCTCGGCGATGACCTCAACTCGATCCGCGTTGCCGACGAGATCAAGACCCATCGCTATGCCACGGGGAGCGTTGCCTTTGACGTACGGCCGCTGGCACTCGCCATTGCCGCGGGCTGCATCACCGTTCCCGAAGCCACCGACATTGCGACCACACAAACGGTGTCTCCCTCACTTACGCCGGCGGCGCTCGCCTTCTTCGATGCCCGCAATGGCATGAACTTCAACAACGTGTTCGATGACACGCGCCGGCGCCAGTTCAGCATGACGTTGCGCAAGGTGGACATCCAGCGGCTCACGCTCGACCGCGCTGCTGATCTCTACGTGTTCGACGAGAACGGCCCCAGCCTGCCGCCGGTTGCGCCAGAGGCGGTGAACGGACTGATCCTGCAGCATGGTGCCGGCACATCTGGGATCGCGGGAGGTACAGGGGGGCTCGACACAAGCCTTGCCCGCCTGCGGCAGGAGATTTTCCGCCGGCCTGTCGATCGCGGGCTGCCGGATGCAACGGTCATGGGTGGCATTTTCGTTGACCGCGAGAACTATACCGACGACGTGGTCAAGAAGCTTGCGCTGTTCCGCTATTTCCTCGAGCCCATGGGCGTTGCTGTCGACAAATGGTCGATGAATGTGAGAGGGAGGTCGCGCACCTACACTTTCGCAGCCAATGGCATGATGTCCATTGTGAATGCGATACAGGTTTCCGAACCCGGCAGCATTCGCGACAGCCTCGGCATTCCCCCGCTGACCATGACGACGCCAGCCCCTTCGACGACGGAAGTCTGCCCGGCTGTCATGCCGATGGTGACGGCCTCGCTCGCCACTCTGCCAGCACCGGCCGCCGTGCCGACCTATACCGATGTGCAGCGCATCTTCAACAAGAGCTGCATCGAGTGCCACGGTGGGCTTGGCTATCCGCCGTTCCGCAACTTCGGCGGCATCGCGCAATCGTTCAACCTGGCCGAGGACGAGACGCCGGGTGCGAACCGCTTTGCGCGGTCACATGCCGTCGCCCTGTCGCTTGTTGGCGCCACGCCTGCAACCAGCCTGCTCTACCAACGCGTCACCGACAATGGCGTGCTGGCGCATCCCTACAATCCCGGACAGCCCTTCAACTTGGCGAATCCGGACGATCCAATGGCGCCCGACGTCGCGGACGAACGCTGCCGGGAAGGCATCATGCCGTGCGACGGGCCACCGCTCAGCAAGGTCGACATCGAGACGATCCGCCGCTGGATCGTGGGTGGTGCGGCCAATACCGAAGGCGATCCGCATATCCGTACGGTCGATGGCGTGCATTACGACTTCCAGGCCGCGGGCGAGTTCACGCTGCTGCGCGATGCGGTGTTCGAGTTGCAGACCCGCCAGACGCCCGTGCCCTCGGCCGCGCCAATCACGGATGCGCACACGGGGCTGACCTCCTGCGTCAGCATCAACTCGGCCGTGGCGATGCGCGTAGGCAAGCATCGCATCACCTACCAGCCTGACCTGTCGCGGGAGGGCAGCGTGCCTGGGCCGATGGTGCTGCGGATCGATGGCAAGGCCGCCTTTGAAACGGGGACAGCAGACCCGGTCATGCTGCCGGGTGGCGGCCGCGTGCTGAAGACATCGGTGCCGGGCGGCGTGCAGGTACAGGCGCCAGGTGGTACGGTGGTTGTTGTGACACCAGGCGTATGGCTTGGGGTGACGTATCTCAACGTGAATGTCACGCAGGCCCGTGCGACGGAAGGCATCATGGGAACGGTTGCGCCCGGGAACTGGCTGCCCGCCCTGCCCGATGGTCGCCTGCTGGGGGCAAGGCCCGCCGACGCGGTGCAGCGGCATGAGGCGCTCTACACCACTTTTGCCAATGCGTGGCGGGTCAATGATGAAACCTCATTGTTCGACTATGAGGCGGGCCTGTCATCGCGCAGCTTCGTGGCTGCGAAATGGCCCGAGGCCCAGCCCCAATCCTGCAACGCCCCGCGCCTGCCGGGCGTGCCGGTGGCGCAAGCCCCGGCCGCGCCCCTGCCGGCGGGAGAGGCCGAGAGGCTTTGCGCCCGCGTGGCCGACCCGGCGCGCAAGCGCAACTGCATTGCCGACGTGACCGCAACCCGTGCGCCCGTCTTTGCCGAGACTTATCTCGCCACCGAAAGATTGCTGAACCGGCCGCGGCCGCAGGCACCGGAACTGCGCCTGCCGCAGAACAATGCCGTGATCCTGGCCGGCAGCGCCCGCTTCGAGTGGACGAAGCCTGTCGATCCGCTGGCGCAGGGGCTGACGTTCCGCCACTGCCTGTGGGACAGCGCGCAGCTGTTCGACCTCAACGCGTGCAAGGTCATCGAGGCCGGCTGGTCACCGCAGGGCCAGGACTGGCTGCTGCACATCGTGCTCGGGCTGCTGGGGCTCATTGTCGCCGTGGCGCTCTGGTTTGTGGCGGGGGCACGTTGGATGCTCGGCATCCTCGTCGCCTTGGCCGTGAGCGCCTGGGCGGTGCTGGACCATGCGATGACACAGGCGGGCCGCGGCGTCGGCACGCACGCCATCGAGGGGCTCGATCCAGACAAGACCTATCGCTGGAAGGTGATCGTCGAGGACGCAGAGGGCAACATCGTTGAGAGCCAAACCCGGCGGGTCCGGACGAAGCGCTAGCCCTGTTGCCAGATTGTTGCTGTGGCGCCTCGATCAGCGGCGTATTGAACCCGCTTCTTTTCGGGGACAGTTTTCTTCTGTTGCAGAGGATGGCGGAGCGCTTTCAGTCGCGCACAGTTTTGCTTTGCAACCGTGCGGGGAATTGCTCTCGCCCGGCTCCCTCTTTACCTGAGTTCCAGCGGACCAATCAGGTGCATTCGAAAATAAAGTTGGGGCTTATTCCTGTTCGCCGCAAGGATGAATGATTGCTGCAGCAGCCTCCCTTTCGGGCGAAATCGACACACATCTGGTGGCGCGACGAACCTACATGACAGTATTTCGACAGTCCTTGAGGATACCACATCTGCAGATGTGGGATGCTTTCTTTCAAGTACCATTTGAACAGCACTTCATATCCTCATCCTCTGACTTGCCAGCACCCGGCGGACGTGGGACGAAAGTTCCTGATGGATCGGGATCGGCGCGAACTGTGTGGGCAGTTCAGGTCCGCGTTCCAGTGCACAGGGGGTCTCCATGTCGATCTGGCGGATACGTGCCTGCCTTGCGGCGTGCGTGATGGCGTTGGCTGTTCCTGTTCAAGCGGCGGATGTCGTCGGCCGTGCGACGGCGTTGCGTCCTATGGCGACGCAGGCAGCTCCGCAGAACCGGCCCGTGCCGCTCGGCCTCAATGCACCCATCTTCCTCTTCAGCGCGCTGCAGACGGCGCCCACCGGGGCCCTGCAGGTGACATTCGTCGACAACAGCCAGCTGAGCATGGGCCCGGCATCTCTTGTGGTGATTGACCAGTACATGTTTGCCGGGCCTGGCGGCAGCGGCCGACAGGTTGTGCGATACGCGAAAGGTGCTTTTCGTTTCGTTTCCGGCACGATGCCCAAGGACCGCGTGCGGATCGAGACGCCTTCGGTGTCGATGGGCATTCGCGGGACAACAATCCGCACCCTTGTCACGGAAGATGGCACGACCACGGTTGGGGCTGATGAAGGCTACCTGTTCGTGACCTCGAAACAGACAGGCCAGACGATCACATTGTCGCCAGGCGAGAAGGTCACGATCAAGCCCGGCGGCGAGATCGGTGCCATTATCCTTGGCAAGGTCGAGGGCTGCCCATGATTCCGCGATCATGCTTCTTGAGCATTGTGGCTGGCGTGGGGGGGTTGAGCAGAGCCGCGTGGGTCAGTATGGACGATCCGCTACCCGCAGGACTGACGTGCACGGGGGCGTGCGGCAGGCTCGGGCCCGATGGCGTTGTGACGGCCGCGCCGTCAGGGTCGGCCACCTACTTCTATGTGACCACCAGTGGAGGCCTTGCCGGTGTCGGACAATTGCCCGGCGTTGGCGGCGTCAACGGCTCGCTTCTGCAAACTGACACGTTCTTTGCCGCTGCAGGCTCAGAGCTTCAGTACTACTTCAATTACGTTACCTCCGATGGCGCGGGATTTCAGGACTATGCGTTCAGTCAACTCATAGATTCCGAGGAACAGGTCGCAACGCTTTTCTCTGCGCGCACCCGGGAGAGTGGCGACGTATCGCCTGGATTTGGCTTGCCCCCGAACGACGCGGTGCTGACGCCTGCGACAACGCAAGTCCAGAGCGGAACCGCCTGGTCCGCGCTGGGCAACTCTTCTGGAACGTGTTTTGCCACGGGATGCGGCCACACCGGCTGGGTCAGGGCGACGTACATCATTCCCGCCGATGGCACCTATCGCTTGCGATTTGGCATCTCCAATTTCACCGATTCACTTTTTGACAGTGGACTGGCGTTCGACGGCTTCACTATCAACGGCTCGTCGCTGTTCGGTTGCGTGTTGAGCGCAGGAGATGACGACTGCCTTGTTAACGCAGCAACGGACCAGGCCGCAGCTGTCGATGCGCTGGCGGGCACGGATACACTGCGGCTTGGAGGAACGTCCGACTTCACGTTCGATGTCAGCAAGATTGGCACTGTCTTCACCAATTTCGAGCTCTTCGCCAAGTCCGGGACATCGACGGTGACACTGACCGGCACCGCTGCCGTGGCGACCAACTGGACCGTCGAGTTCGGGAAACTGATCGCCGGTGGCCCCGCGCTGGCGAACGACTCGCGCGTCTCCGTGCTGTCGGGGGCGCAGTTCGCGCTGAATGCCAACACGTCTTTCTCATCGCTTGAGGGCGCTGGCGGGCTCGATCTCGGCTCCAACATCCTGACGGTGGGCGCAAGCAACGCAAGCACGTTGTTCTCGGGCTTGATCGAAGGCTCCGGCCGGCTTGTCAAGACCGGCTCGGGACTGCTCACGCTTTCCGGCGGGAATACGTTCAGCGGCGGCATCGATGTCCTTCATGGTGGGATCAGGCTGGGCAGCAACACGGCGGCAGGCACAGGGCCCATCACGACGTTCGGCTCCGTCATCTCCTATGGCAATGGCGTCAACAATGCAGCGCCCATTGTCATCAGTTCGAACACCACTCAGCTTGAAGTACTGGCGTCCGACAGTGCGACACAGTCAGGTGCGATCAGCGAGACGGGTGGGGTTCGCCCGCTCGAGAAGATCGGATCGGGTACGCTCGTGCTGTCGGGATCGAACACCTACACCGGCGCCACCACGATCAGCGCTGGCACGCTTGTGGCCCAGGGTGGCAACGCCATCTCGAATGGGTCCAGCGTTGTGACAGCAGGCACAGGCACTTTCGGCCTGGCTTCGAGCGAGGTCATCGGAAGCTTCGCAGGTTCGGGAGGCTTGCAGCTTGCCAGCGGAACCGTGCTGACGACCGGCGGCAACAACGCGTCGACCGTCTTTTCGGGAACCTCATCCGGACTCGGCGGCATGACCAAGGCTGGAAGCGGCGTGTTCAGCCTGAGCGGTGCGAACAGCTTCGCAGGTCCGCTGACCGTTTCGTCCGGCACCCTTTCGATCCTTGGCGGGGGCAGCCTCGCCGGACAGTCGGCAGTCACTGTTCAGAACGGTGCGAAGGCATTCCTCGGGGGTGCCGTGCAGGGTGTCAACGGCAGCGGCATGTCTGGAACCGGCATCGGGTCAGTGTCCGTGAATACAGGCGGCACCGTCTACCTTGATGACAACACGACACTGTCGGTGACGTCTGCAAACCTGGCCTCGGGCGCGGGCCTGAACCTTTTCCTGACGACCAACACCTCCCAGTATGGCTCCATCAATGCAAGCGGCGCGGTATCGGTTGGTGGTGCCACTGTCGGCGTCTACCTGGACCCGATCACCTTCTCCGGAACGACGCTTACGACATTCAACTACGCAAACGTCACGACGGGTTCGAGCGTGTCAGGCACGTTTGGTTCCGTGAATCTTCTGCAAGCCCCCAATGCGCTCTTCTCGGTCACGGGAATATACAGCAGCACGAGTGCCGGCGTACGGGTCACGCGAAGCACATTTTCGACGCTTGGGGGCGGCGGCAGCAACCAGGGCGGTGTCGGCGGCGGGCTGGAGACGATTTTCACTTCCGGCACGTCCAATCCCGACATCATCAATCTTTTCTCGGTGATTGGCTCGTCCCCTTCGTCAGCCATTCCGGCGATCTATGCAGCCATCTCGGGCGCCGAGAATGCCGAGAACACCGGCAGCAGCCTGAGGACCGATGACCCGTGGAAGCAGTCCGTGGCCGAGCGTGTGAACGCTGCGCGCGCAACGGGGTGCACGGTCGCCGGAGACACGTGGTGCCTGCGGCGCTATGCGCAGGCGACCACGACCGGCGGCGGGGAAGTCATGTCGGATGTGCTCGGTGATCCGACCGCGTTCGACTGGCTGAAGACGGGCATTCGTGATGCCGGAAGCACTTCGGCCTGGGGACGTGTCATCGCCGGACGGGGAGAGACCACGGGCGATGCAAACGGACCCGGGTCAACCCAGTTGACCGGCGGCTTCATCGGTGGCGCCGATCGTGTGCTCGATTCACTGCTTCTGGCGGGTATGGCCGTGCAGTATGTCGAGACGGAGGTCGCGTATGAGCAAAGCCGCAATGGCTCGCTCATCCGGTCCGGGCAGGTGGGCGCCTATGTTTCCTATGGTGGCGCCGAGGCCTATCTGAACGGCAATGTCAGCGTGATCGGGTCCCAGGCGAGCGCCAACCGCTTCATGTCCATCGGCCTCCTGAACTACAACATCGAGAGCCTTGCCCGCAGCTGGGCTGTCACGGCCTCGATGGAAGCCGGAACGATCATGGAGATCGACGGCTATCGCTTCGAGCCTTCATTTGCCCTGAATTTCCAGTCGGCCCATCCGCTTGACTTCACGGAGAAAGGCGGCGGCGGTCTGTCACTTGTCGTGCGGCCGGAGGATACGCAGTCCCTGCGCTCGATCCTCAGTGCGCGCGTGTCACGTGTGTTCGACGTGGGTGACCGCAAGCTGGTGCCTCAACTGCGCGTCGACTGGCGTCATGAGATGCTTGATCGTCGCCAGGAATTCAGCGCTGCGTTTGCTGCCGCTCCCAGCGTTTTCTTCGACATCGACGGTGCCAGCTATGCGCGCGACGTCTTCGCCGCCGGCGCGTCGCTGACGATGCCGATCACGGGCAGGCTGACAGGCTATGTCGATGCCCAGGGCGCGCTCAGCGAGGACAGCAAGTCGGCCATGGTTTCGGTCGGCGGCCGCTGGACCTGGTAGGCCAGCTGCACACGCAGGCGCAAGGCCAGCCTATGTTGGCCTGCCGCCTAACCCATTGATTTAATTGGTGAGCCCAGTTGTAGTGTGGAAAGCCAGCAAAATCAGACACTTGCGTTGGCTAACCTCGAAAACGAGGCCATTGAATCTATTGGCTGATTCAAGATTTGGCTAACCTGCGATTTCGTGTGCGTTGCCGGGATCAGCGGCGTGATCGGCCGGCAGTGACGCAGACGGCGCTGGCTTGCGCGCGTCGCGTTGTTTGCACGCGGAAGGCCGGGGCGAGGTGAAGACGCGGCCCCACCCTGCTCGACCCCGACACGCGCCCCGTATCCTCGCCGACATGTCCCGTCAGCGCGATCGCCGCATGGCCGGCACGGTGCAGGACTTTATCCCCAAGACAGATCGCCGCGTAACAAGCGGCCACGTCCCATTGTGATCACGTGGATCACTCTCGATCGGTTTAGATACATATCGGGGACATGATACTGCGTGCGCCTTGCTTGCATCGCCGGGTGCTGGATGGGACTCTCGGGGCGCTGCGAATGCAGAAGCGCCTTACAGCACCGGCCCCTGACGCACCGGCTTCCGCAGCAAGCCCTCCGCGATCGAAGGACAAGCCACAGGTACTGGCAGGCTCCGATGCACCAACCTTCGAGGTTGGTGCGCCGGGCCGCTGCTCGCCCCCGCGCGCCACCCTCGGCAAACGAGGATGCAAACATGCCGGGTACACCCGACGACACAAAGTTTTGGGAGACGTTCATCACTTTGCGAGAGGTGATGGGCGAGATCAAAAAAAGCAAAAGCTCCATTTACCGCGAAATGAGGCGTGGCCAGTTCCCGCAGCGGCGCAAGCTCGGCGCGACCAGCCGCGTCATTTGGCTTAGGTCGGAAATCGAAGCGTGGAAGGCGGCCGTCGCGGCTGGCGATGCGGGAGTACGCGCGCCATGAAAGATGGAAAAGCAGGCC
>DAISVV010000102.1:0-10795 GCA_036840015.1 Micropepsaceae bacterium
ACTCGACCGTGCCGGCGCTCTCGTAGTTCACGGCCTTGGCCAGGGCCACGGCCTGGGCTCCCATGGCGGCGCGCGTCTTCTCGTCAAGGAACGGGGATGGTGCCTCCTCGATGACCTTCTGGTGGCGACGCTGGATCGAACACTCGCGCTCGCCCAGGTGGATCACGCTGCCGTGCTTGTCGCCAAGGACCTGGATCTCGATGTGCCGGGGTTCGGTGACGTATTTCTCGATGAACAGCCGGTCGTCGCCGAACGACGCCTTGGCTTCGTTCTGCGAGCTCTGGATGGCCTGTGCCAGCTCGGCCTCGGCGAAGACAATGCGCAGACCCTTGCCGCCGCCGCCGGCCGATGCCTTGACCATGACCGGATAGCCGATCTCGGCCGCGATGCGCTGGGCTTCCTTGAGGTCCTTGATCTCGCCGATATAGCCGGGGACCGTCGAAACCTTTGCCTTGGCCGCAAGCTTCTTGGACTCGATCTTGTCGCCCATCGCGGCGATGGCATGCTTGTTGGGACCGATGAAGGCGATTCCGTTGGCCGCCAGCGCATCTGCAAAGGCCTCGCGCTCGGACAGGAAGCCGTATCCCGGATGAACCGCCTCGGCACCTGTCTTCTTGCAGGCCTCGACGATCCTTTCGATCACAAGGTAGGACTGCGCCGAGGGCGGCGGACCGATGAACACAGCCTCGTCGGCCATGTCCACGTGCAGGGCTGCGGCATCGGCCTCGGAATAGACGGCCACGGTCTTGATCCCCATGCGCCGTGCCGTCTTGATGACGCGACAGGCGATTTCGCCGCGGTTTGCAATCAGTATCTTCTTGAACATTGTTGCCTGCCCGATGTCGTCCTTGGTCCCCTCGCGGGGAGATGCCGGATGCTGTTGCTCTAGTTGCGTGACCTGAGACTGCGCTCCCGGATGCTCCGGAACTCATTCCCGCGGTACCATTTCGGCCACATCTTGCTGTTTGCTATGCGGCCACCAACCTCGTGCATGGTCTGCATGGTCTGAACCGGTCCTCGAAGGTCCCACTTCGGATCGAATTCGTCAGACGGCTGGTGATAGCGGTTCTTTCCATAATCCTGCCGCAGCGCGAGGCCAGCCTCGCGTCCGCCCTCGACGAGATCAGCGCCTGCACCTGCATAGAGCATCGGGACGCCGACCTTCGCGAGGCTGATGTGGTCGGAGCGATAGAAGAAGCCCTTCTCGGGTTCGGCATCGGGCGACATGTAGCGCCCCTGCTTCTTCAGGACCCGGCGGAGGATGTTCTCGAGTTCCGATGCGCCCGAACCAACCACCGTCATGTCGCGCGATGGCCCCGCAGGGCCCATGCCGTCAAAGTTCAGGCCGGCCACGATGCGGTTCAGGGGGACCACGGGGTTGCGCGCCAGATACTCGGACCCCAGCAGGCCCTGCTCCTCGAGCGTGACGGCCGCAACCATGATCGACCGGCGCGGCTTCTTCGGCGCTTTCGCGAACGTCTCGGCCATCTCGAGGATGGCGGCGATGCCGGATGCGTTGTCGACGGCACCATTGTGGATCTTGTCGGCGCCCGGCACATCCTGCTTCACGCCGATATGGTCCCAGTGGCCCATATAGAGCACATGCTCCTCAGGCTTCACGCGCCCCTTGAGCACGCCGATGACATTGCGCGTCGAGAGCTTGGCAACCGAGGAGACCGTGCGGGCATTGAGCTTCAGCCCCGTCATCGGGACGGCCTTGAAGCCCCGCTTGTTGGCCGCCATGCGCAATTCGTCATAATTCAGGCCTGCGCTCGTGAAGAGGTCCTTGGCGACCTCAGTCGTGATCCAGGCATGCACGATCGCCCGCGAGGCATTGCCGTCGGGTCCGTCGAGGTAGTACTTGGCTCCCGTATTCGAATTGCGCACGACCTGCCAGCCATAGGCCGCTGGTTCAGTCTCGTGGACGATGATGACGGCGGCTGCGCCGCGTCGCGCGGCTTCCTCGAACTTGTAGGTCCAGCGCCCGTAATAGGTCATGGCGCGCCCCTTGAAGAGGGTCGCGTCATTGGTGATGAAGCCCGGGTCGTTGATGAAGAGCACGATCGTCTTGCCCTTCACGTCGATGCCCTCGAAATCATTCCAGCCATACTCGGGCGCGTTCACGCCATAGCCGACAAAGACGAGGTCCGATCCCTTTATGGCCTGGCTCGTGCTGTCAAAGCGCGGGGTCCAGAAGGCCACGTCATCGCCGGCTTTCAGGCGGCGCGAGCCCTTGGGTCCCTCGATCTCGAATGATGAGGCCGACTGGTCGAGCTCGATCGCAACGCTGGCGACAGTCTGGAAGTAGCTGCCGTTGTTGCCGGGCTCCAGGCCGATGCGCTTCATTTCCTCGGCGATCCACGTGGCTGCGGCCTCGCCGTCCTTCGTGCCGGGACCGCGTCCGCCAAAGCGGTCGTCGGAAAGAGCCTGGACCCGCGCGGCATAATCTTCCGGCGTGATCGCGGCAACCGTCACGGGATGGCCCGGGTAGTCGGCAACGTTTGCGCCGGGCGCAGGCTTGTCGATCGGCGCGCAGGCGATGCCGGCTGCCATGACCAGCGCGAGGGCGGCCGCGATCCTGGTTGTCTTGCGCATGATTTCGGTCGAACCCATCAGAGAGGAATGTTGTCGTGCTTCTTCCACGGCATCTCGACGCGCTTGTTGCGCAGGGAGCGCAGCCCGCGGGCGATGCGCCGGCGGGTGCTGTGGGGCATGATGACCTCGTCGAGATAGCCGCGCTGCGCGGCCACGAAGGGGTTCAGGAAGCGCTCTTCGTATTCGCGCGTGCGCTCGGCGATCTTGGCGGGATCGTTGATGTCGGCGCGGAAGATGATCTCGACGGCGCCCTTCGCGCCCATGACGGCGATCTGCGCGGTGGGCCACGCATAGTTGATGTCGGCACGCATGTGCTTGGAGGCCATGACGTCATAGGCGCCACCAAAGGCCTTGCGCGTGATGCAGGTGATCTTCGGCACTGTGGCTTCCGTGAAGGCGAAGAGCAGCTTGGCGCCGTGCTTGATCAGGCCGCCATATTCCTGGGCCGTACCCGGCAGGAAGCCCGGCACATCGACGAAGGTCACAAGCGGGATGTTGAAGCAGTCGCAGAAGCGGACAAAGCGGGCGGCCTTGCGGCTGGCGTCACTGTCGCGCACGCCGGCAAGCACCATGGGCTGGTTGGCGACGAAGCCAACGGTCGAACCCTCGATCCGTCCGAAGCCCGTGATGATGTTCTTGGCGAAGTTTTCCTGGATCTCGAAGAAGTCGCCCTCGTCGGCGACTTTCAGGATCAGCTCCTTCATGTCGTAGGGCTTGTTGGGATTGGACGGGATCAGCGTGTCGAGCGACACGTCATCCTTGTCGACGTCCTGGAAGGACGGCCAGGAGGGCGGCTGCTCGCGGTTCGAGGTGGGCAGGAAGTCGATAAGCCTGCGCATCTGCAGCAGGCACTCGATGTCGTTGTCGTAGGCGCCGTCGGCGATCGATGACTTGGTCGTGTGGATCTTCGCGCCACCGAGCTCCTCGGCTGAGACGACTTCGTTCGTCACGGTCTTCACGACATCCGGGCCCGTCACGAACATGTAGGACGTGTCGCGCACCATGAAGATGAAATCGGTCATCGCGGGCGAGTAGACGTCACCACCTGCGCAGGGCCCCATGATGATGCTGATCTGCGGAATGACGCCGGATGACAGCACGTTATGGGCGAAGACCTCGCCATAGCCGGCAAGTGCGTCGACGCCTTCCTGGATGCGGGCACCGCCGGCGTCGAACACGCCGATCACGGGGGCGCCATTGCGCAGGGCCATCTGCTGGATCTTGACGATTTTCTGGGCGTGGGCTGCCGAGAGAGAGCCGCCGAACACCGTGAAGTCCTTAACGAAGAGATAGACGAGGCGCCCATTGATGGTGCCCCACCCTGTCACAACGCCGTCGCCCGGGATGCGGTTGGCCTCCATGCCAAAGTCGGTCGAGCGGTGCTCCACGAAGGTGTCGAACTCCTCGAATGAACCTTCGTCGAGCAGGATTTCGAGGCGCTCGCGCGCGGTGAGCTTGCCGCGGGCGTGCTGCGCGTCTATACGCTTTTCGCCACCGCCGAGTTGCGCGGCGGCGCGGCGCCGCTCGAGTTCGCGGATGATTTCGTGCATCGTCGTGATCCCCAGCCAGCCCAGGACGGGCCTGACTCATCCTGGCTAATCTGCACAGTTCAGCCGCGTGTGCAATGCAAAAAATCCCGGTTTTCCGGGGTTCCGGCTGCCGTCAGGCGCGCAAGAGGTCCAGCATCCGGGCGGCCAGCAGGAGGTCGTTGAGCCGGTTCTGCCTTACAGCGGCAGCCTCGGCATCTTCGCCCCACCGCTCGGCCTGATAGTCTTCATCGACGCGCGAGAGGGTCAGCAGTTCCAAGGGGCCTATCTGTCCACGGCCAAAGGCCAGCCCCAGTATGGCCGAGCCGGAAATGGTTATGGCCGGATGAATTGCGGTCAACGCGTAGCTGTCGAATTGCGCGATGGCGCGGCGGGTGGCTTCGATGGATTCGGGTGGCTGTTCCACGTGCACGATGCCGCTTGCGGCGCGCAGGGCGATGTCGAGTTCCCGCCGCGCCCAATCCAGCCAGGGATCCCACATGTGAACCTGTCGCTCCACGAGCTCGCGCGGCGCGGTTGCGCGGTAGCAAAGCAGATCGGATCCGGCAAAACGGCTCAATTCGTCGACGACCTCGGCGCGGCGGGGTTCGATGCGATCGATCGCCGTGTTCACGGCCTTCGTCAGCACCATGCTGGCAAGATCGAGATGCTCGCCCTGTGTTTCCCACTCGGCCGCCATGGCCTCGGCGAGAGCCTGCGTCGGCACGATCTGGGGCTTGCCACCTGGCGTACGCATGGGCCGGTCATCGAGGCGGACGGCGAAGGGCGCCGCGGTTGTGGCCGACGCGGTCTTGTAGAAGCGCTTGGCTCCCGGTTTCAGCATGTTTCAGGGCCTCTTCCGGCGCGCCTTGAGAAGGGCGCGACGTTGATCGGACAGGCCGTCATGCGGGCCCAGTTCGCGCGCAGGAGGATCCTTCCAGAGACCGTCTCCGATCTCCTTGTTGCGCTTCGGATGCAGCGGATAGAACCCCTTGGAACGGCTGCGCGAGGCTTCGCCCACGACGATCAGGCGCACCGGCTCCTCGGTGTTGTTGATGAAGCAATGCGAAATGCCTGTGCGGTCGGGAAAACCGACGCCATCGCCAGCCTTGAGGCGATGCAGGTGACCATCGATCCAGGCATCGGGCGTGCCCTCGACCACGTAGACGAATTCCTCTTCGTCGAATTCCGCATGGGGCCACGACGAGCGGCGGCCGGGACGCAGGAGATCGTGTGAGGCGCCGATCCGCGTCAGGCCCAAGGGGACGGCGAGGCGCGACCATGCTCCCATGATTTCGTCGTCGCCGGGATAGGGCGCTGTCTCGATGACGGACTTTTTCCAGTCGATCATGCAGGAGGGCCTGCGCGTCGTGCGCCAGGAGGCAGGCATCGCGCGACCGCGCATGGCGTCGGGAAGGCCGTCATGCGGACCGATCTTGCGCGCGGGCGCATCGATCCAGCGCTTCTTCTGCCGGTCGAGCCAGGGGTCGAGGGCGCGGGTCAGCGGGAAATGAACCTGCGAATTGTAGCGCGAGGCCTCGCCAATCGTGAGGATGCGAACCGGCTGATCTGTATTGTTGATCAGGCAATGCGCCTGTCCGTCCCGACCCGGCCAGCCGGCCACGTCGTCGGGCTTCATGCGATAGACGTATCCGTCGACCCAGAGGTCGGGCGCTCCCTCGAGGATGAACACCATCTCTTCCTCGTCACGCTCGGCATGGGGTTGCGAGGAACGACAGCCCGGCAGGAGGGTGTCGTGGCGGATCACCACGCGCCGCAAGTCGAAGTGCGTGGAGAAGCTGGCGCCACGCGTCATGGGTTCGCGCGTATGGGGATGCAGATGAGGCTTGCGGGCCTCGATCTGAGACCAGTGGCGGATGAAGTCCGGGCGCTTGGGTGCTGATGTCATGGGCGCATTGCCTTTGACGCGTGCGTTGCCGGGGGCTCGCCGCCGCGTGCGGGTACGCCATGTGGCGACCCGGTTTCGCCGCCGGTTGGAACGTTCCTATTTCGCGCGATCACTGCCACGGCGCGGCTTGAACTTCTTGTCGTAGGGTCTTGCTTCCTTGCGCGGCTCGGATGCGCGAGGTGCTTCGGCGAACGGATCGCGCCTGTCATTTGGGTCGAAGCCCATCATGGACCAGACTTTCGCCATGTGCGGCGGCAGGGGCGCAGAAATTTCCAGCCAGGTTCCGTTCGGATGCCGGATCCGCAGCGAACGCGCGTGCAGCATCAGCCGCTTGGGTATCTCGCCGTGCGAGCGCGCCGGAACAGTGCCGTACTTGCCGTCTCCCACGATGGGCGTGCCAATAGCGGCGCAATGCGCGCGCAGCTGGTGCGTGCGGCCCGTCAGGGGCATCAGCGCCAGCCAGGCCATCGTTGTAGCGTTCTCGAGTGTCTCGTACAGTGTCGCTGCGGACTTGACGTCGTCGTCTTCATCCTCGAAGGCCACGCGGACACGTTCTCGGCCGTCCTCGGCAGCGCGCTTGATGAGGGCTGCGTCGATGCGACCGGCCCGCGGGATTGGTATGCCGTTCGTCAGCGCCCAATAGACCTTGCGGGTATCCCTGCCCCGGAACGCCTGGGCAAGTGCTGCGGCCGCCCGCGCGTTGGCGGCGATGACAAGGACGCCGCTGGTGTCGCGGTCAAGGCGGTGGACCAGACGCGGGCGATCATCGCCCTCTTCCATCAGACCGGGAAGCAGACCGTCGATATGTCGCTCGGTCTTGGTGCCGCCCTGGACCGCAAGTCCCGCGGGCTTGTTCAGGACAATGACGTCCTTGTCGCGATGCAGGACGAGGCTGCGTATGAAAGCGCGGTCCTTGGCCGGTAGCTTGGTGACAGGCACCCGCTCCTGGCGCTCGGGGTCGGGCTTTGGCAGCGGCGGGACGCGGATGCTTTCGCCCTTGGTGACGCGGTGGCTGGCCTTGACGCGTGCGCCATCGACCCGCACCTGCCCCGTTCGCAGGAGCTTTTCCAGCGCGCCATGGGTCAACTGGGGGTAATGGCGCTGGAACCAGCGGTCGAGGCGAATGCCCTCTTCGTCTGTCTTCACGTAACGCTGGACCACGCCGCTCATGGAGCCACCGCGCGTACCAGTGCGAGGCCGGCGATGAGTGCTGTGATCGATCCGGCTACCGAGGCAATCACATAGACGGCCGCGTCCATGGACTGACCGCGTTCGACGAGTTGCACGGCATCGAGTGAAAACGCCGAGAACGTGGTGAAGCCGCCCAGGATGCCCGTGGCGAGGAACGCCTTCATTCCATCCGACAGCGGGATCGCCTGCAGGCCGGCGCCGGCCACGAGACCCATGGCGAAGCAGCCGGCCAGGTTCACGAACAGGATCCCCCACGGGAACTGTGTCCCCATGACCTGTGTCACCAGGGATGAAAGAAGATAGCGGGCCATGGCGCCAAGCGCGCCGCCCGCGCCAATCAGCAGCGTCGTCGACATGGGCCGGGTATCGCATGGAAGCGCGTGCCGCTCAAAGCGGGATCTCTTCCGGGCCAGCGGTGCCGTGACGCAGGAACCGGTCGAGCCAGTAACCAAGACGGGGCGGAAAGACATTGTCGGCGGTCGCGAAAAGCTCGCTTACGCTCCACCAGCGATGCTGGCGGATCACGCGGCGTTCGGCCGGGGTCCAGGCCGTGAAGTCGAGGTCGTGCGCGGGCGTGCGCACAAGGAAGAACCGCTCGTGTGTGCGGGTGGGCTTGCCGTGGAGCGTGATCTCGTTCGAGCCGAACCAGAGTTCGGGCCCGATGTCGACGCCGTCGAGGCCCGTTTCCTCGCGCAGCTCGCGCCGCAGGGCGCCGAGGGGGTCCTCGCCCTCCTCCATGGCACCGCCGGGCAAGCCCCAAAAGACGCGCCGCTCGGGTGCCAGGACCCCGGCGGGCAGGTCGAACTCGAAGAGAAGCATCCGGCTGTCGGGCGCCAGCAGCACGGCGCGTGATGTCCTCCTGATAGAAATGCTCTGATACATTCGCCTTCCAGTTGTTTTTCCACAGCCCTGTGGATCACATCACCTGCCGGTTTCGGCAGGACTCGTTTCGAGGCGCCGCGAACCTGTTTCATGTGGAACATTTACGGAACTTATCCACAGGTGGACATGTTCGGGTTTCCCGCCGTGATGCTTTACGATGCCGTCGCGGGCCTGACCAGCGCCAGCCCGCGCATTCAGGAATGGGGAGATAGAGCCGATGACCGTCACACGCCGCGCCGCCCTGGCCGGGCTTGGTTCAACCTTGCTGCTGCCCGTCGTGGCCGGCGATGCGCTGGGGGCGGCGGCCTCGCCGGTCGACAGGCAGTTCTCGAAGATCGCGGCCGCTTGGCTTGACCAGTCCATGCGGCTCATTCCGGTGTCGGCCACGCAAATCGGCGCCCACCGCTTTGATACGCAGATCGATGACGTCAGCGCGGCCGGGCGGGCCAAGGCGATCGCCTTCACGCGCCGGACGCTGGGCAAACTCGAGGCGCTTGATGCCACGAAGCTGTCGCGGGCCAACCAGGTCGATGCGGCCCTGCTTACGAACACGCTGCGCTCGTATCTCTGGACCATGGAGACGTCGCAGGACTGGGCGTGGGACCCGATCTACTACCAGAACATCGCGGGCTCGGCGATCTATGGGCTCATGTCGCGCGAGTTTGCCCCGGCAGCGACGCGGCTGCGGGCCGCGACGGCGCGCATGGAACGCATCCCGGCCTTCCTTGCCGAGGTTCGCCGTCAGCTTGACCTCATGCGTGTTCCCACGCCGCATGCCGAGACCTATGCCGGCCAGAACAAGGGGCTGAAGGGGATCATCGGCGAACTCGTACTGCCGGCGGCCGGTGCGCTGAAGGGGGCGGACCGGGCGCGGCTGGACCGCGCGATCGCGACCTACAACGCGGCCATCGATACGCACCAGCGCTGGATCGAGGAGACGCTCGTGCCTGCGGCCAAGGCCGATTATCGCGCAGGCGCCGAGCGGTTCGACACGAAGCTCGGCTTCACGCTGCAATCGAAGCTTACCCGCGCCGAGATCCGCCAGCGTGCCGATGCGGCGGTCATTGCCTGCCGGGCCGAAATGTATTCAACGGCGCGCAAGGCGCTTGCGGGGCGCGCCGATGCGCCGGCACTTCCCGACGCGCCGACGCCGGAACAGCAGCAGGTCGCCATCAAGGCCGCACTTGACCTTGCGGCGGCTGACCGGCCCGCCCGCGACAAGCTGGTGCAGGTGGCCACCGACCAGGTGGAGGTTGCGCGGCGCTTCATTGTCGAGCGTGACCTGATCACGCTGCCGGAGGGGCCTGTGCGCGTCATCGTCATGCCCGAGTTCCAGCGCGGCATTGCAGTGGCCTATTGCGACTCGCCGGGCCCGCTCGAGAAGCACCTCGACACGTTCTATGCGGTCTCGCCCATTCCGGATGACTGGACCGAGGAGCAGACGGTGTCGTTCCTGCGCGAGTACAACAATCGCGGCATCGCCGACATTGCCGTGCACGAGGCCATGCCAGGCCATTACGTCCAGCTCTTCCATTCAAACCGCTATCCCTCGGTCGTGCGCGCGATCCTGGGCTCGGGTTCGTTCATCGAAGGCTGGGCGGTCTATGCCGAACAGATGATGGTCGACGAGGGCTACAGGGCGGATGATCCGCTCTATCGGCTGACGCAGCTGAAGATCCAGCTGCGGGCAATCTGCAATGCGATCATCGACCAGGCCATCCATTGCGACGGGATGACCCGCGAGCAGATGATGAAGCTCCTGACCGAGACCGCTTTCCAGGAGGAACGCGAAGCGGCCGGCAAGTGGCGACGTGCGCAGCTGTCGGTCACACAGCTGTCGACCTATTTCGTGGGCTACCAGGAGCACGCCGAAACAAGGCGCGAGGCTGAGACGCGCGCCGGCGACAGCTTCAGGCTGAAGGCCTACCACGACGGGATCCTGTCGTTCGGATCGCCGCCCATGCGCTATGCGCGCCAGCTCTATTTCAACGAGCCGATCGCCTGACGGCGGAGCGCTTCCCAGCGCTCCAGCCGCTCGCGGATGCGGGCCTCGAGGCCTTCGCCGCGCGGCTCGTAGTAGGTCTCGGGCCGCATCTCCTCAGGGAAGAAGCGCTGGGTCGACACACCGAGGTCGGTGTCGGGTTCGTAGACATAGTCCTTGCCGTAGCCCAGATCCTTCATCATGCGGGTGGGCGCGTTGAGGATGTTCATCGGCGGGTTCAGCGAGCCCGACGTGCCGGCTGATGCCTGGGCGCGCTTGAAGGCGACATAGGCCGCGTTCGATTTCGGGGCGACGGCCACATAGATCACGGCCTGGGCGACGGCGAGTTCGCCTTCGGGCGATCCCATCAGCTCGAAGGCATCCTTGGCGGCAAGTGCCTGCACCAGCGCATTCGGGTCGGCGAGGCCAACGTCCTCAACCGCCATGCGCACGACGCGCCGGATGATGTAGAGCGGATCCTCGCCGCCCGCGAGCATGCGTGCCAGCCAGTAGAGCGATGCGTTCACATCCGAACCCCGGACCGACTTGTGCAGCGCGCTGACGAGATTGTAGTGCCCTTCCCTGCCCTTGTCGTAGCCCGGCGCCCGCTTCTGGATCGCGCGCACGAGCTGTTCTGGCGCAAGCGGTGCCGGCGGGTTCAGGGCGAGCACCTGCTCGACGAGGTTCAGCAGAAAGCGGCCATCGCCATCG
>DAISVV010000103.1:0-10706 GCA_036840015.1 Micropepsaceae bacterium
CGCCGAGATCTACGCCGTCTCGACCGACACGCACTTCGCCCACAAGGCCTGGCACGACACGTCACCGGCCATCAAGCAGATCGAGTTCTTCATGGTCGGCGACCCGACGGGCACGATCACGCGCAATTTCGGCGTGATGATCGAAGAGGCCGGCCTCGCTGATCGCGGCACCTTCGTGATCGATCCGAACGGCCGCATCCAGATCGTCGAGATCAACGCCGGTGGCGTTGGCCGCGATGCGAAGGAGCTGCTGCGCAAGGTGAAGGCCGCAAAGTACGTCCACGAGCACCCGGGCGAAGTCTGCCCCGCGAAGTGGAAGGAAGGCGACAAGACGCTGACACCCTCGCTCGACCTCGTCGGCAAGATCTGATCATCCACTGAAGAACACGAAAACAAGGGAATGACCGCCATGCTCGATGACGCCATCAGGACACAGCTGAAATCCTACCTGGAGCGACTGGTCCAGCCCATCGAGCTTGGCGTATCTCTTGACGGATCCGAAGCCGCCGAACGCATGCGTGGCCTCCTCGACGATGTCGCCGGCCTTTCGGATCTCATTTCTGTCTCGACGAAGGAGGGCGGTACGTTCACGCCCTCCTTCACCATCGGCCCGAAGGGTGGCGAGGCGCGCGTGCGCTTTGCGGGCCTCCCGCTGGGTCACGAATTCAACTCCTTCATCCTCGCGCTGCTCAACGCTGGCGGCGTGCCGGTGAAGCAGCCATCAAGCCTGCTCGACCAGGTGCGCGCCCTTGAGGGGCCGCTGCACTTCGAGACGTTTTATTCGCTCTCCTGCCAGAACTGCCCCGACGTCGTTCAGGCCCTGAACATCATGGCGCTGGTCAACCCGGCGATCACGCACACGGCCATCGATGGCGCCGCCTTCGAACAGGAAGTCGAGACCCGCGGCATCCTCGCCGTGCCCGCCGTATTCCTGAACGGCAAGCCCTTCGCGCAGGGCCGCATGACGCTGGAAGACATCGTGGCAAGGCTCGACCAGGCAGCCCCTGCACGCAACCTTGCCGAACTGAATACCAAGGCGCCCTATGACGTCCTGATTGTCGGCGGCGGACCGGCGGGCGCAGCCGCATCCATCTACGCGGCCCGCAAGGGCATCCGCACCGGCATCGCTGGCGAACGCTTTGGCGGCCAGTTGCTCGACACGATGGGCATCGAGAACCTGATCTCCGTCCCCCACACCGAGGGCCCGAAACTTGTGACGAACCTCGCAACCCACGTGGGCGAGTACGGCGTCGAGGTGATGAACAACCTCAAGGCAACAAGGCTGATCCCGGCCGCAGCCCCCGGGGCGCTGAACGAGGTCGAGTTCGCCGACGGCGTCCGCCTCAAGGCGCGCACCATCGTGCTGGCGACAGGCGCCCGCTGGCGCCAGCTTGGCGTCCCCGGCGAGGAAGAATACCGCAACCGCGGCGTCGCCTACTGCCCGCACTGCGACGGCCCGCTCTTCAAGGGCAAGCGCGTGGCGGTCATTGGCGGCGGCAACTCAGGCGTCGAGGCCGCAATCGACCTCGCCGGCATCGTGGCCCATGTCACGCTGATCGAATTCGACGACCGCCTGCGCGCGGATGCCGTCCTCCAGGAAAAGCTGCGCTCGCTCCCGAACGTCGCGATCATGACTTCCGCCCAGACCACGGAAGTCCACGGCGACGGCAAGCGCGTGGTCGGCCTGTCCCTGAAGGATCGCAAGGGCGGCGAGACGAAACGCATCGACCTCGACGGCGTCTTCGTGCAGATCGGCCTGTTGCCCAACACCGAGTGGCTGAAGGGCACCCTGGCCTTGAGCCCGCGGGGCGAGATCGAGGTGGATCGGCGTGGCGCTACGTCGCTGCCGGGTATCTATGCTGCCGGGGACGCAACGACGGTACCCTACAAGCAGATCGTGATCGCGATGGGTGATGGCGCGACGGCAGCCCTCTCGGCCTTCGATTGTCTCATCCGCCTCGCACCTGTCGACAGGTCCGAAGCGGCGTGAACCGCCGAATACCTAGCTGATGCGGCGGTCTGACGAATGAGACATGGGCGCGAGGTCGCGCGTGAGATCCGCGAACACGGCCTCCATCTCTGCAGTGAACGGTTCGGTAAACCGCAGCCGCTGGGAGTAGGGCGTGGTGCCAACGACCGTAAAGTTGATCGGGCAGCGATTGATGTAGATCCGTCCCGTATGGCCTGTCTGAAGGCGGCTTGCGCCGGTGACCAGGGCACCCGTACGCGACAGGTTCTCGATATGAACGGCCGCCTTGACGTCGCCATCCGTGATGGCTTGATGTCCTTCGACGTCGAACTCCTCGGTCTGGAGAGAGGCTTCCTGGTGCACTTCGTAGCGCGAGGCGCCTCGATGGTCGCGGTTGGATGTCGACCGGTCCAGGATCTCCCAGATCGCGTCGCGCAATTCATGGATTCCTTTCGTCAGCCCGTCCGCACTCGTGCGCACCTCAAGCGCGACCGTCCCGGCCGCCGTGGCTTCGGCGCTGACCTTCTGCATGGCTGCCGCCGCGCGTTGCACGGCAGGTAGTGTCTCCTCCACGCTGTGGACGATCTCACGCGTCGCGGCGCTCTGTTCGGTCATGGCGACGCCGACTTCCTTGGCCGAGGCATCGACCTCGCGGATGAGGCGGTCGATTTCGTCGTTTGACTCCACGGTGCACTGCGTGGCGCGGATGATTTCGTCGATCTTGCCGCGGATTTCCTCGGTGGACCGGGCCGTCTGCATCGACAGCTGCTTTACCTCGTTGGCGACGACCGCAAAGCCCTTGCCGGCTTCCCCGGCGCGGGCTGCCTCGATGGTCGCATTGAGGGCAAGGAGGTTGGTCTGAGTGGCGATCTCGCGAATGACGTTGACGACTTCGCCGATCTGCGAGACGGCCTGTGACAGTTCCCGGATTGTGCCCTTCGCGCGCGCGCTGGCATTCACGGCATTGTCCGTCGAGGTGCTGGTCATCTCCAGCTTGGAGTTTACGGCTTGGATGGTCGAGGACAGGCGTTGAGCCGCGTCGGCGATGACCTTGGTGTTCTCCGCCGAGCGTGTGCTGGCCTCGCTCACCTCGGTCGTCATGGTCTCGGTGCGCCTGATAGTCTCGTACATCGCCTCAGCCTGGCGCCGCATCGCCTCGGTGGTACCCACCGCCTGGATGACGCGCTCGCCAGCCTTCTGCTGGACGGCATTGGAGAGCGCAAGAAGATCCGTGCGAAGCTTTTCTTTATCGGCAAGGGCGGCCTCCACCCGAACTTCGGCGTCGGCCTTGGCAGCCTCGATGGACCGCTGGGCCTCGGCGGCTACCGCCTTGAGTTGTTCTTCCGCACGCCTCGACTTGAACATGGATTGCTGCTTTCCGAACACGCGCCGCCTTCCGTCGTTCGACAGCGGCCTCTGATTTCTCAACGCCGGACGCGCAGGGACGGTCCCCACGCGCGACAAACGCTTGTCGTGAGTATTGATTCGACAGGCTTAAGTTAACGTAAAGTCGCGCCTCTGCGGCCCGCCCTTGTCAGGGTTGGACCGGGGTCTGTTCCTCGACGGCCTGCCCCATCTGCATGGCGGGCAGGTAGAGCAGCACGCACGAGGCGACGAACACCGACGAATAGGTGCCGATCACGATGCCCCAGAGGATCGTTGCCGCAAAACCGAACAGCGCCTCCCCACCGAAAAGCAGCAGCGGGATGACCGACAGCGCCGTCGTGAAGCTGGTCAGGAAGGTGCGTGAAAGCGTCTGGTTGGTGGACAGGTTGATGATGTCGCCGAAGGGCATCCTCTTGAAAAGGCGCCGGTTCTCGCGGATGCGATCGAAGACGACCACGGTGTCGTTAACGGAGTAACCTGCCAAAAGCAGCAGTGCGGCCACGGACGTCAGGTTAAAATCGAATTGCAGCAGTGAATAGAGACCCACAGCCACGAAAACGTCATGGGCCGTCGCGAGCATGGCGGCGATGCCGAACTGCCACTCAAAGCGGAAGGCGACATAGATACCGATCATGAGCACGCCCAGCGTGGTGGCCAGTATGCCGCTCTGCAGCAGTTCACCGGAAACCTTGGGTCCCACCGCCTCGACGCGGTTGATCGTATACTCTGAACCAAGGGAGGCACGGATCTGCGCGGCGGCCTCCTGCTCCTTGCCCGCGATTTCATCCGTGGGCTTGATCCGGATCAGCAGGTTCTTCACGTCACCGAACTGCTGCACCGCCGGATCCTTGAAGCCAAGTGCCTCAAGCTTTTCGCGCACCTCGTCGAAATTGATCGGCTTGCTGCTGGTCGCCTCGATGACCACGCCGCCTGTGAAGTCGATGCCGAGGTTCAGCCCCTGGAACCAGAGAGACAGGACCGCGGCCACGAGCAGGATCCCATCGACCGCAAACGCCAGGATGCGGTTGCCGACGAAATCGATTTTCGTGTTGTCGGGAATGATCGTGAGTCTTGCCATGGTGTCGGGATCTGATGTCGAAGGGACGGGATGTCAATGCGAAGGCGCGGGATTAGACCCATATCGTGTTGTCTGTACAACCCTTAAAACAGCCGCAGACGGCCCGGATTTCCGGGGGTTAACGCCCTCCAGCACCCCATGAGGGGCGGCGAGGGAGCATGCGAGCCCCCCAAGCGTCGTCCCCGCAGACACAAATCTTTACATTCCAGACATGCAGGCGAAAAGGGCGCCCGCCATCTCCAGGCCCAAGGGACCCACCCCGGGTCCACTCAACGAACAGATTCAAAGACGGAGTGTAACAATGTCCGAAGAAACAAAGGCCCCGGAAACCAGGGGCAAGCGGTTCGGCTACCTCGCCATGACACTCGTGCTGCTGTTCGGCCTCGTGGCCGGCAGCCTCGCAGTTGCAGGCCTCGGCATGTACCGCCACCACGCCATGGGCTTTGGCCACGGCTGGCGAGGCGGCGACTGGGCGCAGGAAGGGCCGCGCGGCGAGCAGTTCGCGCTGCAGCGTGTCGAGCGTATGGTTGGCTTCGCCGCCCGCCGCCTTGACGCGACCGAGGACCAGAAGAAGCGCCTCACCGAAATCGTGACGGCAGCCGCGCGGGACCTCCTGCCAATGCGGGCCAAGATGCGCGACGCACGCCGCCAGGCACGCCAGATCCTCACCGCGCCCACGATCGACAGGACCGCGCTCGAGGCCCTGCGTGCCGCACAGATGGCTGAAGCCGATGCTGCAAGCCGCCGCCTCGCGCAGGCCATCGCCGACATTGGCGACGTCCTCACCCCCGACCAGCGTGCCAAGCTTGCGCGGCGCATGGATTTTTGATTGCCTCGCCGCATCCGCTCATGACGGGCGCACGGCAAGCCAGGTGGCAGGACGTCCTTGACCCAGAAGATCCTGCTTGTTGAAGACGATCTCCGCCTGGCGCAGATGCTGGAAACCTATCTGCGCCAGGCGGGCTTTGTCGTGTCGCACGTCGCAACCGGCGCCGCGGCGCTCGATGCCAGCCGCGCGGAGCCATTCGCCGCGATCATCCTCGACCTGATGCTTCCCGACGGGGACGGCCTCGACATCTGCCGTCAGTTGCGCGCCCGCCTGGCCACGCCCGTCCTCATGCTGACCGCGCGTGGCGATGCGATGGACAAGGTCATCGGCCTCGAGATGGGCGCTGACGATTATCTCGCAAAGCCCTTCGAGCCGCGCGAGCTTCTGGCCCGCCTGCGTGCCATCCTGCGCCGCTCCGCGGCACCCGCAGACAGGGACGTGCTGGTCTTCGGCAGGTTGGAGCTTGACCGCGGCGCGCGCGAGGTGAGGATCGACGGCCAGCCGCGGCCGCTCACCGCGCACCAGTTCGAGATCCTGCGCGTGCTGGCCGAACGCGCGGGCAGGGTGCTCTCGCGCGAGCAGTTGCTCGACCTCCTGAAAGGCCAGTCGCTCGAGGCCTTCGACCGCTCGATCGACGTGCATGTCTCGCGCATCCGCGCCGCCATCGAGGACGATCCGCGCAAGCCGCGCCGACTGCTGACCGTCCGCGGGGCAGGCTACGTCTTCTCGCGGGTCCAGGACGAGGAGCCCGCGCGTGACCGCCGCAACGCCTGGTCTTGAGGCTGGGATCAACCCATGAACCGGACAGGATGGAAGTCTCCCATGCGTGTCTTCGACCGCCTGTTCATCAAGGTCTACGCCACCGTTGTCGGCACGCTGCTGCTGGCGCTGTTCGTTTCTGTCGCCTTGTGGTGGACGGGCCCCGAGCAATCCATGGCGCGCAAGTCCTTCGGCATGGCCTCCGGGCTGGCCTCCGCGGCACTCGGCGACCCGGACGCGCCCGCCGCCGACCAGCAGGCCGCCATCCGCCGTCTGTCGGAACTGCTCGAGTCCGACCTCGCCATCTATGACCGCACGGGCCGCCTTGTTGGCACGGCAGGCGCACCGCTGCCGCCACCGGAAGACGTCGATGAAGACCGCCCCCGATCCGGCCCGCGCAATCCCGTCTGGAAGTTCCAGCTGCGCGACGGACGCGTGATCGTCATCAGGCCACCCTTCCAGCGCCACGTGCGCGGACCCGGCTTCCTCGCCCACCTTGCCGCTGTGGGCCTGGTGCTGGCGATCGGCTCCTTTCCTGTCGTCCGCGGCCTCACGCGTCGCCTCGAGCGCCTGCAGCAGGGCGTCGAGACGCTCGGCGCGGGCAATCTGGGCGTCAGGGTCAAGGTTGAAGGCCGCGACGAGGTCGCCCGCGTCGCTGAAAGCTTCAACAACGCCGCCGCCCGCATCGAGCAGCTCGTCAACGCGCATCGCCTGCTCCTCGCCAACGCGAGCCACGAACTCCGCACGCCGCTGACCCGCCTGCGTCTGGGCGTCGAGCGCCTCGGCACGTCTGCCGATGATGCCGTGCGCGCCGGCGTGGCTGCCGACATCGCCGAGCTCGACGAATTGATCGATGAGATCCTGCTCACAAGCCGCCTCGACGCGATGCGCGCACTCGATACGGTCGAGGATGTCGATCTGCTGGCACTCGCCGCCGAGGAGGCATCGCGCTACGACCATGTCACCGTCGGCGGAACCGCCATGACCGTAAGGGGCGACCCGCGCCTGTTGCGCCGCATCATCCGCAACCTTCTCGAGAACGCGGGCCGGCACGGCAGGCCCCCGGTCGAGGTGGATGTATCGCGCGCCGGCACGCAGGTTCTCCTGAAGGTCACCGATGCAGGCGAGGGCGTGCCGCCGCAGGATCGCGAGCGTGTGTTTGAACCCTTCTTCCGCAGGCCCACCAGCGCGGCGGGTGAAACGGGCGCAGGCCTCGGCCTTGCGATCGTCAGGCAGGTTGCGCGCCTGCACGGGGGCGGCGTGGCACTGCCGTCAGGCAGCACCTTCGTCGTGACACTGCCCGGGTGTGGAATTTAGTCGACACCGTGTGCCCGCACCCGTTGCGGCCGTGTCTGCCTGTCGCTACGCTGCCAGCTCGATCAATGTGTGCAGGGGATGGGAACTGAGAATGGCTTCCGAGAACGCTCGTCTTTGGATGGTGGCCGCCGCCGTGGGCGCAGTTTTGGCGATACCGGTGCTCGGCGCCCGCTTCGGCGGCCCGGCCACGACTGTGACCAACGTGATTTCAGGGACGCAGACCCCCGACATTGCCCAGACCCAGGCCATGCACAAGATGCTGGCCCAGGCGGCCGACATCGACGGCGCCAGGATACAGGCTGCGGATGCCGAACCCCAGAACTGGCTGGCGCATGGCCGCACCTATGGCGAGCAGCGCTACTCTCCGCTCGACAAGATCAACACCGCCAACATCAAGGATCTGGGCCTCGCCTGGAGCTACGATACCGATTCGATTCGCGGCCTCGAGGCCTCGCCCATCGTCAAGGATGGCGTGATGTTCGCGACCGGCACCTGGAGCGTCGTCTACGCTCTCGACGCGAAGACCGGCCAGCAGCTCTGGGTCTATGATCCGGAAGTCCCGCGCGAGTGGGGCCGCAAGCCCTGCTGCGATGTCGTCAATCGCGGCGTCGCTGTCTGGAAGGGGCGCGTCTATGTCGGCACCATCGACGGGCGTCTTGTCGCCCTTGACGCCAAGACCGGCAAGCCCGTCTGGGACATCAACACCATCGACCGCAACAAGCCTTACTCGATCACCGGCGCCCCGCGGATCGTCAAGGACAAGGTCATCATCGGCAACGGTGGCGGCGAACTGGGCGTGCGCGGCTACATCACCGCCTATGATACCGACACCGGCCGCCAGCTTTGGCGCTTCTACACCGTGCCGGGCGACCCGAAGCTTCCCGCCGAGGGCGAGCACCTGAAGGCGGCCATGCCCACATGGAAGTCCGATGCGCAGGGCTGGAAGTATTGGGAAGTCGGCGGCGGCGGAACGGTCTGGGACTCCATGGCCTACGACCCCGACCTCGATCTTCTCTACATCGGCACGGGCAATGGCTCGCCGTGGAGCCGTTACCTGCGCTCACCCGGCGGCGGCGACAATCTCTATGTCTCATCGATCGTCGCCATCAGGCCGGACACGGGCGAGATGGCCTGGTATTTTCAGCAGACGCCTGGCGACACCTGGGACTTCACCGCGACCCAGCACATCATCCTCGCCGACCTCGAGATCGACGGCCAGCCCCGCAAGGTGCTGCTGCACGCGCCCAAGAACGGCTTCTTCTATGTCCTCGACCGCGAGACGGGAAAGTTCATCTCGGGCAAGAACTACGTTCCGGTGACATGGGCCAAGGGGCTCGACGCGAATGGCCGCCCCATCGAGGACCCCTCGAGCGCCTATCGCAACGAGCCGAAGATGGTGCAGCCCTCGCCGCATGGCGGGCACAACTGGCAGCCCATGGCGTTCAATCCGAACACGAAGCTCGTCTACATTCCCTCCCAGCTCACCGCGCAGCTCTTCACCTTCGACAAGTCGCGCAGCATCAAGCCGGGTGTGTGGAACACGGGTGTCGACTTCGGCATGATCGCGACCCTGACCGAAGCGGCGATCAGGGCAGGGCAGCCCCTGCCATCGGTTGAAGGAAATCTCATCGCCTGGGACCCTGTCGCCCAGAAGGAAGTCTGGCGCAACAAGCATGCGGTCTTCTGGAATGGTGGCGTCCTGACAACCGCCGGCAACCTCGTCTTCCAGGGTGGCGGTGATGGAACCTTCCGCGCGTGGAAGGCGGACACCGGCGAGGAAGTCTGGAAGACCGAGACGAAGATCGGCATCATCGCGCCGCCCGTGACCTATGCGATCGACGGCGAGCAATACGTGGCCGTCCTCGCCGGCTGGGGTGGCGTGGGCGTCACGCTGGTGCCCGAGGCCGGCAACGCCATCAATCGCTATGCGAACAACGGCAAGATCCTGGCTTACAAGATCGGCGGCAAGGCCAAGCTCGAGGTCGTCGAGCAGATGCGCGAACCCATGGTCCAGCCGCCCGTCGAGACCTTCGCCGCAGCACAGATCTCCAAGGGTAGCCAGACCTATCACCGCTACTGCGG
This sequence comes from Micropepsaceae bacterium, assembly GCA_036840015.1. Taxonomy (GTDB): domain Bacteria; phylum Pseudomonadota; class Alphaproteobacteria; order Micropepsales; family Micropepsaceae; genus SZUA-430. The sequence continues at coordinate 9,421 of DAISVV010000103.1, forward strand.
CGTCTGCCATGGCTTCTTCGCCATGAGCTCGGGCCTGCTGCCCGACCTGCGGATGTCCTCACCCGAGGTCTTCGCCCGCTATAAGGAGATCGTTCTCGACGGCGAGCTCGCCGCCAACGGCATGGCCTCCTTCGCCGACGTGGTCAACGAACAGGACGTCAAGGACATCCGCGCCTACATCATCACGCTGGCCAATGCGGCCTATGCCGAGCAGCAAAAGAAGGCTGCCGCCCCCGAACAGCCGCAATAGTCTCATCGGTTAACGGCCGGGGTTACCTGCACGGTCGGCGAAAGCCGGCCGTGCATGACGTTTTGGCGCATTCCGTGGCGGGTCTCCGCCATGGCCTCGCACTTCCGGCCGTGACATGCTAGGCGCAACCATCCCCGCGACAGAACGACTGGAAATGTCCAAGGAAAAGCCAAACAAGCCCGCCGCCGAGAAGCCGCGCGGCTTCCGCGACCGCCTCGGCGCCGACCTCATCGCTGAGCGCCGCATGCTCGAGACGATCCGCGGCGTGTACGAATCCTACGGTTTCGACCCGCTCGAGACACCGTCGATCGAGTTTGCCGATTCGCTCGGCAAGTTCCTGCCCGACCAGGACCGCCCCAACGAGGGCGTCTTTGCCTTTCGCGACGATGACGAGCAGTGGCTCTCGTTGCGCTACGACCTGACCGCGCCGCTCGCCCGCTTCGTGGCCGAGAACTACGACGCACTGCCAAAGCCCTTCCGCCGCTACCAGTCGGGCCTCGTTTTCCGCAACGAGAAGCCGGGCCCCGGCCGCTACCGCGAGTTCATGCAGTTCGACGCCGACACGGTCGGCACGGCATCTCCCGTGGCTGACGCCGAAGGCTACATGATGCTCTGCGACGTCTTCGACGCGCTGGGCCTGTCGGGCGACTACATCGTCAAGGTCAACAACCGCAAGATCCTGAACGGCATCCTCGAGGCCATCGGCATCGGCAGCGGTGCCGAGCACGAGGTCCAGCGCCTCGGCGTGCTGCGCGCGATCGACAAGCTCGACCGTCTGGGCGTTGACGGCGTGACCCAGCTCCTCGGCGCAGGCCGCAAGGATGAATCAGGCGACTTCACCAAGGGCGCCGGCCTCTCACCGAATGCGATCGCGCGTGTCATTGCCTTCACCCGCGCCAGCAGGGCCAGCCGCACCGATGTCTGCGATGAACTCGCCCGCCTCGTGGGCGAAAGCGTGCAGGGCAGGGAAGGCGTCAGCGCGCTGCGCGAGATCGACGCCCTCCTGTCCGGCAACGGCTACGACGCCGCGCGCGTG
>DAISVV010000104.1:0-10651 GCA_036840015.1 Micropepsaceae bacterium
GAGGAAGGTTTAGTTTGTCTATCCGTCCTCCTTGCGCTGGACCACGCCCTCGATCTCGAATCCGGCCGGCAGCAGTTCGAGCAGCGCCATCAGGCGGGCCCGGTTATCATCGAGCTGGCCGAAGACGTGCACGATGAACCGGTCGTTCTGCTTCGCCGCCGAGAGGTTCGCAAGCTGGCCCGACATGGTGAGAATGGCCTTGCTCACCGACACGCCGCTGCTTTCGGCCGGCAGCGGAGCTGCCGGGATGCCTTCGGCGGAGACGATGCGCCAGGCGTCACGCTGGCCGTTGTTCCTGACCGAGATGCCGGCTTCGACCTGGGCGAGGCCCGGGCTGAAGCGCAGGACCTTGCCCTTCTGGACAGCCGTTGCGCCCGAGACCGCGACATTGACGGGGGGCGTTGCTTCCTCGACCTCGTGCGCGGCAAGGAGCATCCAGGCCTTTTCCTGGGTCGTGGTCAGGTTCAGGCGCGGATCGAAGCCCTGCACGCGACCAACGAGGTCGGGCACGAAGCTTGCCTGCTGGGCGCGCGCCGATACCGCCGTCAGGCCCGAGATGTCACGCAGGAGCGATCCATAGTAGCTGTCGACCTTGTACTTGTCGGCCGTTGCCTGCAGCGCGATGGTACGTGCCCTGGCGAAAGCTGGCGCGGCGCGCGAGCGGTCGCCGATCTCGCTCAGGGCGGACCCGAGGAGGCCGAGCGCCATGGCGCTCTGCATCCCGTCGACCCTGTTGTCGGCGAAGTAGCGAAGCTCACCCGGGTTGAGCGAGCCGGCGCGAGCGAGCAGGTAGAAGCCGTAGGACCTGGCGAGATCGCCGCTGCCTTCGGCGCCCGCGGCCTTGCGCACCCAGCCGAGCGCGCGGTCGATGGCCTCCTCCGGCACGACATAGTTCTGGGCCTTGGCCTGCATCAGGAAGTCGATGGCGAACATCGCGATGTAGGCATCGGCTTCGCCCGACACGGAACTCCACATGCCGAAGCTGCCGTTGTAAGTCTGCATGTCGAGGACGCGCCAGATGGCATCCTGCACGCGATCCCTGATGCTGCGGTCCTGCTTGACGTCGGCGAGCAGCGCCATGTCGTTGTAGTAGACCATCGGGAAGGCGCGGCTGACAGTCTGCTCGAGGCAGCCAAAGGGATAGCGGTCAAGCCAGCGCAGCAGGCCTGGCACGTCATCAAAGCCGCGGCCTCCCGTCACGGTCACCGCCACTTTTGCGGTTCCGGGCTTGAAGGACGACAGCAGGTCGCTGCCGAAGCGGTCCTCCTTGCCGGGCTGCAGGACGACGGTGTTCTCGACAGAGGTGGGGAGCTGCGGCTCGCGCACCTCGATCGGCCATGAGCGGTCGACCTTGAAGCCGCCGGGGCCAGTGACGCTGAGCGACACCTTGCCGACGCCCGCGCTTACGCCTTCGAGCGGCACGAGAACCAGGGTGCGCTGGTCCTTGGCCAGCGTGGTGGCGGCGCGCGTCTGTCCGCCAGGGCTGGCGGCCGCACCTTCGGCGCGCACGATCGCCGTGTACTGTCCTGGCGCGCCCTCGACGTTGTGCATGTTGAGTGCGGCGAGGATCCGGTCGCCAGGCGCAAGGAAGCGCGGCAGGACGACTTCGGCGACGACGGGATCGCGCACGGTCATGGGCTGTTCGGCCCGACCGACGCGGTTGGCCGACCAGGCGACGGCCATCAGGCGCAGTTCGCCGTTGAAGTCGGGAACGTCGAGCGTGACGTTGGCCGTGCCGTTGGCGACGGAGACGATGCCCGAGAAGAGCGAGACCGACTTCTGGGGAACGACCGACAGGGAGCGGCCGCCGATGGCGTCACCACCGGAGCGCAGCTCGCCTAGGATGGCCCGATCGGCCTGGATCAGGCGGCCGTAGTCGTCGCGCATGTCCAGTCCAAGCCTGCGCTTGCCGAAGTAGAACTTGTTGGGATCGGGTGACTTGAAGTCCGTGAGCTGCAGGATGCCCTCATCGACGGCTGCAACGGTGACGAATGCCGATTCACCCCAGCCCTGCCCCTTTACCTCGATCGGGATCGTGACCTTCTGGTTCGGCTTGATCCGGGTTGGCGCCTTGATGGCGAGCGCCAGCGAGCGCGGTGCCGGATCGACCGACAGCCAGGCGACGCCGATCGATCGCACGGGAGCGCGCGACTGGGTCGAGGACAGCGGGCGATAATGCGTCACGAGCGCGTAGGCGCCTGCGCCCCAGTCGGACGAGACCGGGATCGACACGGTCGTGCCGGCGGCCGACACATCGACCATGCGCGTCATGTGTATGCGATTGGACGCGATGACGATCAGGGCCTTGCCGTCGGAGGGCGGCGAGATCTTGATGCGGGCGGTCTCGCCGGAGGCGTACATGTCCTTGTCGGCCAGCACGGCGACGCGATCGGGGCGATCATTGTCGGCCCCGTTGCCCCAGCCCGACCAGAAGCGGTAGGCGGTGGTCGCGCCGCTCTTCGGGTCGGAGACCGTCAGGCGATACGAACCCCACCGCAGCGACTTGGAGACCTTGAAGGCGGATGTTGCCGACAGGTCGGTCTTGCCACCCTCGATGATGCGGTCGTTGATCACGCGCTCGTAGCGCCAGTCATTGTCGACCTGGTACCAGCGATAGTCCACGTCCTCGAAGACGAGTTCCCAAGTGACATTATCGACGGCCTTCTGGCGGCCACGCTCGTCGAGCGCCACGACCTCGAAGCTGGCCGGCGTATTTTCCTGCACCGAGTTCAGCTGGAAGCCGGGGCGCACGCCGATCAGCGTGTCGCGTGTGCGTACGGGCAGCGACACCTGGCTTGAGGTGGTGCGTCCGCCGGGCTCGTAGACCGAGATTGTCATGTCCGCGCGCAGCGGCAGCGATGTCTCGGGCAGATCCTCGATGCGCGCGGTGGCAGCGGTCTGGCCCTGGGCATCCGTCTCGGTGACGGCCATGGTGAGCTGCGTGCCCTGGAAGGTCTCGTCGACCTTGCCAAAGACATAGCCCTTGAGCGCGGCGATGCCGTCGAACGGGGTGGGGTCTGCATTGATGGTCATGGTGCCTTCGCCGCCGAGGCCGGCGGCCGGAGCGCCGTAGAGGAAGCGGCTGCTGACGCTGACGCTGGCGACCTCGCCCGGACGTAGGATTTCCTGGGCCGCCTTGAGTTCGACCTTCAGTTTCTGGGGAACGAAATCCTGCACATCGAAGGCGACGCGCCCGATGGGCTCGCCCTTGGGGTCGACATAGGCGGCCACCTGCCAGCGGCCGCGCGGGGCCGTGTCGGTCAGCACGACGGGATCGCCGGAGGCGCCCCCGAGCAGGTTCTTCTGGGTCCACTTCTTCGCCTCGCGGCCATCGGGCCGCGAGAGTACGAAGGTCAGCATTGTGTTGGTGATCGCACGTGACTGCTGGTCGCGCAGCAGCGTGGTCACGTTGACCGTTTCACCGGGGCGATAGACGCCGCGGTCGGTGTACATGTAGGCGTCGATCTCGCCCGGGTTGGAGCGCCCTTCGACGCCGCGATCCGTGAGGTCGAAGGCCGGACGGCGCAGGTCGAGGAACGAGAAGTCGGCGCCGGCACCGTAGGCCATGATCACCACGGGTTCGGAGCCACCCTTGCCGCGGACAAGCGGCGCGTCGAAGGTCGCGCGGCCGTCAGGGCCGGTCTTGACGCGCTTGAGCTCCTCGTTGTTGCGCGCGACGAGGGCGAGCTCGATGCCCGACAGGGGTTCGGCCGAGCGCAGCGAGCGGGCGAAGACCGTCAGGCCATCGCGGCCGCGGAAGCTTGTCAGCGCGATGTCGGTGTTGACGACGAACTGAGCCGCGCGCGGCTTCCAGTATTCGTTTTCGTCGGTGGAGCTGGTTTCGGCGGCGTCGGTTGCGATGACGAGGTAGGCGCCGGGCAGCACCTGCTTGAGGGCCTTGCGCAGCGGGAACAGGGTGATGGCCTCGTCGTTGCGGCGATTGCCCGGGATCGACAATTGACCCTGCCAGACGACCTGGCCCTGCGTGTTCTCGAGCGTGTCGCGGTCGTATTCGTAGAATTCACGCTGGTCCACGACCCCGGTCTGGAGCTGCGACAGGAGGCGGTCACCGACGCGAATGACCTTCACGTCGAGCCTTGCCACGTTGACCGTGGTGATGGGAACACCGTCGGCCGTGTCACGCGGCAGAACCAGGCCATTGCCGAAGCGGACGAGCGAAGGCTTGTCGCGCAGCGCGACGGGGAAGGATTCGGACTTGGTCAGCTTGTCGCCCTTGAGCGCGGGCAGGCCTTCCCTGAGCTGGAGCGTGTAGGTCTTACCGAAGGAGAGACCCTGGATGCAGAGGCGTTCCTGGGTCACGCGCACGGCGAAAGTCAGCTCGGGATCGAACTTGAGGTAATCCTCGTAGCGCACGTTGCCGCTGTCATCGAGCTTGCGCGTGAAGACGAGGCAGGCTTCGGGGGTTTCGCCGGATGTCTGGACCTCGAGCCTGCGGAACGCGAAGTACGGCGCCTCGACTTCGGGCTGGGAGGCGACGCCGGTCGCGGTGGTGTCCCCGGTGGCCGGAGGCGCAGAGGCGACCTGTTCCCCGCCGCCGCCAAAGATGAATTCGTCCTCTTCGGCGAACATGGCCGTGCCCGTCTGCGGGTACCAGCGGCTTGAGACAAGGATCGATGCAACGAGTGCGGCGACAACGGCCAGCACGATCATCAGGCGTGACATGAATGTTCCCCGAGGCTGAGAGTCAGGTCGTCATACTAGAGCCTAACAACAGCAATTGTTAGCGTTTCAGCGGAAGAAAAGTGAGGATGGGACGCATCAGGAACCATCGTCCCGGAACTTGACCGTTTTGTGTCCCCAAGCTGCAATCTTTGCGGCGACACCTTCGTGTCGCCACACTCTGTGCGTGCCGTCACACCGGGCGGGCGCCTGCGGGTAGCAGGCGGCTGTTGGCGCTGCAAAGATTTGCTGTAGTCTGGCACCTCATTCCCCGGGGGGTTGGAGGATGCGTGCCCGACATCACTGGCTTGCCCTGCTGTTGCCGCTTGTCGCGCTCGCGGCCTGCATGGGTGCGCCTGCGGCACTGTCCCAGCCCATGCCCGACCTGCAGGAGCGCGCGCCGGCGCCCCTGCCCTCCACCGAGGTGCCGTCGTGCCCCGGACTGGGACGGCTGCTAAACAGCGCGCGGCTGCTGCAGACCGTGGACCTGATCAATGTCAGGCGCTTCTATGACCTGCATGGTCAGGACTGCGCCTGGTCGCCCCGCAATGGTTCGGCGGTGGCCAGCGTGCTGGCGGCAGCGCCCGACCAGGGGCTTGACCCGGTCCTGTTCCATGCCGCGCCGATCGCCGACCTTGGCTTCGACATGCGCCTTGATGCCGTGATGCTGCGCGACGTCCTGATCACGGATGCCGCACTGAAGTACGCGCGCTATGTCAGCGAGGGGGTCGGACCGGTTGCCGAGGCCAATCCCGATGCGCCGGCTGACCGCATGACGGAGGCCGATCGCGTGGCAGCGCTCGCCCGGGCGCTGCGGGAGGGGACGCCAGCTGCCTGGCTCGGCGGGCTGACCCCGCGCTATCCGGCGTATGTGCAGCTTCAGGCCGGCCTTGTGCGCTATCGACAGATCGCCGCCAGCGGCGGGTGGCAGATGCTGCCCGAGGCCCTTGCGCGTTCGCGCGGCCGGGCGCTCGATCACACGGCCTTGCGCACGCGGCTGCATGCCGAGGGGGATCTTGCGGCTGACAATGGATCTGCGCTCTTCGATGACGCGTTGCGGGCGGGTCTTGCGCGCTTCCAGTGGCGCAACGGGCTGAGGGCGGATGGCACGCTGACGGCAGGCACGATCGAGCGGCTCAACATATCGGTCGGGCAGCGACTGGCGACGCTTGCGCTGAACCTCGAGCGGCTCAGGCGCACGCTTGCCGACCTGCCATCGACGCGGGTCGAGGTCAACCTCCCGGCGGCGACGGCAGTCCTGTTTCGCGACGGCCGGCGGGTGCTACGCATGAATGCGGTGATCGGCGCGCCCCGGCACGAGACGCCCGAACTGAGCAGCGCAATCGACTCCATCGTGTTCAACCCGCCCTGGACGATCCCGCGGTCGATCATCGTCAACGAGATCGAGCCGCACGTGAAGCGAGACCGCAAGTACCTGAAGAAGAACCACATGTCGTGGCAGGGGGGCCAGCTCGTGCAAAGCCCCGGGCCGTGGAATGCGCTGGGGCGGATCAAGTTCGATTTTCCCAATCCCTACTCGGTCTATCTGCATGACACGCCTGCACGGGCGCTGTTTACCGACCCGGAGCGGGCGGCGAGCCATGGCTGCGTGCGCCTGGAGCGCCCGCTCGAGCTTGCAGAGGCGCTGCTGGCCGGGGATCCCGACTGGAACCCCAAGGCCATCAAGGCGGCGATCGACAGCGGCCGGACGCTGCGGGTGAGCCTACCTGACCCCATGCCCGTGGTGCTGACGTACCAGACCGCCTTTGTCGAGGCCGATGGATCCGTTCACTTCCGCCCGGATGTCTACGGGCGGGACACAAAGCTCACGCTGGCCCTGTCCAACCGGCTGGACGTGCCGGCGCCGGTGCCCGGACCCTGACGGCCCGGCGCGGTCGGCAACCAAGACGCCAATCCATCGCGCACCGGCCTGCTTCCGACTCGCCTTCATGGGGGATTCGGATTATGAATATTCCCGCGGGGGCTGTGGGATGCCGCCTGCGATGCGTGCCTTGGGGGTTTCGGGGGGAATAGCGTGCGGTTTGTCACCATGCTGGCGGTGGCCCTCTGGGTTGCCGGTTGCGCCATGTCGACGACGGTCAACACGACAGACCAGGCGGCCATGGCGCGGTTCGACGCGTTTCGCGGCGGCAATGTCACCTTGCCCATGGGCGCGCTCGAAGCCGCCGAGTGGGCGCTCTACCGCGATACCGCCTATGAACACCTCGCCAGCGGGCAGTGGCGCGATCTGGCCGACGTGGTGCAGCGCAAGGGCATCAACAACGACCTGAGCTGGTATTACCTCGGGCGTGCCGCCGAGGGGCTCGGCGAGATCACCCTTGCGCGGCAATACTACCAGCGCAGCATCGAGCGATCGAATTCGGAGAAGGCAAGCCATCGCTGCCAGGGTGCGGTGATCAGCCTTTGCGACGGCTTCGAGTTTCCCGATGTGACGATGGCGCGGCTCTCGCAGCTCGAGGCTGCGGCGCCTGCCCCCAAGCCGGAGGCTGCGCCCGAGACAGCGCCCTCGCGCGCTGACACCGGCGGGATCAAGCTGCTCAGGACCGGGACGGGCTTCGTCGTCAACGCATCGGGTGCTGCCGTCACGAATTTCCATGTCGTGCAGCAATGCGGCGCCGTGTCGTTCCAGATGGGTGGCGGCGAGGATGCGGTTCCCGCCACGGTGACTGCAAGCGATCCGATGAATGACCTGGCGTTGCTGAAGATCAGCGAGAGGCCCGAGGCGAGCGCCGTGTTCCAGGATGACGAGCGCCTGCACGCGGGCGACGACGTGATCGTGTTCGGCTATCCCCTGCTCGGGCAGCTGTCGAGCTCGGGGAACCTGACCAAGGGCTCCGTCACGGCCCTGTCGGGTCTCAGGGACGATACGCGGTTCTTCCAGATGTCGGCCCCGATCCAGCTTGGCAATTCGGGCGGGCCGGTCCTCAACAGTTCCGGGCGGGTCATCGGCGTCGTGACGTCGAAGCTGAATGCCGCGCAGGAGCTCAAGTCGAGCGGCGACATCGCGCAGAACGTCAATTTCGCGCTCAAGGCGTCGGTGCTGCGGACTTTCCTTGCTGCCAACAACGTGAGCTATCTCAAGAGCGACGGCACGATGAGCGCCATTGCGCGGGCGCAGACCGCGTCGGACGGCGCCACCGATGGGCCGCCTGCGGCTGCCGTCATCGGCCGCAAGGCTGGCGGCTTCACGGGCATCGTGGCCTGCTATCGCTGAGGCGGATCCGCCCGGCTGCCGGCAGGGCAAGCCCGGCGGTGTGACATTCGTGTCCGGGCCCACGGCTCATTTTGCACAACATATCTGTGCAATCTTGCCGGACCGAAAGATTTAACGCAAAATCTCCGGATTATTGACACCGCTGCGCGCCCGGGCATTAAGCCTGTGGCCGGCGCGGTGTTTCCACGTGGTGCCGGTGCGCGTTCGATGACGACCGAAAGGCTGCTTGAGGGTTACCGGAAATTCAGGCGCACCACGCATCGGCGCCTGCAGCAGGAATACCGTGAACTTGCGCGCTTGGGGCAGTCGCCGCAGGTCCTGGTCATCGGCTGCTCGGACAGCCGGGTATCGCCGAGCCTCGTGCTTGATGCGCAGCCGGGCGAGATCTTCGTCGCGCGCAACATCGCCAACATCGTGCCACCGCACAATCCGGATGGTCGCCCGCGCTCGATTGCGGCCGCGGTCGAATATGCCGTCAAGGTGCTGGGTGTCACCGACATCGTCGTGAAGGGTCATGCGCGGTGCGGTGGCGTCGCCGCCCTGGTCAGCGCGGGCCAGGGCCTGCCCGAGACCGACTATCTGCAGCCCTGGGTCGAGGTTGCCGCGCCGGCCCGCAAGCTTTTCCCGCCGGACTTCGAGACCCTGTCGGCCGAGGAGCAGCGGCTGCAGGCTGAGCTGGCCGTGATCCGCAACAGCGTGCTTAACCTGACCGGGTTCCCCTGGGTCCGCGAGCGCATGGTGCAGGGCCGGCTGAGGGTGCATGGCTGGCATTTCGACTTCGAAACCGGCGTGCTGCTGATTCACGATGCCGAGCGCGGCACGTGGCAGAAGGTCGAATAGGCCGCAGTCCGCAGACCGGGGCTTACTTGCTGCGTTGCAGCGGAGCGGCTATACCCGCGCCTCACAACTCCAAGACAATCCAATGAATCTGCGCAACATCGCCATCATCGCCCATGTCGACCATGGGAAAACGACGCTCGTCGACCAACTGCTGAAGCAAAGCGGAACCTTCCGCGAGAACCAGCAGGTCATGGAGCGCGCCATGGACTCGAACGAACTGGAACGCGAGCGCGGGATCACGATCCTTGCCAAGTGCACGAGCGTCGACTGGAACGGCACGCGCATCAACATCATCGACACGCCCGGACACGCGGATTTCGGCGGCGAGGTGGAACGGATCCTGTCGATGGTCGATGGCGTGGTGCTGCTGGTGGACGCGGCCGAAGGTGCGATGCCGCAGACGAAGTTCGTGACATCGAAGGCGCTGAAGCTGGGCCTGAAGCCCATCGTCGTCGTCAACAAGCTCGACCGGTCCGACGCAAGGCCGCACGAGATCCACACCGACGTTTTCGACCTGTTTGCCGCGCTCGACGCGAATGACGAGCAGCTCGACTTCCCTACCCTTTATGCCAGCGGCCGAGCCGGCTGGGCGGTCAGGGACTTCGAGAAGGACGAGCGGCGCGACCTGACCCCTCTCTTCGAGACCATCGTGGCGCACGTGCCGGCGCCATCCATCGCCACCACGGCGTCGAGCGCCCATCCGTTCTCGATGCTCGTGCGCGTCATCCAGTCAGATCCCTATCTGGGTCGCATCCTGACAGGGCGGATTGAATCGGGCATCGTGAATGCCAACCGCGCCATCAAGGTCCTGTCGCGCGAAGGCGAGACCATCGAGCGCGGGCGCATCACGAAAGTCCTTGCATTTCGCGGCCTTACACGCGTTCCGGTGGACGAGGCCGGCGCGGGTGACATCGTGGCCATCGCCGGGCTGACGATCGCGGGCGTGTCGGACACGCTGTGCGATCCCGAGGTGGCGCAGCCCATTCCCGCCACGCCGATCGATCCGCCGACGATCGCCATCACCATCGGCATCAATGATTCACCCTACGCCGGGCGCGAGGGCGCGAAGGTACAGAGCCGCGTCATTCGCGAGCGGCTGTTCCGCGAGGCGGAAGGCAACGTGGCGATCAAGGTGAAGGAGACCGAGAACGCCGACGCCTACGAAGTGGCCGGCCGCGGCGAACTGCAACTGGGCGTCCTGATCGAGACGATGCGCCGCGAAGGGTTCGAGATGTCGATCTCGCGGCCGCGCGTGCTGTTTCGCGAGGGGCCTGACGGGCAGCTGCAGGAACCCATCGAGGAAGTCACGATCGACGTCGATGAGGCCTATTCCGGCGTCGTGATCGAGGCGATGAGCCTGCGCAAGGGCGAGATGACGGACATGCGGCCCTCGGGTGGCGGCAAGACCCGCCTCACCTTCCTTGCGCCGTCGCGGGGCCTGATCGGCTATCATGGGCAGTTCCTGACCGACACGCGCGGCACGGGCATCATGAACCGGGTGTTCCACGCCTTCGGGCCCCACCGCGGGACCATCGAAGGACGGCGACAGGGCGTGCTCATCGCCGACCGCGAGGGCGAGGCCGCCGCCTATGCGCTCTGGTACCTGGAAGAGCGTGGTTTCCTGTTCATCGATGCGGGCACCAAGGTCTATCAGGGGATGATCATCGGCGAGCACAGCCGGGACAACGCCCTTGACGTCAATGCCCTGAAGGCCAAGCAGCTGACCAATTTCCGGGCCTCCGGAAAGGACGAAGCCGTGCGGTTAACGCCGCCGAAAATCCTGACGCTTGAGCAGGCTATCGCCTATATCGCGGACGACGAGCTCGTCGAGGTGACGCCCAAGTCGATCCGGCTGCGCAAGCGCTGGCTCGACCCCAATGAGCGAAAGAAAAACGC
>DAISVV010000105.1:0-10601 GCA_036840015.1 Micropepsaceae bacterium
GTGCGCAATGTCGGCACCATGTGGAACTATGCGGCGGGCATCCGCCATCCGCGGGCCAAGTGGGAGGGACATGGTGTCAGCCTGATCCCGCCGAAGTCGGCGCTGTGGCTTGATGCGCATGGGCGGCGCCTCATGCCGCCGATGGTGTCGGGGTTCGATACGCTGGACCTGGTGGAGCGCGTGGCGACCGCTCCCTTGGGCGTTACGTGGCAGGTGCTGAACCGGCGCATCGCGCTGACCGAGCTTGCGGCTTCGGGCGCCGACTGGAACACCGCCTTGCGTGACCGGCGGATCATCCGGTTTGCGCTGGACATGCTCTTGGGCAACCGGCGGCTGGTCGATGACCTGACCGGGAACTGTCCGGACATCGTCGTGGCGGACAATGTCGAGGGACTGGCACAGAAGATGAAGGCGCTGCGTCCCGAGGTGCGGATCGACGCGGCGGGCCTGAAGGCCGAGATCGAGCGCTTCGACGCCACGGCTGACGCGCAGTCGGGGGACCCGCAGCGGCAGTTGATCGAGCGGCTGAGGGGCTGGCGGGCCGACCGGATGCGGCTTGTGCGGCCGCAGCGTATCCTGGATGCCAAGGGCGGGCCGCTGATGGCGATCTGCGAGCGGATCGTCACGCGCAAGTCGCTGGGCGGGATCGTGACTGACCTGCGCAGCCGGGCGCTGAACGAGAAGGACCAGCCGGTGCCCGGGCTCTATGCGGTGGGCGAATCTGCGGGCTTTGGCGGCGGGGGAAGCCACGGGCTGCGCGGGCTTGAGGGCACGTTCCTGCTGTCGAGCGTGATCACGGCCCGCCGGGCGGCCGAGGCCATTGCCAAGGGCTAGGCTGTTGGCGCGGCCGGGGGCGTTCTGTATCGTCGCTGCCTCACGGATCAAGAGAGAGCCCCGGCCATGAATGTCAGTGAAGCCATACTGCGCGAACTCGTCGACATGGGCGTCGACGCCTGCTTCGGCAATCCCGGCACCTCGGAGATGCATCTGGTGGCGAGCTTCGACCGGGTGGGCGGGATCAAGCCGATCCTGTGCCTGTTCGAGGGCGTCTGCACGGGGGCGGCGGACGGCTATGCGCGCATGGCGGGCAAGCCGGCGGCGACGCTGCTGCACCTGGCGCCCGGCATGGGCAATGGCTTTGCCAACCTGCACAATGCCAAGCGCGCCCATTCGCGGATGATCAACCTGGTGGGCGACCACGCCACGTTCCACCGCAAGTATGATGCGCCGCTGCAGAGCGACATCCATGCCGTATCGAAGCCGGTGTCGGACTGGATCGGGGATCCGGTGTCAGGAGCGGATGCGATCCACAAGGTGCGGCAGGCCTTTGACATCGCGATGCGGCCCAATGGCGGGCTGTCGACGCTGATCGTGCCGGCTGACATTGCGTGGTCGGACATGGGGGCGGTGCCGGCGCGCGCGGGGCGGCCTGCGGTGCAGAAGGCGCCGGTCGATGCGGCGCTTGTGCGCGAAGCTGCGCGCGCGCTCACATCGGGCGAGCCGGCGCTGCTGCTGATCGGCGGGCATGGCGGGCTCGAGCGGCCGATGCGGCTGGCGGCGGCGATTGCGCAGAAGACGGGCGCGCGGCTGTTCACCGATACGTTCATGTCGCGCCTGTCACGCGGGCGCGGGCGCACGAAGCCCGAGCGCGTGCCTTACCTCGGCGAGATGGCGGTGCCCATGCTCTCGGCCTTCCGGCAGTGTGTCGCCATCGGCACGAAGGCGCCGGTCGGGTTCTTCGGCTATCCCAACAAGCCTTCGACCTTCCTGTCCCCGGAATGCAAGGTGCACATGCCCTGGTCCGCAGGCAATGACCTGTCGGACGTGCTGGAGGCACTGGCGGCCGAGGTGGGGGCTGCGCCTGTACCTGTCATCGCGGACGGGCCTGCGCCCGCGCTGCCTGGGGCAGGCAAGATCTCGATCGAGACCTTTGCCAATGCCACGGCGGCGCTGCTGCCCGAGGGGGCGGTGGTCTCGGACGAGGCCAATTCAAGCGGGCTGTGGGCCTATCTCGCGTTCCAGAATGCGGCGCCCCATGACTGGCTGTCGCTGACGGGCGGGGCGATCGGGCAGGGCATTCCGGTTGCCGTGGGCGCGGCGGTTGCCTGTCCGGGGCGGCCTGTCATCAACCTGCAGGCCGATGGCAGCGCGATGTACACGATCCAGGGTCTCTGGACGGCGGCGCGCGAGAACCTGCACGTCATCACGGTTCTGCTCAACAACAAGTCCTATTTCGTGCTGAACATGGAGCTTGACCGGGTGGGCGCGACGGCACAGAGCGAGCGGTCGCGATCGCTTCTGTCGCTCGAGAAGCCCGTCATGGACTTCACCGCGATGGCACGCTCGATGGGCGTGAAGGCCGTGCGGGCCGAGGACAACGAGACCTATGTGAAGGCGCTGCAGGCGGCGCTGGCCGAGCCGGGGCCGCATCTCATCGAAGTCATGCTTGCGTGAAGCTGGAGAGAGGGGCGGCAGGTGTCGTTGGGGGCGAACACCTGCCGCATTCAGCGCCTAGGCGATGGGTTTGACGGGAACGCTTGGGTAGGGGGGGCATCCCGTCTCTAGGCGCGAAGAGAATCAACTCTCGATACAAACTGTATCAGCCGATCCGATTCGTAATAGGGGTCAATTTGCAAAAACGCACGAGGCGTTGCGGGTAACGTGTGTTGTACACAAGTCTCTTGCGACGTTAACGTTTGGGTCGCGCGGGGTTTCAACCTGTCCCTGTATTGCTTCCTGCAGGCACTTCTTATTTTCCTTCAGAGTGTTATCGGCTTTTCTTTCGTCACGGTGGGAGGTGTTGTGCCAAGCCTGGTGTGTTGAGAGGCCCCATTTGCCGCTGCTTGCTCAACTTCGGCGCGCTGGATCCTTCCGGTGCAATTTGCGGCTGCCTTCGCCGAGTTGACGCCCCGGGCGCGGGCGCTCATGGTGGCTGCCCATGGAACAGGTCCAGTCGCTTCATCCCTTTCGCTTCGCCAGTGTCGGGCTCATCGCGCTGGCTGCGGCGCTGGTGACGATTGCCGGGGTCGCGGTCGCGCCCATCGCCACCTTCGTGCTGATGATCAGCGCCTTCGGGCTGCCGCATGTCATCTATGAGCTGCGCTATTGCGACGAGCGGTTCAGTTCGCGTACCTCGCCGCGGCTCCTGTCGATCCTTGGGCTGCTTGTCGGCCTGATCGCGCTGGGGCGCGTGGGTAACGGGACGCACTGGATCCCGTCTGACATCTTCGTGCCGATGGAGCTTGGTCTCGGTGCCTGCCTGGCGCTTGTCGCAGCCTGGCACATGCGGGCGCATCGCTGGCTCGGGGCGGTGGCGGGGCTTGCCTTTGCGGCGGGGGCCAGCCTGTTTCCCCTGGAGACGTTCCTGGCGTGGGCGTGGCTGCACAACCTGACGCCGGTCGGCTTCGTGGCCGAGATCACCAAGGGCGAGGAACGGCGGCAGTGGATGATGATCCTGTTCCTTCCCTTCGTTCTGCTGCCGGGCCTGGTGGCCACGGGCGTGTTCCACAATGCCATTGCCGCGATCTTCGCGCTGCCGGAGTTGCAGGGGATGTCGATGTTCGGTGCGGGCGACCAGCCGCTGATGTCGTTCCTGCCGCCGGAGTCCTATGACCTGAACCTTTTTTCGGCCGCCGTTGTGGCGCAGTCGATGCACTACGTGGCGGTGATCGTGCTGCTGCCGCGGCTGTTGCAGGCGCGGGGCGAAGCGGTGCCGGGAGGGTCGCTCCTGCGCTGGCCGGACTGGCGCAGCTTTGCCGTGATCGTTGGCGTGGTCTCGCTGATTGCCTTTGCGCTTTATGCCATCAGCTACCGGGATGCCCGCGCGGCCTATGCGGTGGCGGCGGCGATCCATGCGTGGATCGAGTTGCCGGTGCTGCTGATGGCGCTGGGCCAGGGGTTCAGGCCATCGCGTATATGACCTCGCCGGCGCCCCATGAGGCTGCGTTGACAAGCAGGGACGCCAGCAGCGCGTCGATCCAGCGGCAGCCAGCGACAAGGCGATAGACCGGGGCCTCGGCCAGGAACACGGCCATCTCGAGCAGCGGTGTCGTCAGTGGGCCTACGAGCGCATGGACGTCGTAGAACACCATCCATAGCACGGGGTGGGTGAGCATGCTTCCCAGCATGGCCGCCAGTGCGCAGGCCGACATCTGCAGGCCCAGCGCCCGGCCAATGGCGAGGGCCGCACAACCTTCGATGATGAGTGTCAGGGCGAAGGCGTCGATCTGGGTCAGGGCGTGCGCTCCACGGGGCCGGCCTTGCGCAGACCCCTTGAATCGGAAGGGGCCGGCAGTGGGTGCTGCCGGCCCCGACCTGTCAAGTCGTCAAGCGTCTCAGAAGCCGAAGCGGGCGGCTGCCGAAACCTCGTGGTGCTCTGCACCGTCGCGGCCAATGTCCTTCTGGACGCGGAGGTAGAAGTTCGTGTCGGCGCCAACCTGGCCCTGGACGCCGAAGCCCACGGTTGCCCAGTCGGTGCCGAGGTCGGGGCCGGGAGCCGTGAAGGTCGCGCCCGGTGCGCCGGCGAAGCCCGAGGTCACGACGAGCGGGTCGTTCATGAACTCGTGGTTCCAGACCACGCGGAGCATCGGGACCAGCGCCTTGCTGTTCGGGTCGAGATGGATCGCCATCTCGCCGCCGAGCTGGCTCTTGAGCGAGTCGATCGAGCGGGCGTTGACGGCCGCCCCCAGCGGACCCACGCCGGTCTCGGTGTAGGCGTCGATGTCGACGTTGATGTAGTGCAGTCCGCCGATAGCGGCCAGGCGCATCCAGTCTGCAGCGGCCAGGTCGTAGCCGAACGCGGCGCCGAGCTGGATCTGCGAGGCGTCGGTTTCACCGCTGGCGATGCCCTTGATGAAGGGTGCGAGCAGCAGCGTGCGCTCGGTCTCGTAGCTGTGCCAGGCGCCCGAGGCGTAGACGTCGGCCGAGAGCGCGCCCTGGTCGATGCTGGCATAGGCCGAGATCGCCATGCCGTCGCTGCTGGTGCTGCCGCCGAGGCCGTAGTCCTGGGCCACGGTGGACTGCAGGTAGCTGACGGCAAGACCCGCCACGAGGCCGTGGCCATCGCTGTGGTCGATGCCGGCGGTCAGGGCCGCTGCATCTGCCTTGTCGGTGCCGATGCCGCCGGCCTGGTCGGTCTCGAAGATGGCGACGTCGCCGGCGAAGAAGAGGCCGTAGCCGTTGCCCAGGTCGATGTCGCTTGCGGCCGCGGCGCTGGCCGCGAGTGCGGCTGTTGCTGCGGCGGCGAGGGCCTCGGAAGACTGGCTGGCCGAGGCGAGCTGTGTGCGGGCGAGGTCGATCTGGGCGACTTCACCCTCGCCGGCGGCGCCGAGCAGGCTGTAGGCGCGGTTGGCAAACTGGCCGCGCAGGAGGTCGCCGGTCGTGAAGGCCGTCATGGCCTGCGCGTTGGCGCGGGTCGGGCTCAGTGCGCCGAGGGCCTGCGACAGCGATGCCGAGTCGAGGGCCTGGAGGCCGCCGAGCGCCGGGATCATGTCGGGATCCGTCTGCACCGCGCTGCTGTTCAGCGCCTGGCAGACCGGGGTCTGCACGGGGCCGGAGGCGAACGAGCAGAAGTCGGCGACGGTCACGCTGACGAAGTTGCTGCCATAGGTCAGCACCGGGAACAGCGCGCCGGGCAGCAGGTCCTGGACCGAGGTGAAGCGGCCCGAGACGGTTCCGCCCGTCGTGATAAAGTTGTTGGTCTGGCCCAGCGTCGGTGCGGCGCCGAACTGGGTGAAGCGCACGGTGCCCGCCAGCGTGGCGTTGCCGGTCACGGCCAGTACGTCGCTTGCGCCTGCGGCCATCTCGACCTCGAGGATGCCGCCGAGGCCCTGCGAATAGGGGCCCGTGACATTCAGCGTGCCGATCGAGTTGCCCGGCGCGACCGTGCCGGCCGTGTGCACCAGGTTTCCGGTGATCGTGCCGGCGCCCATCACCTTGCCGCCGAGCACGAAGAGGTTCGTGGTCGAGAAGCCGCCGTTCACGGTCAGCGTGCCGGCGTCGACGTAGGACGAGATCGTCGTGTTAAGCTGCGCGCCGGAGCGGATGTTGAGGCCGGAGGACGCACCCCTTACGCTCAACCGGTCGATCGTCACCGTCGTTCCGGTCAGGAACGTCGTGCCGGCATTGCGAAGATTGACCTCGAAGAAGCGGGTCGAGTTCTGCAGGCCAGCCGTGCCGTTCGTGTTGTCGGGCACGAAGTTCGTCGTGCCGGGGCCCGTGAGGGCTCCCGAGCCTACCGGAATAAGTGTTCCCGAGGACCACAATGCCGTCGTGAGCGCCTGATCAGTCGGGCCGATCGGGCCTTCTGCGCCGGGAAGGGCTGTGTTCGACGTGAGCCCACCAACCAGTTCCTCTCCCGTCAGGGTCACCTGACCGGGCAGTGCCTGGTTGGCTTGAATCGTTGCGCCGATCGGGTTGCCTGGCAGCGTCGTGTCAACGGCAAGCGGCGACGTCGTGCCGCCCGTCGTGGCCGCTTCGGCCGTCGGGTTGAGAACCTGCGGGTCGTTGGCGCCCCCGATGAGGGCCTGTGGCACCGGGTCAAGCACCTGCGGGCTGCCATCGCCATCCTTCAGGTTCACCGTGCCGACCATCGTCTGATCCCCTGACAGGGTCACGACGCCGGGCGCGGGTTGCGACGTGCCACCGGTGGGCGGACATGTTCCAGTGAAGGCACACAAGGCTGGTGGCGACGGATTGGCTCGCACTGTTCCCACGTTTGCAGCCGCCGATGACACGCCCAGTGCCGGGGTCACGGGCAAGCCGTTGACGAGGGTCGTGCCTGACAGGACTGCATAAAGCGGGTCGAGTTCCTGAACCCAGCGAGATGCGTTTGTCCATTCGCCGTCGCCTGCGGTCGCCTGAACGTACTTGTAAGGATTATTGACGACGATCTGGTCCCAGAAAAGGAAGAGCGGATTGTAGCCCGATGCCGATCCGAGGCAGGAGAAGTTGGATCCCACATTGGTGTTCTGACATGCACGGATGAAGTTGTCATTCTCGTTACCGCGCGACTCGAAGAAGAACCGTGAGCCCTGGCTCAGGACGCCCAGCGATGCCTGGCGGCCAAATGCGGTCGTCAGCAAGGGCGAGCCGGAGTCTCCTGGTGCCGTGTTTACTTCGTTGGAGGTTGCCGCTCCGGGGAATATGTCCGCATCGAGGGTCGATGCGTTGAGCGCTGTAGTCCCCGGGCCATTGAAGAATGGCCGCGTGGCACGTTGCGGATCGTCGAAATCGGTCCAGTACATGTCCTGGTAGGTGGACGTGCCGGGCGAGACGATGTCAGCGATGGGCGTACCATAGAATGCAATATTGATGTCGCGCTGGTTGCCGAGGAAACCGAGGTTATTGCTCCCCAAACGGCGCTGGAAGTCGCTTGTCCGGGTGGTTCCGGGTTCAGTTCCGAGTTGGCCGTAGCCGCCCTGGATCCCATTTGGCTGGGTGGTCACGGGGCTGAACAGCAGCATCGTACCGTTGATCGCATCACGGCCAAGCGCTTCGTTTGCCCGAGCAAAAGCGGCTATGGCGACGTCCGCCGGAAGGAAGGTTGCGTCTCCAGCGGGGCGTGCGGGACCAAAACGCGAGCGCGGATCATACCAAAGCATGACCGAGTCATTCATCACGCGTCCGTCGGCACCAGGTTGGGGGCCGAAGTCGAGGCTGAACAGCCAATTGCGCAGGTTGGAAATGCCGAATGTGGGGTCGGTGGTGTACCCGACAGCAGCGCGGTTGCCGACCCCCGTGGGCGCATCATACGAGCCCGGCGCCAGACCATCGACACAGTGTGCGGCGAAGATGACGGTTCGAGGGTTGATCAGCATGCCGGAGCAGGTTCCGCCGCTGTTGCCTGCCTCGTTACGTATGCCCAGTCCCACGAAAAAGGGCTGCGTGTTCGTCGTATCGACGATTGCAGCGGGCGTCGTTGTGTCGGGATTGACGGTGGCGTTTGCCGGCGAAGCGGACATGATTGCCGCGCCAGCTACCGAACCCATGAGAACAGCACGCAACCAGTGCGCGCAGCGAACGTTACCCATCTAAAAAATCCCCCAGTTTTCCCCCAGAACTCCGGCCCCACCAAAGTTCTGATACGTACCGTAGTAAAATGCTAACCTTGGTTGCGGCATGTCAATGTCGGCACGCTAGAAGTGCGTGTCGCGCGGGCATCAGTGTCAGGGCATAATCGTCATAACCACCATTACGGAATGTAGATTCGTTGGGGTTTCATCCTTTGGCGTATGTGGTTTTGGGCCTTTACTTCCTGCTGGCGAGCCCGTTCAGGGCCCTGGCCGTGGAGCCCATCCCGCTTGATCCCTCGGCGCCACCTGAGCCGGTGCCCGCCATCGTGACGGCCGTGGTCGTCGAGCCGTTAACCTCGCGCCATTGCACGGTTCGCCTGGCGCCCAACGGGGTGGCTGTGGTGGCGCGACCCTGCGGGCTTGAGGCGAGGCTGAAAGCCGTGAAAGCCTGGCGCCAGCGTGGGACGACGGTCGAGTTCCTGACGGCGCGCCAGGTCGTCGTGCTGAGCTTCCGGCAGACGGGGGCGCGCTCGTATGCGACGAGGCCCGTGGACGGCGCTGCACGGTTGACGCTGAGGATGTTGCCGCAAGACTCGGTGCCCCTGCAGGGGGCTGTGCCGCTGGCGCCGTGATGGTTTCACGGCCGATCACTGCGGCCGGCCTTGATCCCGTGTTCAGCTTTGCGCGCGATGATGGCCGGGCGATGGAGCGGGGATGGCGTCTCAATGACGTTGGGCTATCATGGCGTCACCATGACGCCGACAGGTTCGCTGGAAGCCAGGGTGCTTGCCATTCTCGCCCGTCATGCCGGGCGCGAGGGGGCGCTGCTGCCCGTGCTGCATGATGTGCAGGCGGCCTTTGGCTGCGTGCCCGGCGCCGCCGTGCCGGTGATCGCGAAGGGACTGAACCTCTCGCGTGCCGAGGTGCATGGCGTCGTCACGTTTTATCACGATTTCCGTGCGAAGCCTGCGGGCCGGCGGCATTTGAAGATCTGCCGGGGCGAGGCCTGCCAGGCCATGGGGGCCGATGCGATAGCCGCGCAGGTGCTGGCACATTTCAGGCTGGACTGGGGCGGCACGACGGAGGACGGTGCGGTTACCGTGTCCCCGGTTTTCTGCCTGGGCCTGTGCTCAGTAGCACCGGCGGTGCAGGTGGGCGAGGCGGTTCACGCGCGCGTGTCGGCGCAGGACGTGATCAGCCTGGTGGAGGGCGAGGCATGATCCGCATCTTCGTCCCTGCTGACAGCGTGGCGGTGGCCTGTGGCGTCGAGGCGGTGCTGGCGGCGCTATGTGCGGTTGCCGCAAAGGTCGGCTTGCCCCTGGAGGTAACACGCACGGGATCGCGCGGGCTGCACTGGCTCGAGCCACTTATCGAGGTGGAGCGGGGCGGTGTGCGGCTGGGGTATGGACCGCTCAAGGTTGCTGATGTCGATGCCAGGATCCTGCAGGGTGGGACCCATCCGCTGTTTCTCGGACCTGTCGAGGCGCTGCCGGGGCTGAAACTGCAGACACGCCTTCTGTTTGCGCGTTGCGGTGTGATCGATCCGCTCTCCCATGCTGATTTTGTCGTGCGCGGTGGCATGAAAGGCCTGGAGCGGGCGCGCACCATCGGGCGCGAACAGGTGATTGCCGAGGTGACAGCCTCGGGCCTGCGCGGGCGTGGCGGCGCGGGCTTCCCGGCAGGCATCAAGTGGAAGACAGTCGCGGCGGCGTCGGGCGCGCGGAAATTCGTTGTCTGCAATGCCGACGAGGGCGACAGCGGCACGTTTGCCGACCGGATGCTGATGGAAGGCGATCCCCTGGGCCTTATTGAAGGCATGGCCATCGCCGCCTTCGCGGTGGGGGCCGGCAAGGGCTACATCTATTCGCGCAGCGAATATCCGCTGGCCAATCGTACCCTTGCTGCGGCTCTGGAGGTAGCGCGGGCTGAGGGGCTGCTTGGGCCTGACTTCGATATCGAGTTGAGGATTGGCGCGGGATCCTATGTGTGCGGCGAGGAGACGGCGCTGCTGGAGAGCCTTGAAGGGAAGCGGGGACAGGTTCGGGCGAAGCCACCCCTGCCGGCGCATCAGGGCCTGTTCGGCATGCCGACGATCGTCAACAATGTACTTACACTTGCCAGCGTGCCGTGGATCCTTGCGCAGGGCAGCACCGCCTACCAGGCGATGGGGCATGGCCGCTCGCGGGGCACGATGCCCGTGCAGCTTGCCGGGAATGTGAAGCGCGGCGGGCTCTATGAGGTGCCGTTCGGACTGACACTGGGGCAGATCGTGGATGGCATCGGTGGTGGAACTGCAAGCGGGCGGCCGGTGCGCGCCGTGCAGTGTGGCGGGCCGCTTGGCGCCTATTTCCCGCGCGCGTTGTTCGATACGGTCTATGACTATGAAAGCTTTGCGGCGCGCGACGGGCTGGTCGGGCATGGCGGGATCGTGGTCTTCGACGACACGGTCGACATGGCGCGGCAGGCGCGCTTTGCGATGGAGTTTTGCTCGATCGAGAGCTGCGGCAAGTGCACGCCGTGCCGGATCGGATCGGTGCGCGGGATGGAGGTCATCGACCGGATCCTTGCCGGGCATGAGGTCGAGCGCAA